>JBBRVJ010000005.1:0-47223 GCA_038246975.1 Rhodobacterales bacterium | reverse complement strand
CAAACTCCTGCGCCAAGGGGTCGGCCATCGTCACAGGCGTCGAGTTCAGGCTGAAGAATCCGGGCAGGGCGTTGGCGTACAGCGTGGCGAACGCAGGCGAGCCGACCCAATCCAGAAACACCTTGGTCTGCTCGGGGTTCGGCGTCGCGGCGTTCATCCCCAACGCGATGTCGGTATGGTCCGAGATATAGCAGGTATCCCCCGCAGTCACGACCGGCGGCGCAAAGGCCCCCATTGCGAAATCCGCCTGTGCGTTGAAGCCCGATATCTCCCACGATCCAGCCGGATAGACCGCAGCCCGGCCGAGCGTGAACAGGTTCTGACTGTCCGGATAAGTCTGCGCCTCGAACCCGTCGCCGAGGTAGTCCTTCCACCTGGCCAACACAGCAAACGGCGCCACCCAGCCCGCATCGCTCAACTTCTGTTCGCCCTTGATCAGCGCCAGACGACCCTCTTCACCCTTCCAATAGGTCGGCCCGATGTTGTTATAGCCCATCGTTGCGGCTTCCCACTGATCGTTGGTGCCCATCGCCAGCGGAATATAGGTGCCATCGGCCTTGATCTTGTCCAGCGCCGCAAAGAACTCGGCTTCGGTCGCGGGAACCGCAATGCCCAGCGCGTCGAAGGCGTCCTTGTTATAGATGAAGCCGTGGATCACACTTGCCATCGGCACACAGAACGTCGCCGCCCCGTCATCGGTTTGCCAGGCCGATTTCGCGACCGGCGAGAAGTTCGCCATCGACGCAAGCGACGTCAGGTCGGCCAGCTTGCCGGTGCTGTACAACTCAAGCGACGCATCGAACGGGCGGCAGGTGATCAGATCGCCCGCCGACCCAGCGTCCAGCTTGGAGTTCAGAATCGCGTTGTACTCGGCAGGGGCGGTTGGCGCGAACACCACCTTGATGCCGGGGTTTTCGGCCTCGAACGCAGGAATGATGGTGTCCTGCCAGATCAGCAGGTCATCGTTGCGCCAGGATTCGATGGTCAGCGTGACATCCTGCGCCGCTGCCGCCCCGGCCAGCAAAGTGCTGCTCAGCAGCAACCCCGTCAATTTGGTCTTGGTCATGGTAAGCTCCCGTTGGTTGATTTCATCCGGCGTCACGCACCGGTTTTGCGAACCCGCGCCATCGCGGCGCGCAGATGTCCTGCCGTATCCTGCAACAAAGTGCGCGCCTTGTCAGCGTCTTCCCCAAGCGCGATCAGCACGGCCGGCTTCACCGCGCCCGCCGCCGCATGCAACGCAGCCGCCGCCACGGCCGCGTCTACCTGCGCGATGGTCGCGACCATCCCCGCCGCCCGCCCGCGCAGTTTGTCATTGTCGGCGATCACGCCGACCATCATCCCATCATGCACCGGACCCAGCATCGAGCCCATCAGCGTCGACATCATGTTCAGCGCCACCTTCTGCGCCGTGCCCGCGCCCATCCGGGTCGACCCGGCCAGCACTTCTGGCGGGGTCGGCAGGCAAATCGCAATGTCGGCATGATCGAACAACGGCGCGGACGGGGCATTGGCAATCCCGATCACCCGCGCCCCAACCCCTCGCGCCGCCTGCGCCACGGCCAGCGCAAAGGGGGTGCGCCCCGAGGCCGTGACGGCGATCACCACATCACCCGCCCGCAAGACCCGCGCCGCGCGCGCACCCTCGCCCGCGTCATCCTCGGTATCGCCCGGCATTCGCGCATCCACCGGCAACCCGCCCGCCATCAGCAACAGAACCCGCGACGGATCGACCCCGAAGGTGCCCTGCAATTCCATCCCGTCCGCCACCGCCATCAGCGCCGACGACCCGGCCCCCGCATAGACCAGCCGCCCTTCCCCGCGAAGCGCCTGCGCCATCAGCGCGGCCCCCGCCTTGATCTGCGGCAGGGCAGATGCCACCACTTGCACCGCCGCCGCCTGTCCGGCCAGCAGATGCTCCAGCACCGCCGCCGCAGGCAGCGTATCCAACCCCTTGGCAGCCGGGTGCAGGCGTTCCGTCACGGGCAGCGACATTCGAGTCTCCTTTGATACACCACAAATACCTATCCAATACCTCTTGTCCAATGCAATCTTTCCAGACCGGTCGTTATCGCGAACCAAGCACCTGCTTGGCGGCGGCCCGCCAAAGAAACGCTTTTCAAGGAACTAAAGGTATTCTAAAGGTATCTACATGGCACACACCATTCCCCTCCTGATCGGCGTAGACGGCGGCGGCACCTCCTGCCGAGCCGGCTTGCGCGTGGGGCCTGACGGTCCACGCCATGATGTGCAGCTAGGCCCGGCCAATGTGTCGACCGATTTCGAGGCGGCACTGACCACGATCAATGCGGCCTTGGCCGAACTCGCCCTGTTGTCCGACCTGCCCCCGTCCCGCATCGCGGGGGCCCATGCCCACCTTGGCCTTGCCGGGGTGATGAACGACACCATCGCGGCGCAGGTCGCAGCCGCCCTTCCCTTCCCTGCCGCGACCGTCACCGACGACCGCCCCACCACCATCGCAGGCGCTTTGGGCGAGGCGGACGGCGCGGTGGCGGCGATCGGCACCGGATCGTTCATCGGACGCCAGGTGGCGGGGCGCATCCATGGCGTCGGCGGTTGGGGGTTTCACATCGGCGATCAGGCGTCAGGTGCCTGGCTAATGCGCCGCTGTCTGGTACAGGTGATGCTGGCAGTCGACGGCTTCACCCCCCACACCGACCTGTCCCGCGCGATCCTGCGCAATCATGGCGGCGATCCGGGGCAGATCGTGCAGTTCTCGCTAACCTCGCAACCCTCGGACTACGCCCGTTTTGCCCGCGATGTCGTGGCGGCGGGCGACGCAGGCGATCCGCTGGGCGTCCGATTGATGCAGGAAGGCGCAGCCTACATCCGCGCCGCGCTGACCGTCACCGGCTGGCAGACCGACGAGCCTTTGTGCCTGACCGGCGGCCTTGGCCCCGCCTATGCCCGCTGGCTGAATATCGACACCATTCCGCCCAAAGGCACCGCCCTGGACGGCGCGCTGGCCCTTGCGGCAAGGCAAATCCCATGAACGTCGCCGACTATTTGCGCCCCGAACATTGGCTGAACTCTGCCGCAGGGCCGTTGTATGTTCAACTGCGCCGCCGCATCGAGCAAGGCATCGACAGCGGCTTTCTGGCCCCCGACACCCCCCTGCCCCCCGAACGCGAGATTGCGACGCTGACCGACCTGTCGCGCGTCACCGTCCGCAAGGCGATCAGCGCGCTGGCCCATGCCGGGGCGGTGGTGCAGAAACAAGGCTCCGGTTCGTACATCGCGCCGCGCCGGGGCCGCGTGCAGCAATCGTTGTCCCGCCTGACCTCTTTCACCGAAGATATGGCCCGGCGGGGCTTGCAGTCGGAATCGGTCTGGCTGGAACGCGGGTTGTTCCTGCCGACCCCAGAGGAAGTCATGGCGCTGGGCCTTGCCGCCCAAGACCGCGTGGCCCGGCTAGAGCGTGTGCGCAACGCCGACGGTCAACCCATGGCGATCGAGCGCGCGTCGCTGTCCACCACGATCCTGCCCGATCCGACTTCGGTCGAACGTTCGCTCTACGCCTTCCTTTCGGCACGCGGCCTGCGCCCGGTTCGCGCGGTGCAGCGGATTTCGGCGGCGAATCTCGGCAAACGCGACGCCGACCTTCTGGACGTTCCTCAGGGGGCAGCCGCCCTTCGGATCGAGCGGATTTCCTATCTGCCCTCCGGTGCTGTCGTCGAATTCACCCGGTCGATCTATCGCGGCGACACCTATGACTTCGCCGCCGAACTCCAGATCGACCCCGAAGAGCAAGGGCCCCCCCCGTGACCCAAACCCATATGGCCCGTGAGGTGGCCGAAATCCCCGCTGCCACCCGCCGTTTCCTGACTGAAAGCGCGGAAGCCGTTCAAGCCGCTGCCGCTGCGATGCGCAATGTGGACCCCTCCCTGATCGTCACCGTCGCGCGCGGATCGTCCGACCATGCCGCGACTTATCTCAAATACGCGGTCGAACTGATGGCCGGCATCCCGGTGGCCTCGGTCGGCCCGTCGATCGCTTCGATCTATGGCCGCCCCCTGCGGCTGAGCGGCGCTGCCTGCATCGGCATCTCGCAATCGGGCAAAAGCCCTGACATCGTGGCGTTGACCGACACGGCCAAGGCAGGCTGCGCACTGACCATCGCGATCACCAACTTTGCCGATTCGCCTATGGCGCAGGCCGCCGCCCATTGTCTGCCGTTGGCGGCGGGCGAAGAACACAGCGTCGCAGCAACCAAGACCTTTGTCAGTTCTGTTGTCGCGGGCCTTGCCCTGCTTGCCGAATGGCAAGACGACGCCGCCCTGCGCCACGCGGTTGCCACCCTGCCCGACGCCTTTGCCCGCGCCCTGATGATGGACTGGTCGCCCCTGTCCGACCGCCTGTCGCGCGCGCAGCAGGCCTTTGTCCTTGGCCGAGGCCCCGGTTTTGCCATCGCCGCCGAAATGGCGTTGAAGCTGAAGGAAACCTGCGGGCTGCACGCCGAAAGCTTTTCGGCGGCAGAGGTGCTGCATGGCCCCTCGGCCATCGTTCAGGACCGGTTTCCCGTGCTGGCGCTCGCCGTGGACGATGCCGCACAAGTCCAGATCGCGGCCACCGCCGAACGGCTGGCCATGCAGGGGGCCGATGTGTTCATCACTGGCGTCGAGGCGCGCGGCTGTACGATCCTGCCCGCCGTCACCGACCTGCACCCCCTGCTCGCCCCCTTGGTCAACGCGGTCAGCTTTTACGCCTTCGTCGAAACCCTCGCCCGCCGACGCGGCTTCGATCCCGACACACCCCCCTACCTGCGCAAGGTGACGCAAACGCTATGACTCGCCAGACCTACACCGGAGCGGCGATTTTCGACGGACAACGGATGCTGCACGGCCATGCTTTGGTGGTCGAAAACGGTTTGGTCGCCGCAATCCTCCCCGAATCCGACGCGCCTGAAGGCCCGCACGTCAGGCTTGACGGCGGCACGATTGCCCCCGGTCTGATTGATCTACAGGTCAACGGTGGCGATGGGATCATGCTCGACGGGGCGGCGGATGTCACCCGCCTGACCCGGATCATCACCGCCCACGCCAGCCTTGGGGCCACCGGCATCCTGCCGACGCTGATCACCGACACCCCCGCCGCAACCGCCACAGTCATTGCCGCAGGCATCGCCGTCGCCCGCGCCAAAATCCCTGGCTTTCTGGGCCTGCATCTGGAAGGCCCGCACGTGGACCCCCGCCGTCATGGCGCGCATGACCCTGCCCGGATCCGCCCGATGACCGACGCTGACCTCGCCCAACTTTGCGACGCTGCCGCGAGCCTGCCCGCCCTGATGGTCACCCTTGCCCCCGCCGCCGCCACCCCGGCGCAGATCGCGCGGCTTACCCAATCCGGCGTGACGGTCAGCCTCGGCCACGCCGAATGCACCTATGATCAGGCACAGGCCGCCATCGACGCCGGGGCAAGTTGCGCCACCCACCTGTTCAACGCGATGAGTCAACTGACCAATCGCGAACCCGGTCTGGTGGGCGCGGTGCTGGGCGGGACCATCCATGCCGGGATCATCGCCGATGGGGTGCATATCCATCCGGCAACCCTGCGGACCGCACTGACCGCGCGAAACGACTGGTTGTTTCTGGTGTCCGATGCGATGGCCGTGGCGGGAACCGATCTGACAGGCTTCACGCTGGGGAAGCGGCAGATTCTGCGCCGGGACGGGCGGCTGACCCTGGCCGACGGCACTCTGGCCGGAGCCGACCTGAGCCTGCCGCAAGCCATCGCCTATCTGATCCGTACCCTTTGCATCGCCCCTGACCGCGCGCTGGCCATGGCGACCCGCATCCCCGCCGATCTGATCGGATCAAGCACAGGCCGCCTGCACCCCGGACAACCCGCCCGCATGGTGCATCTGGGGCCGGACTGGACGCTGCAACAGGTCTGGACTGCCTAACGCTGGCCTGAACGCACGGCCAACGCTGACGTAACGGATGCCCTACGTTTATCAGACGGATGGCCGACGCCGGTTTGGCGGTATGGGTCGTCGGCTTTTGTGCAAAAGCCGACCGATGCCGGCCCCGCAAAGGATCAGGGTTACGGGGTATTCCGACGTCAGGACAGCTTGCGCATGACGCCTTTCAGCGCCTCGGTCTTGCCAAAGGCCGTCCTGGCCTCTGCCCGTGCATCCAGCCAGGTCGCCGTCTGGCGGGCCAGCGTCAGGTTGATTTCTGCCCGTTTCTGGTCTGCCCAGCGGTGATACCGCATCGCTACCTCGATGGCCGCAAGTTCGGGAAGTTCGGTTGCAACCGGAGAATGGCTGAGGTCGGCCAGCCGGTCCAGACTGGCCGCACGGGCATCCGCCGCGTTGCGCAATGTGGCAAGCCGCGAGTCCAGCACCATCTGACTAAGGGATTGCAGAATAGCGATATTCTTGCGTGCATCCGTCATCTGTTGACCTTCCAGGCCCGTCTGCGCATCGACTCGGCAAAACGGATGGCGGCTGCGACGGCGGCGTAATGTTCGGGGCTTATCTGCTGACCGATCTCGACAGTGGCGTGCAGGGCGCGGGCAGTCGGCGGGTCAGAGTGCACCGGGATCCCCACCTCCGCCGCGCGTTTCCGGATGCGGGCCGCGATTTCATCGGTGCCCTTGGCAAGACAAACAGGCGCAGTCCGATCGGCCCGCTGCCATTTCAGGGCCACGGCATAGTGCGTCGGGTTGACGATGATCACATCAGCGCGGCCTACGTCGAGCAACATTCGGTTGTTCGCAATGTCATACCCGCGCTGCCGCCGATGCGCCTTCATATACGGATCGCCCTCCGCATCCTTCATCTCATCCATAAGTTCCTGACGAGACATCCGGTTGCGGTAAAGGTGTTGGGTGCTTTGCCAGATGAAATCGACACCGCCGAATATTACCGCAATCAACAGAATGACGAACAGGAAATCCATCAGAATTTCTACCATCAGCGTCGTGGACTGGCCCGGAGTCATCTGGAGGCTGTTCATCAGGCCGTCCGCGTGAAAGGTCAGAAAGACTGCCAGCAGCACGCCGACGATCAGCAGCTTGCCCGCACTTTGCGCGAACTCGAACAACCCTTCCCGCCCGAACTTCTGTTTGGCATTGGCGAACGGCGACAGGCGCGACCATTTCGGGGCCAGCTTTTCAGGGGCAAACACCAATGCGCGCTGCGCCACGACACACAGCAACGCCGCCGCCATCGGCAAGAGGAACAGCGACGCCAGCGCGGTCGCATACGCCATGAACATGCCGCCACTCGGCGCGCGGGCGCTGTCAAACATCATCGGGGCCATGCGGTCGGCCTGATCGAGAAGGACCGCCCCCGTCTGACCCGCCGCCCGCAGCGCCGCCCCCCCGGTGACCAGACCCGCGATCAGAAGGCCGCCGTAACCAGCCGCGGTGATCAACTCTGCCGACTTGGGAACCTCGCCCCGTTTGCGAGCGTCATCGAGCCGCTTTTGGGTCGGAGCATGTTCCTTGTCTGAGGGGTCCTGATCGCTCATGGGGCGGTGGCGAAGGGGGCGTTGAGGAAATCCTGAAACTGATCGAGCCAGATGGCCAAGGCAAGCGGCGCCACGATGGCGAGCAGGACCAGCCCGCCCGCCGTCAGGGCAGGCGCTCCGACAAAGGACACCATCAGTTGTGGCATCGCACGGTTGATGACCCCAAGGGCGACGTTGTAAATCAGGGCCGCGATCGTGAAAGGCGCGGCAAGCGTAAAGGCCAGCGCAAAGGCATGGGAAATTTGCGAAAGACCCCAATCTGCCATATCCGCCGCATCAGGCAGGCGACCGGCGGGCATCACGTCATACGACAGGATCAGCAGCTCGGCCGCGCGGACGTGCAACCCCGCCATCATCGCCAGCGCAAGCCCTGCCATGACCAGCAGGTTCGCGATCGCCGGTTGCGGTTCCGGCCCCACGCCGCCGAACAGCTGGGCCAGCGAGGTCGCTTGCGCAATCATCGCCCCGGCCATTTGCAGGGCCATGATGAACAGCCGCAAGCCGATGCCGAGGGCCAGACCGGCAACGACTTCGGTTGCAATCGGAAGGATGAAAGCGGGCGTCGGGGCGATATCCGGCATCACGGCGGGGGCCACGACGGCGGTAAAGGCAAGGGTCAGCACCAGCTTGATCCGTGTCGGCACGCTTTGTTCGCCAAAGCCGGGCATCAAGGCCATCACGGCGCCGACTCGCAGGAAAACCAGAAAACCCGCCCAGACGAAAGCCTCGGTTTGGCCGGTCAGGGCGGTGAGTTGGGTCAGCAGGTCATTCATGACGGGACCATGCCCAACATGGCGGGACGCGCCTCGATCCCGATTTCCTCGTAGGACAGCACGGGTGCTGTCAGACCCTTGGCCCCCATCACGGTGCGCAGGAAGCGGCGGCGCAACGACGAAGTGACCAGCGCCGGATAGGCGCCTGTCTCCGCCACCCGGTTCAGCCGATCAGCCAACCCATTGGCAAGGCGGCTGAATTGATCCGGCGGCAGGGCCACATCGCGCAGACCCCGGTCGCTGTCGATTTGATGGGCGGCAAAGATCTTTTCCCATTCCGGCGCAAGCTGTATCAGCGGAATCGTCCCGTCGTCGCGTTTAAGTTCTGCTACAAGCTGAAACCCGAGCCTTTGGCGCACATGCTCGCAAACCGCCTCGGGGGCGCCGAGCGATCGCGCCTCGGCGATCGCCTCCAGGATCAGGGGCAGGTTGCGGATCGACACCCGCTCTTCCAGCAGCAGACGCAGGACACTCAGCAGCAGGTCCATCGGAACCCGGTCGGGCACCAGTTCATCAAGCAGCCGCTTGTTCGCCTCGGCCCGCGCTGGGTCCGAGACATTGATAAACTCATCCAGCAACCTCCGCAGGCCCCGCATCGACAACAGGCGTGCAAGGTTGCCCCGGATTACCTCCAGCAGGTGAGTCGCCAGAACCTCGGGCGGCGAGACGACTGTCAGACCGGCAAGCGCCGCATCCTCCTGGTGGTCGGGCTTGATCCAGCGGGCAGGCGCGCCGTACACCGGTTCGCGGACATCCAGACCCTCGGGGGCGGTGGTGCCGTCCGAAAGCAGGACCAGCACCCGGTCGGCCATCAGGCGGTCGCGCACCCGTTCCACGCCCTGAAGACGGATGCGGTAAGTGCCGGGCGGCAGCGCGCCTTCATCTGTCAGGCGCATTTCCGGCAGAATCAGGCCGAAACTGGCCGCTACATGCGTGCGCATGTTGAAGATCCGGCTGTCGAGGCCAGTGGCGGGGTCAAGCACCATCGACACCAGGTTGGGGGCAAACTCGATATGAATTTCATCGAAGTCCAGCACGTCTCCCATGCCCTTGCGCCGGGGGGTTTCATCCGCCGTGACAATAACGGGGGGCGGGGCAAGGCCCGCCTTGTAGGCGCGATAGGTGAGATAACCCAGAGTCAGGGCGGCCGCCATGAAGGGCAGAAACGGCATTCCCGGCACGATCGCGAACAGCGCCATCAGGGCGGTTACCGTCCCAAGCGCGCCGGGGAAGCGGCCAAGCTGAGCGAAGAACGAGATGTCGGTCGCCCCATGCGCGCCCCCGCGCGCCAGCAGCAGGGCGGCGGCGACCGAGATGATCACGGCGGGGATCTGGCTGACCAGACCATCGCCGACCGTCAGGATCGCGTAAACCTCGAACGCCTCGCCCAGCGGCATGTCGTGATAGACTGTGCCCATGATCAGCCCGACGATGATGTTCAGCGCGGTGATCATCAGGCTGGCGATCGCATCGCCCTTGACGAATTTTGACACCCCGTCCAGCGAGCCGAAAAAGTTCGTCTCGGCCAATTCCCGTTCGCGCCGCGCCTTGGCTTCGGTGTGGTCAATCGCCCCTGCCGCCATGTCGGCGTCGATTGCGAGTTGTTTTCCCGGCATTCCGTCAAGCGCGAACCGCGCGCCGACCTCGGCCATCCGACCGGCCCCCTTGGTGATGACCACGAAGTTGACGATCATCAACACCATGAACACCACGATTCCCAACAACAGGTTGCCGCCCATGATAAAATTGGCAAACCCCTCGATCACGTGACCTGCGGCGTCGGTGCCGGTGTGGCCCTGCCCGATGATCAGCTTGGTCGACGACACGTTGAGCGACAGGCGCAGCATCAGCGAGGCCAGCAGGATGGTCGGGAAGGCCGAAAAATCCAGCGGGCGTTCGATGAACAGGGTGACGGTCAGCATCAGGATCGCCAGCGCGAAGGACAGGGCAAGACCCACATCCAGCACCCACGCCGGAACCGGCAGGATCATCATCACGATGATGCCCATCAAGGCCAATGCCAGAAGGATGGTCGGGTGAAACAGACTGGCCGGAGTCAGGCGAAAGGTCGGCATCTATGGTTCCCCGATCAGTGGACGTCGCGTCGATTGCAGCGGCATCAGCGAGCCCGCAGCGCCCCGAGCCCCGGCCTGCAGTAGCGGAAAGGTATTCTCACTTTTTATCTCAACAGGTTGGGGTGTGTCAGTCAGGTCGGCCATCACGGTTTCAACGCGAGCAAGATAACGTTCGGCATGCTCGGGTGTGCGGGAGTGATAGGCGGCGACGGCGGCGGGCCAGTCGCCGGTATCCCGGTAGAGGTCGCTCAGGAAACGCGCAGCATATGCGGCGTTGGCTGACGGATCAAACATCGCGTCAAGGGACGCGAAGGCCGCGCTGTGCCAGCGGTGGTTCAACTGGAAACAGCCGATGTCGAGGTTGGTTATGCCCTGATCAAGGATGCCTTGTGCCGCCGAGAGAGCCTGATCCGCCGTGTCGAGCCAGGCCCCGTCGCCGCCTTGGTTGAGCGTCCATGGCCACGGCATCAGCGGGGTCCCCCGCCCGGTTTCGACTCGGGTGATGGCAAGCAGAATATCCAGCGGGACGTCCGAGGCTGCTGCAGCGCTGCGGGCGGCGTCATCGCATTGAGCGGCATGATCCCGGGCACCAAAGCCCGCCAGCGGAACGACCAGAAACAGCAAAAGGAGTGGCCGGAGATCGGGCATCGGGTTCCCCCTGCTGTCGCCCTTGCGTTCTGCATCGGGCTTTATCTGGTCAGGCTAGCGGGAGAATCTTTCGCAATCGTAAGGATTGGCGGGCAAAAACGGGAGCAGAAGACCGTTCCGGCGCCCTCCGCCTTAGCGCAGCTACGGGGCCGTGATGGTGGACAACAGGGCGTCAACGGCGGACCGGGTCGCAATCGAGGTGTCCAGCAGCGATCGGCCTTGTGCCAAGAGGCCGCCGTCGGCTGATTGCCGCTGTTCCGGGTCGAGCAGACCAGCTACGGCTTTCCATTCCGTCGGACCGTCAGCCGCAAGGACTCCCCAATCGCGCGCGCGTGCCACAGCACGCCATCGGGCCGCGTCGTCTGGCGTTTGCGCGAACAGGTTGGCGAGGGCCGCATCATCGCCCAACTGACCAAGTGCTTCGGTCCGCATGGGCGTCAGGCTGGGGTCATCCGAGCCTGCCATGAGCCGCAGCGCCCGTCGGGCATCTCGCTGTTGCAAGGCAATCTGCGTTGCCAGCACCAGGTCTGGTTCGGGGACCTGCTTGAGCCATTGTTCCGCAGCGTCGGCAAACCCAAGCGACACCAGTCGTTCCGACAGCACCGCAGCGACGGGCGCGGGCAAAACAATCATCTCGTCCGGCAACAAGACGGCATGCGCCAGCAGCGCCGAGTCCGGCCCCGTGTCGGCCAGCAACTGCCAGACTGTGGTCGCCGCCGAAGGGCTGTCGATCAGATCCACAAAGGCCCCATTAAAATCTCCGCCAGCGGCGCGGGCAGAGGTAAGCGCCACGGCAAAGCGTGCTTCGTCAGGGCTGCCGCGGCGTTCCTGCATCAAACTTTCGAGTGCGGTGATTTCAGGCTCGGTCACCGGTTGCCGCTGTGCGATACGGGCGTCGATAAGCGCTAGCAGCGCCTCTGCCGTCGCAGGGCCGGGGGTTTCGATCAGGAGATCGAGCCGCGCCTCGGCCATGTCCGGCACGCCCGCCTGCAGGTCCAGCCGCGCCTCCATCACGGCGATGTCGGGCCCGGCTTCGCCAGGCCCGCGCAGAACCGCATCGCGCACGGTTTGGGCGGCTGCCGGATCGCTCAGGGCGATAAACTGTTCCGCCAGCCGCGGGCCAAGGTGGCGGCGCAGGTGGACCGGCAATGCAGAAAAGCTGCGCAAAGCGGCGGCCCGGTTGACGGGGGTTCCGGGCGCAGGCGGATCTGCATCCAGCAGCGCCCACAAGGCGGCGGCCGAATCACAAGCCGCCATGCCTTGAAATGCGGGCGCGGGGTCGGGTTCAGCGTCCAGAATGCGCGCCATGCTCTTCCACAGGGCGGCGTCGGGCTGGTCGGTCCGAAGGGCAGTCAGAATCTGCCGGGCTTCGGCCCCGAACCCGATATGCAGATTGAAGCGGACAGCGCGGGCCATTGCTGCGGGGTCAGGCGCATCGAACTCGCCGATCAGCGTGGACGCAGTTGCCATCTGCAAAGAGATCGGGCTGTCGCCCCCCCAGCTTCCGATATCGAGCTGGGTATCTGTTGCGCAGGCGCTGCCTTCGGCCGTCATCCCGGAGGCTGAAACTGGGCCGATCTGCAGGCCCGGCAGTTCGCCCAAAGCGGTGCGGACCGAGGGGACAGTGGTCGTCTTCGGAGTCAGGGGCTCCGGCATTGACATGTCGATGACGCCTTGGGTTGCCCCGCGGCTAAGTTGCTGCACCAACGCGCTCCGCAGCGGTTCCAATCCCGGATCGGTGCCGGGAAGGCTGGCGGAGGCGGCGCGCGGAGGATTAACAATTTCGGCGGCCGCAACTGCCCTCCAGTCATAGACTGCCCCCGTTACCGGGCGCGGACGGGGACGCAAGAGGGGCCGGGTGGTCAGATCTGGCAGATCGTCACCTGCAAAGGCCATCTCGAACGACGAGCCCTTGGGAGGGGCGCCGTCCTTAAGGTCGATCACTACGATACCGGGACGAAACTCGAACGGAATTGCGTGGCAGGCACAGCCGATACCGATTCGCAGGACACCAGTTTCAGGATCTGCCCATGCCGCCGCGAGCCTGATGCGACCAATAAGATCGAAGACCGCCGTCAGATCATAGCTGGGGCGTGCGCCGTCCAGCCGCAACTCGTACCCATCCGTCGTGCGGCCAAGCTGCCAGTCGACCGGCGATCCGAAATCGAGAACCAGCCGGGTGAACCCGTCATGCTCGCCCGAGGTGACGGCGACCGGTTGCGCCATCGCGACGACGGGCAGGCAGAGCCACAGACAGATCAGGATCCGGATCATGCCGCCTCCTGCTTCAACCCACGCAGGGCCTCTTCGACATCCGAGAAGGTGGGGCGGACATGATGCGGGGAATTCTGCCGTCCCACCTCGATACAGATGTTGGTGGGATGCTTGTGCAGATTTGCGATCAGCACCTCCCGGATCAGTTGATAGAAATGACCGTCTTCCTCGACCACCGATTTCACGCGGGCCGCGAAGGGGCCGACGATTCCATAGGCCAGAAACACCCCCAGAAACGTGCCGACCAGCGCCGATCCGATCATCGCTCCCAGAACCTCCGGAGGTTGGTCGATGGACCCCATGGTCTTGATCACGCCCAGGACGGCGGCCACGATGCCCAGAGCGGGCAGGGCGTCGGCCATGGATTGCAGGGCATGGCTGGAATGCAGGGCATGGGTCTGCGCGGCCTCCATCCGTTTATCCAGCACCTCTTCGACCTGATGGGGGTCGTCGTAGTTCATCGAGGCCGCGCGCAGCGTATCGCAGATCAGCTCCACCGATTGGTGGTCATGCTGGATTCTTGGGTAGCGCCCGAATAACGTCGACTCGTCGGGGTTTTCGATGTGTTCTTCCAGGGCGACCGGATTGCTGCGCGCCAGGCGGATCAATTCGAACAACAGGCACAGCAGATCGCGGTAATCCCCCGACTTCCAAACCGGTCCTTTGAAAACCTTCCCAGTATCGCGCAGCGTCTGCTTGATCGCCGCAAGGTCGTTGGAAATAATGAAGGCACCGACTGCTGCGCCGCCGATCATGATCATCTCGAATGGAAGAGCCTCCAGGACCGGCGCGAGTTTGCCGCCCGCAATCATGTATCCGCCGAACACCATCACGATGACCACGACAATGCCGATGATGCCGAACATCGCTTTCCCCCGTTTTGCTACCTGTCAGCGAGTTTTGCAGAGCGGTGTTAACAAACCCTCTCTCACTCCTTTGGAACCAGAGCGTTGCGCCCGGCGATCAGCACGGAAATGCTGTAGGCGGCCTCGGCCGACATGCCCGAGAGGATGGCTGCCGCCGATTCGGGTCGCATCCGGCCAAGGAAACCGGCCGCGAATTCCGGGGCCATAGCGCCGAACAACGCGGCGGCATCGGCGGGTTTCATCGATTCGTAGACGGCCGTCAGGCGGGCAAGGTCATTCTCGGCGGCACCGTCGGCCAGCGTGAGGGTCGCCTTCAGATTGGCTTCGGCGGCGGTCAGCTCGGACAGCCGGAGCGTGATCGCCGACTCGGAAAGGTCGAGCGCCGCCATCCTGTCGGCCAGCGTTGCCTCTTGTCGCGCGATATCTGTTTCGCGCGCGAGCAAAGCCTGGGCCAAGGCAAGCGGGGGAGCGGGGCAATCCAGCGGCGTTGCGGCATCAACAGCGTCGGGCGCGTTGGCAAGCGCCTGTCCCACGCCCGCCCCAAGCCGCAGCGCGCCCGATGCCGCCAGAAACAGCGCCAGAATCACCAGCGCCCCTCTTCCCGCCCGCGCGGTCACTCTGCAGCCTCGTAGTCGTGCTTCGTCCCACGGCGACGCACAAAGCGAAGTTTCATACCGTCTGCCTCGGGTTCTGCCGCGTCCGGCTGCGGCGCGGGTTCGGGAAGGTCGTGCATTGAAGCCATCAGAATATCGAGCCGCGCCGCGACAGCCTCGGCCCGCAGGGTCAGCGCCTCAAGCCGGGACGCAGAGCCTGTCGCCGCGCCGCCAGCCCGGTCGAGCACGCGTGTCATGTCATCGACTTGCGCTGACAACACCGCAATCGCGCCGCCCATACCGCTTTCCAGCGTGGTGAATTTTTTCAGCCGTCCTGACAGAACATAGCAATAGATCGCCGCGCCGAATGCCCCGGCAGCCATCAGAATATCTGCAATCATGTTCATTCCGTCCCCCGTCAGTTCAAAACGAATTCAGTGATCAGAAGGTCGCGGACGCGCCCTTCCCCGGTCACGATCTGAACACGGCGCAACATCTGTGCCCGTAACCGCACCAGTGCCGACGGATCTTCCAGTTCAGCCACGTCAACGGCGCGAAGATACCCGTTCAGCACGTCGAGGATGCGCGGCAACAACAGCGTGACTTCGCCCGAATAGCCTGACGCTACTTCCAGTTGCGCAGTGAAGCGCAAATGCGAGCTGGTTGATTTTGGGCCGAGCGAGATCACCAGCGGTTCGATCGGCACGAAAGCGATGTCGGGCAGCGGCGTCACCGCCGATTCGGCCACAGGGCTTTCGGCATCCGCAAACAGCAAACCCGCCCAGGTGGCATAAAACCCGCCCCCGCCCCCGACCAAAGCCAGAACCACGCCCAGAATGAGCGGCAATTTCGAGCGTTTCTGTGGCACCGCATCCTGCGGCAGATCAGCATAGGCCAACGGCACCTCCATTCTGGCGACAAGAACAAAGATAGACCGCATCTCACTAACCGATTGTTAAGACCGATCCCGCAAAGCTGAGGGCGAACGGTGCAGAAGCCCCTTGATCGGAGAATCCCGGTGCAGAATCTGATGACCCTGTGGCAAGCGATGGATGCCCGTCGGCGTGTGATCGTGGTGGGAGCGACGGTTGCGATGTTTGTCGCGGTGCTTGGCTTGTCCCGCATGGCGGGAGCGCCGCAGATGGCGCTGCTTTATGCGGGCCTCGATGCCGCCGCAGCGGGCGACGTGGTGGCGGCGCTGGAACAGCAGGGTGTCGGCTATCAGATCAAGGGCGACGCAATCATGGTTGACGAGGCGCAGCGTGACGGGCTGCGCATGACGCTGGCCGCCGAAGGGTTGCCCGCCAACAGCGGTGCCGGCTACGAGTTGCTGGACGGGCTGTCGGGGTTCGGCACCACGTCACAGATGTTTGATGCCGCCTATTGGCGCGCGAAAGAGGGAGAGTTGGCGCGGACCGTGCTCGCCAACCCCCAGATTCGTGCGGCGCGGGTTCACATCGCCCAGGCGCCTTCTCAACCCTTTCAGCGCGATCAGACACCGACGGCGAGCGTCACGGTGACAACGGCGGCAGGCGGGCTGGGGGTGGCACAGGCCAATGCCTTGCGGCACCTGGTGGCAGCTGCGGTTGCAGGCATGAAACCTGATGATGTGGCGGTGATTGACTCGGTGGGGGGGCTGATCCCTTCGGACGCCGATGGCGCAGTGCCAGGTGGGAGCGGAGACGCCCGCGCCGCCGAGATTCGCACGAACATCGAGCGATTGCTCGCTGCCCGCGTCGGTCCCGGCAAGGCTGTGGTTGAAGTCGCGGTAGATGTCGTGACCGAGCGCGAGCAGGTCACCGAACGGAGATTCGATCCGCAAGGTCGCGTGGCTATTTCGTCGGAAACCGAAGAACGCAAGGGAACAGAGGCGCAAGGTGGCGGGCCGGTGACGGTGGCGTCGAACTTACCGGATGGCAATGCCGGCGCGAATGGGGGCGACAAAAGCGAATCGTCGGAAACCCGCGAACGGGTGAATTACGAAGTGTCCGAAACCCAGCGTGACGTGCTGCGCTTGCCTGGGGCCGTGCGCAAACTGTCGGTCGCGGTTCTCGTCGACGGCGTCACCGTCACGGCGGCAGATGGCAGCGTGACGCTGGAACCCCGCCCCGAAGAGGAGCTTGCGGTCCTGCGCGAACTCGTCGCATCGGCGGTGGGGCTGGACCCTGAGCGGGGCGACGTTCTGACGCTGAAGTCGCTGGCGTTCCAGGCGCAGCCAGAGATGGGCACTTCGGCGGAAGCGGGCCTTCTGGCGGGAATGGGGCCGATCGACATGATGTCGGCGATCCAGATCGGGGTACTGGCGCTGGTCGCCCTGGTGTTGGGGTTGTTCGTGATCCGCCCGATGCTGCTTACTCCGCCCCGGCCGGTGCAAACTTTGCCCGCCCCGCCGCCGCAATTGGCTCTGCCGGGGTTCGCCGACGGCAACAACGTCCTGACCGGAGAAATCGACGATGGCGAGTTGCCGCAAATGGCCCTTCTATCGGACCGGGATGAACCGCCTGCCGACCCGGCAACCCGCCTGCGCCGCCTGATCGAGGAACGTCAGGCCGAGTCGGTCGAAATCTTGCGCGGCTGGATGGAACAGCAGGAGAGGGTATGATGAGCCTGCGGCTGGAAGTCTTTCAAACCGAATCGCAGGCGTCAACGGCCGCCACGGTGGTGCTGGATATCGACGCGCTGGAGGAGGCCAAACTATCGTCCTACGACGCGGGTTTTACGGCAGGGTGGGAAGATGCCAACACCGCCCAGTCCGACGACCAAAGCCGGATGAAGGCCGATCTGGCGCGCCATCTTCAGGCGCTGGGCTTTTCCTATCAGGAGGCCCGGATGCATGTTCTGAGGGCCATCGAGCCGCTTTTGCTCGAAATCGTCGGCCGCCTGCTTCCCGAACTTGCGCGCGAAACCCTTGCCCCCGTGGTGTTGGAGTGTCTGATGCCGCTGGCCGAAGGGATGGCCGATACGCCGGTTACGCTGGTCCTGAACCCCGCCGCGCGCAACGCTGTGGAGCAGCTTCTGGAACGCGCCACCGGATTGCCGCTGATCTTGCAGGAAGAACCGACGTTGGGCGAGGGGCAAGTCTATCTGCGGCTCGGGTCGGCGGAAACCGAAATCAATCTTGACCGTGCCATCACCGACATCACCGCCGCCGTGCGCGGCTTCTTTGCGCTTTCCACATCCGGAGCCTGACCATGGACACACCCCCCGACAGCAATCCTTTTGCCCAAGTCCCGATCGAAGTGACCATTTCGGTCGGCAAGGCGCGCCCGACGGTGCGCGACCTGCTGCGCCTGACCCGCGATGCCGTGCTGACGCTGGACCGCCGCGTGGACGATCCGGTGGAACTCTATGTTGGCGACCGACTGATCGCGCGGGGTGAGTTGACGGAGCTTTCGGGGGATCAGGCCGGTCAACTCGCGGTCCGGCTGACCGAAGTGGCCAATCTGCGGGGCGGGCTGTGAAAGGACTTCTTGCGCTGGCGCTCTGCCTGTTGGCAGGGCCGGTTCTGGCGCAGGATCTGTCGATCAATCTGGGCGATCAGGCGGGGCTTGCCAATCGGTCCATTACCCTTCTGGCCCTGATCACCTTGCTCAGTCTGGTGCCGGGGCTTGCGGTCATGATCACCTGCTTTCCGTTCATCGTCACCGTGCTGTCGATCCTGCGACAGGCGATCGGCCTGCAACAGGCCCCGCCCAACATGCTGATCGTCAGTCTCGCGCTGTTTCTGACGTGGTTCGTGATGGACCCCGTGCTGACCGAAGCCTGGGTCAAGGGGCTGGAGCCGCTGAGCACCGGGGCCATGGATTTGCAGACCGCGATCCCGGCGGTGCTTGCCCCGTTCCGGGTGTTCATGGCGGGGCGGCTGGACCCCGACACCTTTGCCGCGTTGCAGGCGCTGCGACCGGGCGAGGTCGGCGCACCTCTGGATGCGCCGCTGTCCCTGCTGCTGCCGTCCTTCATGCTTTCGGAAATTCAACGGGCGTTCGAGATTGGCTTTCTGATTTTTCTGCCGTTCCTGATCATCGACCTGGTGGTGGCCGCGGTGCTGATGTCGATGGGGATGATGATGGTGCCGCCAGCCGTGGTTTCGCTGCCGTTCAAGCTCGCGTTCTTTGTGGTGGCGGACGGCTGGAGCCTGATCTCGGGCGCATTGGTGCGCAGTTACTTCTGATCAGTTGACGACGAACTCGGCGTGCAGCGCCCCGGCTGCATTGATGCTTTTTAGGATGTCAATCATGTCATGCGGTGCCACGCCCAGCGCGTTCAGGCCCGCCACCACCTCCGTCAGGCTGGTGCCGCCCGTCACTTCGGCGAGGCCGGTTCCGGGAGCGGTGTCGATTGCCGCACTGGTGCGCGGCACGACAATGGTTTCGCCTTCCGAGAACGGGTTGGGTTGCACCACGATCGGCGATTCCTCGATCCGCAGGGTCAGATTGCCCTGTGCCACCGCGACCCGGCTGATCCGCACATCTTCACCGATCACGATGGTGCCCGATCGTTGATCGACCACCACGCGCGCCTTGGACGCAGGCTCGATCGTCAATTGCTCGATCCGGCCCAGCGCATGAGCCGGGGATTGCGAGCCCGTGGCGTCAATGTCCAGATAAACGGTGCCCGCATCCAGCATCACGGCCACGCCGCGCCCGAATTCTGCATTGATCGTCTGCTCGATGCGGCTCGCGGTCGTGAAATCGGCGGTCCGCAAGGCGAGGCGGATCGACGAGAGGGTGGTGAAGTCGAACTCCACCTCCCGTTCGACGCGCGCGCCGGACGGGATGCCGCCGGCGGTCGGCACGCCCTGCACGACACGGGAAGCCTCGCCTTCGGCGGAAATGCCGCCCGCGATGATCGTGCCCTGAGCCACGGCGTAAATCTGCCCGTCCGCGCCATTGAGCGGCGTCATGATCAGCGTACCGCCCAACAGGCTTTTCGCGTCGCCGATCGCCGAGACGGTCACGTCGATCCGGCCCCCCGCGCGGGCAAACGGTGGCAAGGCAGCGGTGACAAAGACCGCCGCCACGTTTTTGGGCCGATACTGCTCGCCTGCGACGTTGACGCCCAGCCGCTCCAGCAGGTTCGACATGATTTCCTCGGTAAAGGGCGCGTTACGAATGCCGTCGCCGGTTCCGTTCAGACCGACGACCAAACCATAGCCCACCAGATCATTGCCGCGCACCCCGTCGAATTCGACCAGATCCTTGAGCCTGATCGGGCCGCTTTGGGCGGCGGTGGTCAGCAGAAGGAAAGCGATACAGGCGAGGGTGCGACGCATCAGAGATAATCCACCAGGTTCAGTCGCGACATGCGCGAGGTCAATGCGTAAAGCGTTTCCAACTGCGTTTGCGTCTGTAGCAGCCGCGAGGCTGTCTCATAGCCATCAACCGACAGGAGATTGGCGCGGGCGATGTTGAGGGCCGAGGTTTCCGCGGTGTTGCGCTGGGCGGCGCTGTCGATCCGGGCCTGCGTCGTGCCAAGCTGCGCGGTCAGGTGGGCACGGCTGGTCTGGGATCCGATCAGGATATCGCCCGAGCGCCTTACGACTTCGGCGCGTGCAGAGGGTTGGCCAGCCAGAAGTCCACGGTCCAGCAGGGCGGCCATCGCCAGACCCTGCAACGTATCCCGGATTGCGGGGTCGCGGGCCGTGATGTCGACCCGCACGGTTTCGCCGGGCGCCACGGTCAATGTGGCCAGCGGCGGACCACCCCGGTAGAGACCGGCGAATCCGTCCGGGGCGGCGAACCAGTTTGTCAGGGCCATGTCGATATCTCCCACAGTCTGCGCCCCGACGACCACGGATTGCAGCGTGGTCAGCAAGGTTTCGCCGTCAGGCAGCGGGGTGGTGGTGGTCGCGGTTCCGGCAAACAGGCTGCGGTCGCCAAGACGAGTGTTCAGGGCCGACAGGGCGGTTTCAAGTTTCTGCACAGCCTCGGCCGCCATAGCGTCGATTCGGGCGGCGGTGC
Source organism: Rhodobacterales bacterium (assembly GCA_038246975.1). Lineage (GTDB taxonomy): Bacteria > Pseudomonadota > Alphaproteobacteria > Rhodobacterales > Rhodobacteraceae > JAIYDJ01. The sequence goes on along the minus strand of JBBRVJ010000005.1, from coordinate 26,538 downwards.
TGGTGGTCGCTCCCGCCAGCAGGGATTGCCCAAGGGTGGAGGCCATGTCATCGACCAGACTCAGCGCCGACTGCATTGCCTCGGTAAACAGTGCCGCCTCAGTCGTGACGGATTTGTAGCCGGTCAGCCGGGCCAGCGAGGCACTGATCCCGGCCAGAGGGCCGAAATCGCCGGCCAGATGGCGCGCGGTGTCGTCGGCCACGCCGGTTGTCACCTCATTGGACAACCGTTGCAACTCGGTTTTCAGCGCCACGTTCTGTCGCGCCATCAGGAAAGACTGGGCAAGATCGCCCACAGACAACATGGCCATGGCTTACATTCCCAACAGAAGTTTTATCATTTGATCAACGGTTTGCACGACCTTGGCGTTGGCTGCGTAGTTCTTTTCGATTTGCAGCAGCGTCTGCACCTCGCGGTCGGTATCGACGCCACCCTGCATCTCCATGCTGCGCAGGCTGTCAGCACGCGCACCAGAATAGCTGGCCTCGCCTTCGGCAGTCAGTCGGTCGGCGGCGACGCCCGACAACAGATCGGCGGCGAGCGTGGCGAGGCTGCGCTGACCGGGCATGAAGGCGGCGGAGGCCGGGTCGCGCAGGCTTGTCAGGGCGGATTGCAGGGCGTTCAGCAGTCTGGCATCCCCGACGGCTCCCGGCATCGTGGCCCCAAGCCCGTCGCGCAGCCGCCACAGCGCGCCGCCTTTCTCGGGGTCGACAGCGGCGTTCAGAGACAGACGTTGCGACAAGCCGGCCTCGTTGGCCGCGTCGAAGGCTGCGCCGTTGTCGGTGAACAGACCGGGCGCGCCGGGCGGGCGGGTCGCATCAAGGGCGGGGTTCTGAAACCTTTCGATCAGGTCTCGGGCAACGGCATCGAGCTGCGCCTGTGCCTGAGGAGCCAGTTCATCGCGCAGCGCGAAGTTCGCCGCCAACGTACCGCCCGCAACCGGACCCTGATCGCCAAGTGCCAGCGGTTTTCCGTTCAGTGTCAGACCCGACAGCGCGCCAGTGCCTTGGGTCATGCCCGCCACGATCTGCCCGACCGGGCTGAAACCGAATTGGGAGACCGGGCCGTCAACCAGAGTTGCCCCCCCTGCAGTCACCAGTGCCACCTGCCCCCCGTCCCGTGCGATCTCGCGGATCGGAATCACGTGAGAGATGGAATCGATGATCTGCTGGCGTTGGTCCATCAGGGCCGAAGAATCGCGGCCCGTGCCGGTGTTGGCGCGAATCAGGCCGTTCAATTCGCCCACCCGGACCAGCGCGGTGTTCAGCTTGCCCACGTCTCGTTCAATCCGGTCGTCGGCCGTGGTGCGGGCGGACTGGATGTCGCCGGACACGTCAGCCAGATGGGCCGTCAGGGCGCGGGCGGTGTCGGCCAGACGCGACAAGCGAGATTCGCTTTCGGGCCGCGAGGAAGCTTCGATCAGGGCGGTGTCGAACGCGGCAATCCGGCCATCCAGAGACTGCTCTTCGCCCGGTGTGCCCAGAATTCGCTCCAGCCGCGACAGAAACTCGGACACGACGCCACGATTGCCCGCAACGGAATCGGCCTGCCGCCGGTCGCCCAACAGGGCCTGATCGGTGTGGCGATAGACCCCGACCACAGTCACGCCCTGACCTGCGCCGCCCATCTGACGGGAAGTCACCACCAATTCGCGCCGCCCATATCCTTCGGTCAGGGCGTTGGCGATGTTGGACGCCACGATTTCTGCCGCACGGGCGTTGGCGTTCAACCCGGAAAGCGCCGATGAAAGGCTGCCTGCAATGCTCATTCACGCCTCCCGTTCAGCGTTTGATGTTGGTGGTTTCCTGAAGCATCTCGTCTACCGTCTGAATGACCTTGGCGTTGGAGGAATAGGCGCGCTGGGTCTGGATCAGTTGCGTCAACTCGGCGGCGACGTCGGTGGCGGATTCCTCGCGTGAAAAGCCCGCGACGGTGCCGGTCGGTCCATCGCCTGCGTCCCAGAGGTAATAGGCGCCCGATGCGGGAGAGATCTGGTAGGTCTGATTTGTCATCGCCACCAGACCGTTGGGGTTGGGCACGTCGATCACCGGAAGCTGATAGATGCGGCGGGAGAAGCCTTGATCGTAAATGGCGTTGAGGTTGCCTTTGGAGTCGATCTCGACCGTGGTCAGCGTGGCGACACCCGAGCCGTCCTTGCTGATGCCGACGGGGGCGAAATTTCCTGAAAGCTGCGTCATGCCATTCGGTTCGCCCGGTCTGCCGATGGTCAACGCGATGTCGCCACCCTGGGCTGCCAAGGTCATTCTGCCAGTTGCGGGGTCGTAGGCGCCGCCCGTCGTGGTCACAACCGAAGCGAGCGTGCCGCCCGCCGCCTGACTGGGGTCGAAATTCAGCGTGTATTGCCCGATCACTGCATTTTCTTGGGCGGAGTCGGTGACCTGCATGGTCCATTGGTTCGACGCGGCGCCGGTAGCGGGCACGACGGGGGTAAAGGTGAAGTTCAGTGTTTCGGATGTGCCGAGGCTGCCGAAATATTCCACCGCCACGGCGCGCGGTATTTCGGTTGCACCGGCGGTGGTTGCAGTCGCGGGCAGATTGATGCCCATCCGCATCTGCGTCGTCGGATTGCCGGTGTACTGGCTGGGATTGATGCGCACCGGCTCCAGCCCGGCGAAACTGTCGCGCGGATAGGTGGGCACCGTGCCATCGCGGTTGGCGGGCCACGCCATCAGCACTTGCCCGGTTTCAGACCGCAGGATGCCGGATTCGTCGGGCCGGAAAGAACCCGTCGTTGCCAGCGAAATCGGATAGTCGCCGGTAGTCCCGCTGAGGGCTGCGTAATCCGTCACAGCGATAAAACCTCGACCATCTACCGCGATGTCAGTCGGGTTCGTTGTGGCGATCAGGGGTCCGCGATCGTCGATCAGGCGCATGTTGGTGACACGCACACCGCCTGCGGAGTAAGTCGACTGCCCTGCCGAATTCAGCACCACCGAATGAAAATCGGCGGAAGCGCGTTTGTAGCCATAGGTCGCGGAGTTCGCGATGTTGTCGGAAATGGTGGACAGCTTGTTGGCATTGGCGTTAAGCCCCGATACCCCCGCATTCAGCGAAGAAGAGATGGTCATGAATGGCGCCTTTCTGCAGCGTTGACCTCTGATCCGGTCAAACTGCGCCCGCCACCTTAAGATCGGCCTAACAGACCTTCAGCTTCTGTTCCCTTTTTGCCCCTTAGCGGTCGCGCCTCAGCAAAATCACCTCCAGCCGGTTGTTGCGCAGGGCTGTGGGGTCAGCGGTGACCGGTTTCCGGTCGGCATGGCCCGAAATTCGGGCGATGCGGGTCCCGGACAGCCCTTTTGATTCGATCAGGTTGCGCATCGCCTGAGCGCGAGTCGATGACAGGTCCCAGACCGGATTCTTGATCAGGGTTATCGGGTAAGACCGCACATGCCCCCCGATGGCGACCTTGTTCTCGGCAAGCGCCAGCACCTCGGCCAAAAGGCCGGTGATAGCGATCAGGGCCCCCGTTGGCTGGTCGGTGTCCTTGATGAACAAGGCCGTTTCGGGCAAGTCGAACACTTCGATCACCAGCCCTTCGTCAGTCACCCGGGTGGTGACATGGCGCATCAGGCGTTCCATGGTCATGCTTTCGCCGCCCCGCGCCGACAGTTCCTTGGTCACCTCTTCCATCTTTTTTTCTTCGTCGGCGTCATTACGGCCGCCGTCGCTGTCCCCCCGCGCCTTTTCCGCATCGGTCGCGGCGGCGTTGGCTGCCCCGGTGCCGTTCTGCACCAAGGTTTGTTCCGAAAAGACGGAATCACCGCCGAATGCCCCGTCGCCGCCGCCCGAGATGCGGTTAACCGGAATGGTCGGATTGAAGTAATCCGCGATTCCCTTGCGTTGCTTTTCCGTTGTCGCGTTCAGCAGCCACATCAGCATGAAGAAGGCCATCATGGCCGTCACAAAGTCAGCATAGGCGACTTTCCACGCCCCGCCGTGGTGACCGCCGCCCTGTATGATCTTCTTTCGCTTGATGATAACTGGCGCGACATTTGACTGCCCTGCCATCACACACCCATGTTTCACACCCACGGCCAGATGTAGCGGGTCGCGGTGAACATGCGCTTAAAGAGCCGGATTTTAGATGTTTTCCCGGGTTGTGCCGGGGCGGGTCAGGTTGGCCACGGTATGCAGCCCGATCATTTCATAGTCGGTCTGAAACTGACGGGCCGCCGCGTGGGACAGGCCGGTTTCCACGCGCAAGGGCACGGTGGGCGACAGGGCCTCGATCTGACCAGCGCCCTGATGGCGGGTGGCCAGGAAATCGGCAAGGTCAATCGGGGACATCGTCCCTGTGCCGGTCAGATACAGGTCCAGCCGCTGAAAGGCACGTTCAAGGCCGAACACCTGATCGCCGAATCGCTTTGTCAGATGGAGAACCGTCCGGCTATCCAGTCCGCTGGCCAAAGCCCCGTTGAACGGGCAGGCAGTCAGGCCCAGCAGCGCCAGATGCCGCATCAGCGCGCGCGATTGCGTGGCGGTGCTGGGGAACAGGTCGAATACGGCCGTTTCCGGGGTCGAGGTCGCAATTCGAAGCCCCTTGACCCGCCGCATCAAACGGCGCAGCCGGTCGATCTGCGCGACGTCGGGCGCGCGCAGGATCACGCCGCCGGGGCGGTTTAGCTCCTCCAGAGTTTGCCCGGGCGTCCGGCCCAGCTCTGTGGCAAGTCGGCGGGCGAGTGGGGCCAGATCGCTGTCGGGCATGGCTTGCAAGGCGATGTCGATCTCGCGATGGGCTGCGGTGGTCTGGTGTTCGACAACCACGCGCAGGCCAAGGGTTTGCAGCAGATTGGCCAATCGGGCCGCTGGTTGGGCAGACAGCCCATCGGCAAGGGGGCCGGGGCCACGGGCCAGCCGGTGCAGCGCATCTTGCAAAGGGATTGAAAGGTGCTGCGCCACAATCGGGGCTGCAAGTGCTGGAATCTTTGGCGTGCAGACCAGCCGCAGACGGGCGGAATTCTTGACGGTAACGACAGCGGGCATGGGCAACCTCCGGAAAGCCTTGATATGTCGTTATGCGCTGTGCGGTGTCACAGGCCCGTAGACAGACCGTTAAGGTGCCGTCAAATCGGCGCGTCCTTTCGCGTCAAGGCTTTATCACGGCGGCGATCAGGACGCTGGCATCGGGCAGACCTGCGCCAAAGAAATATTTCACGTCGAACTTATTCTCGTTGTCGGCATTCATCAGATCGCCCGTCAGAGGCCGCGTGCCCGGCGCGACAATTGCGGTCGAAGAGCAAGATGCGATCAGAGCCGCCTTCAGCCCCAGACCATCCAGGTCTGGCAGACCCGCCCCGCGCCGGGCCCGCTTTGCGAGAAGGCCCAGACCGCCGATCAGGCACGCCGCACCCGATGTACCGCCGAACGCGGTATAATAGCCGCCTCCGACTCCGGGATTGCCGGGCGATGCGGGAATCTGCGACCAGGGAGTCGTGCCGCCATCATAGCCGAACACCCCCGGCAGATCGGTCGTCACCAGATCGAAGGGACAGAAGGCATAGCGTTTTCCTTCTCCCACCGCATAATCGTGCAGGTCGATCAACGGATCGGCCCGGTTCAGCCGCGACTGGTGGCGGGTGTAGACCTCGAAATCGTCGGACGGGGCGACCAGTGTCAGATCGTCGCCGTAGTTGGCGTAACCGGCGCGAAAGCCTTCGGGCGTCACCGCGCCGACGGCGATGACGCCGTTGTCGTCGTCAGCCAGATTTGCCGGATAGATCACCTGACTTTCACCATCGTTTCCGGCCGCGCAAATCACGGGGATGTGCCGCGAAATGGCGATGATCAGGTGTTTGAGGATGTTCCACGGTCGGTCGGGCTGCGAACCTTCCTGCGCGCCGTTCGGATCGACCGGGTCGCCGGGCGCCGCATGCAGGCGTTGATAGAGGTCAGCGGCATGGCGGCTTTTCCAGGTTTCCAGATCGGCCTTGAGTTCCTCTTTCGGGTCGAGTCGCGACCGGACCGGATCCGGCAGACCGCGCGGCAGCACGATGATGTCGACCTTGCAGGCCCACGCATAAAGGAAGGCTGCGATGAACTGATAGGGGTCCGCCTCGAAAGAAGTGCGGATCGACAGCAGGGTCGAGAACGGATCGACGCCAAAATACGGCAGAAGGTTGGGGTCAGGGTTGATATCCGACCCGGTCAGCGAACCGGGCGGGACTGCGGCTCCATCGGCCCCCACCATCGCAGGTTCCCCTACCATCAATCCGGCGCAGGCCGTTCCGTGGGCGGCAAACGTATCTTCCGCGTCGATCAACTGGCGAACCAACCCCAGTCCGCCGCGATAGTCGGTGACCATCCCCTCCAGATAGTCCAGATCTTGCGGATCAAGGTGCAGGGGATGCAGCCCGCTCAGCGTCAGCCCGGCAAAGAACGCCTTCTTCTGTTCCCGCGTGGCAGGCAGGGTGTCTGGCGTGGGCGGCAAGGTTTGGGCGCCGTAGCGATGGCTGGTCAGGTCGATGGACCGGGCCGTGTCGATGCGCGTCGCAAGGTTGGGATGGGTGCGGCTGACCCCGGTGTCGATCAGGGCGGCGGTGGCGGTGCCCGTCAGCCCGTCCCACCGCGTCGCGGTGATCGCAGGGGCAGGGACGGCGCGCAGGCCGCTGTCGGCCGTATTCTCGGGTGGAGCGGTGAGGGGGCCAAAATCGGCGTCGATCACCTTGAGCGCGGCCAGATGCCAGAGCCAGAAATAGCGGGGGGGAGTTTGGGTCATGTCATGTGTCCTGAAATCAGTGCCATTCCGATTGGGCGGCCAAGAACGCAGCACCAAAGGCGTCCCGAAGATAAGGGGCAAAGCGGCGGGCAAGTTCGCGGCCCGCGTCGGTGTCAGACGGGTAATGCAGACCGGCCCATTCGCGGTTTTCGGCGACGTTCTGCGCAAGCCGTGTCAGTTCTTCGGTCGCAGGATGTTCGGGCAACAGTGTGTTGAAGGCAAAGACGATGGAAAAGCTTTGGAACGCATGGTTAGACGGAAAGCTTGTATGTGCAGGCACTGCCAGCAGGGGGCGCAGGCGGGGTTCGACCACATTGGGACGGTCGCGGTCGATGCGGGCTTTGTACAGCAGGCCGACATATTCACAGGCGGTCAGGATGTTCAGGAAAAGTCCCTCGGTCGCCTCGTACCCGCTGACCTCTTCAATTCCGAGGGGGCGGAGGAATTCATCCACCGACAGGGTGGACTGCGCCTCGATGTCGGGCAAGCGGCGCATCCGTTCGCGGTCGCGGGCCTGCATCGCCAGGACGACGGCAGTTTCAAGCCGGGTATAATCCGGGCCGGGAGGCAGGGTAATGTCAAGGCATTCCCAGACGAAGTGCTGGGCCACGGTGAAAAAGTTGGCCGTTGGCAACTGATGCAGACGGCGCAGTTCCAGCGCCGGGATCAGGCCCGAGGCCGCCTGCCCGCCATCGACGCTCGCCTTGTTTTTGTTCTTGTTCTTGTTCTTGTTTTTATTCTTGTTCTTGTTTTTGTTCTTGTTCAGACTGGCCAGTGACCCGCCGCCCGACCCTTGGCCACCGCCTTCGCCATCGCCACCGATTTGCTGACCTTCACCGCCCAAGACAGGGCGGACCCGGTCGGCGAACACTTCGAATCTGTAGCGGTTCAAGAACTCGGCCGCGGTGGCCGGAAGGGGCGCTATCATCGAATCCTCCTGTAAACCTTAGTGTTTGCGAACTCCGGCCTTGATCAGCCCGTCCAGAAAATGCCGTCCGCCTTCGGTATCAAGGCCGGGATATCCGGCTGCCCGCAGGGAGCCTACGGAAAAGTTGGGTTCGACCTGCAACAACCGGTCCAGAAACATCCGCGCCTCGTTGGGGCGGTCCAGATGAGCATGCGATGACACCAGCACGCGCAGCAGGCTGTTGAAATCGGGGCGTTCGGCCAAGGCCGCCTTGCCGGCCTCGATCGCCGTCCGGTGGTCGGCGCTGAAATTGCCGGTGATGGCGCGGGTGGTCTCGAAGTAATAGCGGTGCGGGCTGAAGGCCCCCAGATGCCGCGCCCATTTCGCCATGGCCAGCGCGCGTTTCGGCTGGCCCGCATAGGCGTGCAGCATGGCATAAAGATCCCATGCAAGCGTCTGTGCCGGGTTCACCCGCAGCGATTGCTCGAACAGGCCTGCGGCATAGTCGAACTCGCCGAACAGATATGAATGGATATGCCCGACCAGCGCCGACACCAGCGCATTGCCGGGCTCAAGGTCCAGCGCCTTGCGCGCCAGATACTGGGTTTCCTCCAGCAGCGGCGCGTCTTCGGGGTTGAATCGCTGGCCGACGCGGAAGGTATTGAGGAAGGCGAGCCAGGCGTAGCCTTGAGCCGACGGCGCAGTCGCGATGTGCCGGCGCAGGATGACCTCCGAGCGGTCCAGATCATTGCGCGTCAGGCGGAACATGGACGCGACGGCGGCGGCAATGCGCCCCTCTGCCTCGGCCTTCTCGCCTCCTGTGCGCCGCAGGAAGTGGCGCAACGCCTCTTCGGTAGCACGCACGATCAGCGGTGTCATGAAAGCGTCGTTCGATGCCTCGCGCCGGGGGCATTGCACCTCATCGGCCCAGATCAGGGTGCTGTCGGAGGGGTTTTGCAGGACGATGGCGACGCGAAGCAAATCCTCGTCACAGTATGCCCTGATTTGTACGGACAGGTTCACCTGTTCGGGCAACTGCGCAAAACTTTGGCCCAGCAGATTTGAGAACGGGGTCGGCGCCAGATCGACGATTCGCAAATCGCCGGTTTCGTTGAACGCGGCGACCAACCCACGCTGGACATTGGCCTGCCCAACGAAGGCGTTCGAGTTGCTCCCCATGATGACCGGAGGCAGCAACGCGACGCGCCACGCAGCCGGGCTGTCGGAGGCGGGTTCGGGAATCGGGAACATGGGGCGGGTCGGTGAGAGGTCTACCGTCATGGTGCGGGGCAGGGCTGCGGATGGACCCCGGCCCCCTTCGCCGGGGGCGGATTTGGGCGTCAGGTCATGCTCGAACCCGGCTTCCTCCAGCCGCCGGTGCCAGGATTGGCGTTCCAGCGTCAGCCATTCCTCGAATTCCGGGTCGCGCACGTCGATGCCTTCGAGGAAGTGTTCGGTCGCCGAAACAACACGAGTGCCATTTTCGGGCGTCAGCGCCTCCAGCGCGTCGATGCGGATCAGGCCAAGGTCAAGCGTGACCGTGTGTTTGTCAGCCCGAATCGCCCGCCCTGCTTCGTCGCCGAGGGCTGTGCGGATATCGAGCAAGGCCTGACGCAGGCTGGCCGAGGCCTGATCCTCGCCCCGGTCGCTCCACAACTTGTCGCGCAACCAGATGCGGCTGCGTGACCCGCGCGGGGCGACCGCCAGCATCGCGAGGATCGCCCGGGATTTGCGGGACTTCGGGGTCAGGTCGGCGCCATCGGGCCCCAGAATCGTGAAGGGTCCGAACAAGAAGAGTTGAAACACGAGGGAGGGCGTCGAATCCATGCCTGTCTTGTGCGTCCCATGGGAAAGGTCGGCGGCCTGTTCGACCACCGGCTGGCCCCAGATTGGCCCAGAGCAGGGCATCGGTAAAGTCATATCGCGCAAGGGGTCAGGCGCCCTGACTGGTCCTTCGGCCTGACAACCCTGCTGCATCGTCCCATCCTCTTGAGGATGCCAATCTGGCCGAGTCGGCGAGGGTCAAGCGTGAAGTGAGCGTCAAACCGAACCGGGTCCACGAAAAATTCTTACCGTTCAGCCTTGCAAGGCCCGTCCGAAGACCTGTGCCAGCCGCGCCTGCCCTGCCCGGTAGTCCGCCAAACTCCGGCTGGAGGATTTCACGCCTTTCAGCGCAGCCATCAGCGTTGCGGCGATGTCTGCCGGGGTGCCCAGGTCGGGCTGGCCGGGGCGCTGGGCGATCCAGCGGGTCAATTGCGCCTGAACCTGCGCCTCGCCGTCTGCCGCGATGTCGGCCGCGATCGAAAATCCCGCGTCCATCAGTTCTGCCCCATGGGGGGTCCCCAGAACCACCTCCATGAACTTGCCGTCCTTGGCGATGAAGGCCGCCTCCAGCACATCGGCAGGAGCGGCGGTCTGTTCGCTGAGGATCGGTTCAAGTGCCTGATTGACTTCGGTGAAATACCGCTGCGTCAGGTGACGGAACAGATCTTCCTTGTTGCGATAATGCAGATACAGCGCGGTGCGCGACAGGCCCGCGCCGGTTGCGATGTCGTCCATCGTGGTGCGGCGGAAGCCATAGGTCGCAAAGGCGTGGAACGCAGCATCCAGGATCGCATCCTGACGGTCGGAAAGGGGCACTGCGTCAACCATTGTCGTAGGTTGACACGGGTTGTTCACATCGTCAATTGACACAGTGACAGTTGGCGTTCATTTTGTCATCAGCTACGCAGGAGCAGCCATGATAATTTCCTTTACCGTGAACGGAACCCCCGCAACCGTCGATCTGCCCCCCGATATGCCTCTGCTTTGGGCGCTGCGCGAGGGGTTGAACCTGACCGGCACCAAGTTCGGCTGCGGCATCGCGTCCTGCGGGGCCTGCACCGTGCATGTGGACGGTGTGGCGATGCGGTCTTGCCAGACAGCGCTGGGCGATGTGGCGGGGTTGGCGGTGACGACCATCGAGGGTCTTGGCACTCCGCAGGCGCTGCACGCCGTGCAGGCGGCATGGGCTGCGGCACAGGTCGCGCAATGCGGCTACTGCCAATCGGGCCAGATCATGCAGGCGGCCGCCCTTCTGGCTGAAACCTCCAACCCGACCGACGCCCAGATTGACGAGGCGATGGACGACAATCTGTGCCGCTGCGGCACTTATCCCCGCATTCGCGCCGCGATTCACGATGCCGCCAAACGTTTGCAGGAGGTCTGACATGTCGCGCCTTGGAACCATCGCCCGCCGCAGCTTTCTGATCGGGTCCGCCGCAATCGCCGGGGGCGTCGCGTTCGGCTGGTATGCTTACCGCAAACCCTATGCCAACCCTCTTGAGGCCGGGGGAGCTGCGGCCCTGACGCCTTACGTTCTGATCGACCCGACCGGCATCACCATCATCGCCCCGCGTGCGGAAATGGGGCAGGGCGTCCATACTACCCTTGCGGCGCTGGTGGCCGAGGAATTGGATCTGACCTTGGATCAGGTCCGCGTTGCACACGGCCCCGCCGCCTATGCCTATTTCAACGCGGGTGTGCTGGAAGAAGGCGTACCGTTTGCCCCGACAGATACCGGATGGCTGGCCGAAACCATGCGGCAGGCCATGCATATACCCGGCAAGTTTCTGGGCTTCCAGATCACCGGCGGGTCGAGTTCGACGCTGGATGCCTATGACAAGATGCGCAGTGCCGGGGCGATGGCCCGTGCCGCCCTGATCGGGGCTGCTGCGCGCAGGCTGGGCGTCGATGAGGCCTCGCTGAAAACCGAAGGGGGGACTGTGGTGGCCGCCGATGGCACGCGCCTGCCCTATACCGATCTTGCAGTCGAGGCGGCATCCGTAGACCTGCCTGACGCGCCTCCGCTGAAACCCCGCGACCGGTGGAGGCTGCTGGGCAAATCGCAACCCCGCACCGACATGCTGGCCAAAGTCACCGGCACCGCGCAGTTTACCGCCGACCTGAGGCTTCCCGGCATGAAGTTCGGGACGGTGAAGACCAACCCAGGTCTGGGGGCGGCCATGAACAGCTATGATGCCACCGCCGCCCTCGCCCTGCCCGGCGTTGAAAAGGTCGTGCCCGTCGCGGGTGGTGTTGCCATCATCGCAAACTCCACCTGGACCGCGTTCCAGGCCGCCGAGGCGATCACTTTCGACTGGGCCGCCGCCCCTTATCTGGCCACCACCGCCGAGATGGAGGCGCAAACCGCCGCCTCCTTCACCGCCGACCGGCAGGAAAGCCGGATGCGCGACGATGGCGACGTTGAAAGCGTCCCCCCGACGTTCGAGGCCGAATACGCCGTCCCCTACCTCGCCCATGCCACGATGGAGCCGATGACCGCCGCCGCATGGGAACATGACGGTCGCATCGAGGTCTGGGCCGGCAATCAGTTGCCGACGCAAATCCTGACCGAAGCCGCCACGATCACCGGTCTGCCCCCCGAACAGGTCGAGGTTCACACCATGCTGATGGGTGGCGGGTTTGGCCGGCGGGCCGAGATGGACTTCATCCGGCAGGCAATCACCGTAGCCCATGCCATGCCCGGAACCCCGGTTCTGCTGACATGGAGCCGCGAGGAAGACATGACGCACGACGCCTATCGCCCGATGGCCATGGCGCGAATTAAAGCTGCGGTCTCGGATCGGAAAGTCACCACGATGGACCTCTCGGTTGCCGCGCCCGCCGTCATCACCAGCCAACTTGGCCGCCTCGGTTACTCCGTGCCCGGCCCCGATGCGACCATCGTGCAGGGCGCGTGGGAGCAACCCTATGGCTTCCCCCACTATCGCGTCACCGGTTACCGGGTTCCGGCAGGCGTGCCGGTCGGGTCATGGCGAGCGGTCGGTGCCTCGCAAAACGCCTTCTTCCACGAAAGTGCGGTGGATGAGTTGGCCCATCTGGCCGGGGTCGATCCGATGGAATTCCGCCTGTCCCAGATGACACATGACCCCAGCCGCAAGGTGCTGGAGGCGGTAGCAGAGATGTCGAACTGGGGCACAGGTCCTGCAGGCCGGGCGCGGGGAGTGGCCTATTGCCTGTCGTTCGGCGTACCGGTCGCCGAAGTCATCGAAGTGGAACAGACCGACGCAGGTCTGCGAATGACCAGTGCCTGGGCGGCGGTCGATGTGGGCATCGCGCTTGATCCTTCGATCATCGAGGCGCAAGTGCAGGGCGGCATGGTCTATGCCCTGTCAGCGGCGATCAACGGCGAGATCACCTTTGCAGGCGGCCGGGTCGAACAGCAGACGTTCTGGGACTACGAACCTCTGCGGCTCTCCCAATGTCCGCCCATCGCGGTCCGTATTCTGGAAAACGGACCCAGGATCAAAGGCATCGGCGAACCAGGAACCCCACCTGCCGCTCCGGCACTCGCCAACGCCATCTTCGCGCTGACCGGCCAAAGGATCAGAAAACTGCCCTTGAAACACGCGGTCAGTTTTGCCTGAAAACCCGCATTTCATGTCCCGTTCATGAATATCCCACGGGCTGATGAGCGCCCACCGGGTCGGTGGGTCCGGGGGGTGTCATACCCCCGGCGGCGCAAGAAAAGGCTCGACATCGCCACAGTCGCACGGGGAGCCGGAACTGGCGACGCCGGCGAAGGGGGCTCGATGCCCCCTTCGCCGGCTCCCTTCCCGAGATCAACGCTCGCGCAGCGCCTCGGCGGATTTATACAGCGGCTTGGTCAGATAGGTCAGGATCGTCTTGCCTCCGGTCTGCAATTCGACCTCCGCCTGCATCCCCGGACGCACTTCCAGCTTCGCCTGCCGTTCGGTAAGTCTTGACCGGTCTACCCGCAGCGTCACCTTGTAATGTGGGTCCCCGTCCGCTGTGCGTGCACGTTCGTCCTTGAACGTATCGGCCGAAATGAAGATCACCTGCGCCTGCAACGTGCCCCAGATCGTGAAGTCATAGGCCGACAGCTTTACAGTCGCGTTCTGGTCCTGCCGAACCGAGGCGATGTCACGCGGTTTTACTTTGGCCTCGATGAACAATTCCTCGTCCAGCGGAATGATCTGCAAGATCTCCTCCCCCGGACGCACGACGCCGCCGATGGTTGTCACCGACAGCTTGTTCACCACTCCGCGCATCGGGGCGACCAGAATCGTACGGTCCAATTGGTCGGTCGCCAGTTTCAGCTTCTGCCGTTGCACTGCCAGTTCGGCCTGGGTCTTGGAATAATCGCTGGCCCGCTCCAGCGCGGTCGTGGTTTCCGCCTCGCTCAACCGGTTCTGCGCGTCCGAATGCGCCTTGCGGGCGCGGGTCACCTCGATCAGCGGCGCAATCTCGCGTTTGTACATCTTTTCCAGCAGGTCGACCTCTTGCGCCGCCTGTGTCAGAACCGCCTGCGCGCCTTCGACCCGCGCGGTGTATTCCCCCTGCCGGGCGCGCAGCAAGCCGCGTTCCGAGGACACGATGGCAGGCACCCGTTTGGACAAACCTTCGGGCACTTCAAAGCCGCTCATTCCGGCCATTTCCGCCTCCAGCCGCAGGCGGCGGATTTCGAGGGCGGCGATCAGGTCCGCCAGTTCATCGACAGCCGACTGATACTGCGTGCCATACAGACGCGCCAGCGTCTGGCCGGGTTCGACCACATCGCCCTCGGCCACGTTCAATTCGGCCAGAATACCGCCCTCAAGGTTCTGGATGATCTGGGGGCGGGATGAAGACACGACCTCTCCCGATGCCCGCACGATTTCATCCACCCATGCGACCGATGCCCACAGGATGAACACCCCCACCGACGCTGCGATCATCCAGATCGTCAGGCTCGGGCCGCGCATCCGGCCTTGCAATCCGTCGTCAAAACCTGTGGTCGTCATGGTTTCACCCCGCCGCCCGCCTGCGATTTGGTCAGATGCGCAAGAACCGCATCGCGCGGACCGTCGACGGCCATCCGGCCATTTTGCAGGATCAAGGTCCGCCCCGTCAGTTGCAGGATCGGCACACGGTGCGTCGCGATGATCGCCGTGCGCCCATCCAGCCACAGTTTCAGACGGCTCACCAGCGTGGTTTCCAGCGTCTGGTCCAGTGCCGCGGTCGGCTCGTCCAAAATCGCCACGGTGGGATCTTGCAGCCATAGCCGCGCCCAGCCCATGCTCTGACGCTGCCCCACCGACAAGCCTTCGCCCATTTCCTTGATTTCCAGGTCCAGCCCGCGCGGGTGGCCGCGCACGAACGGGCCAAGACCCGCAAAGTCCAGCGCCGCATACATCCGGTCGTCGTTGCGTTCCAACTGGCTCATGTTCAGATTGTCGCGCAGCGAACCCGCGAACAGGCGCACATCCTGCCCCAGATAGCCGATGCCGCGCCGCAAGTCGCGCGGATGCACTTGATGCAGGTCCACCCCGTCGATCAACACGCGGCCTGCGGTCGGGTCATAAAGCCCCGCCAACAGCCGCAGCAGGGTCGATTTGCCCGACCCGTTCGCGCCCAGGACCGCTACATGCTGCCCCGCCGGAATGGCCAGTGCGGCGATGTCGATGGTCGCCGCAGCCTGCGGGTCATAGCGGAATTCCAGATTTCGCAGCTCGAACCCACCCGTCAGCCGATCACGGCGCAGGTATTTGCGGCCTTCTTCCTCGGTTTGCGGGGCGTTGGCAATCGACTCCAACCCATCCAGCGCCGATTTCACATTGGACCAGCGCGCCAACGTGGACGACAATTGCGCCAAGGGGCCAAGGGTGCGTCCGGTCAGAATGCCGATGGCGATGATCGTGCCCACAGTGAATTCCCCGGCGAACACCAGATAGGTGCCCGCCACTACGGCGATCACATAAGTCGCCTGCTGCACGCCTTGCGCCCAGTAGCCCAGCAAAGACGTCAGGTGCCGCTGTTCCGATGACTTCACCGCCGACAGTGCGACCAACTCGCCCCAGATGCGCTTTACCCGGTCTTCACCGCGCTGAGTGGTGACGGTTTCGGCCTCGAACGCCGCCTCATACAACAACCGGGCAGACCGGACCGAAGAGCCCTGCATGGCCAAGGTCAACGCGATCATCTTCTTCCGGAACAACAAGCCGGGCAGGACCATCAACAGCCCGCCGATTACCAGCACCCAGACCAGATTGCCGCCAATGCTGGCGACCAGCACAAGGAAAATCAGGATGAACGGAAGGTCGGCCAGCGTGCCGATGGTCGTGGCGGTAAAAAACTCGCGCACCGCGCTGAATTCGCGCATGGCGCTGAACTGCTGGCTTGGGCTGCGGTTGCCTGCAGCTTGTTTCATACCCAACAGGCGGTCCATAAGACGCGCTTGCACGGTCAATTCGATCCGTCGCCCTGTGGTGTCCATCAGGCCGGATCGGGCGAGTTTCAGCAACCCTTCCATCACAACGGCGATCAGCGCACCAAGCGCCAGAACCCAGAGGGTCGGCTCGGATTGGTAGGGGATGACCCGGTCATAGATCTGCAACGAAAACAGCGCGACCGACACGGCCAGCAGATTGGCGACCAGCGACCCTGCGGCCACCTCGATCAACTGGCGGCGATAGTTGCGAAACTCGCTCCAGAACCAGTGACCCCGTCTGGGGGCGTCGGTGTGGCGCAACTCCAGCGTGGACAGCGAATTGCGGGCACGCAGCAGGCGGCCGGTGTAAACTTGAGCGAAGTCGGCCAGAGGCACTTCGGCCCGCTGGTCGGGTTGGGTGGCGTCGTAGACCAGCAGGCTTTCAGGCGACCGCGACAGGACCAGCACAACCTGCCCCGAGGTCATTTCGGCTAGCGCAGGCCAATGGCGGGCGGCGGGGCGGGGCGTGCGTTCGACGGCTGCGATCAGACCTGCTTCGCGCAACGCGCCCGCGAGATCTTCCAACCGCAGCGGACCGTCCCCCTTGGTCTTGTGCAGGCTTTCCAGCACATCCGTCAGGGCGACATCTGCCCCCAACAACCCTGCATAAACCGACGCAATTTCGGCCCGAGCGACGGTGTGCGGGGTGTGGAGCGGCAGGGGCGCCGGGGCTGCCTGAGCCATCACAGGGGCCGCAGTCAATTGGACCGAGTTCATTCCAAAGGCCACCACGCGGTCTGTCACATCCGTGCCCCATCCACCAGTTGTCCGCGATCACGGGCGATTTCCAGACGCAACAATGCCGCCTCGTACCGCAACCCGGTCAGATCGCGGTCCAGTCGGGCAAAGGCGTCATATTGGTTGACCAGTTCCAGCAATGTCCGTCTGCCGACCTTGTACTGCTGGGAGAACAAATCGAGATTTTCCGCCGTCTGGCGCAGGACCGCCCGACCTTCAACCTCACGCGAATTCAGCGTGGCAATCTGCCGTTCCAACGTGACGATCCTGCGACGCGCATCTTCGGAGGCCTGTGCGGTGCGGCGCCCGGCCACTTCGCCGGTCCCTGCCAGTGCATCCATGCTGTCGCGCATTCCGGCGTTCAGGAAACCGCCGCCCAGCCGGAGGCCGGGTTCGATGCCTCCTAATCCGATCCCGGCAGAGGCCCGCAGACCAGGCAGCATTTCCGCACGTTCAATGTTTGCTTCCGCGACCGCCAACCGTCCTTCGCCGCGTGCCCTCAGAACAGTCAAAGGCTCGGGCGCGCGGGTATCGGGCGGCAGATTATCCAACCCATGCAGCCCGTCCATTGGACTGACGGCCATCGCGGCAAGTTCGGCTACTGCACTGGTAACGGCCTGACGGTCGCCAGCCAGGGTGGCCTGCATTTCGGTCAGGTGCTGCCGGATGACCTGTTGTTCGGACCGATCCGACAAACCACCCGCCAGCCGTTCGGTAATGATCGCGTCAAATTCCGTCAGCTTGGCCACGGCACGCTCTGCCACCGCGATTTGTGCGCGGGCCTTTTCGGCCAGCACATAATGCGACAACCCGTCATAGACGCGCTGGTTCAACTCGGTCGACAGTGTGACGGCGGCAATCTCGACATCCGCCGCCGCGTAGGCGCGTTCGGCCTTGCGTCGTCCATTGTCGAACAACGCCTGATCCAGCAGAAGGCTGGTCGCCAACCCGGCCAACGAGGTCAGATTGACCGATGGCCCGATCTGCGGCAGCCAGTTCTTGGCCTTGGCTTGCGCCTTCAGCCTCGACACCCGCAATTCGGCCACCGACGCGCCCTTGGACGCCTCGATCACGGATGCGGCGACCTGTTCATACGCTCCGCCTGTGGGCAAAATACTTTGCCGGGCCTGCAGATCGGCGATCAGAATCGATTCGACTTCAGGCTGCGGGTCCAGCGCGCCCGACTGCGGGGTGGCAGTCGGGCTGAAGCTTTGTTTGGTCGCAGGCTGATCATTGGCCATGCAGCCCGAAAGCAGCAGAGCAGCAGACAGGCCGCAGACCCCATGGGTCAAACGCAAGGGCATCGCCCCAGCCTCCCGATCAGACCACAGAGGTCGCGGTCAGGATGTCGTCGTCGATCAGGACGCTGGCCCCGGTGCCAAGGGTATACAGCTTGTACGTCTCTCCCCCGATGGCGCGCGTCTGACCGCTGTCGATACCGCCGATCAGACTGACCGTGTCGTCAACATCGCCCTTGATCATCAACTGGTGATCAGGCCCGGTCAGATTGCGCAACTGCGTCTCTGTGATGGCCAGATGGGCTTCCGGGGCAAAGGTCAGGTCGACGGTGGTAAAGTCGAACGCGGCAAGCCCCGTGCGTGACAGATCAATCTCGGGGGCGCTGGTGTTGCTGACGATCAGCAGGGTCGAGCTTTCGTTGCCCGCTGCATCCTTGGTGTTGATCACCAGATAGCTGCCGTCCGGCACGTTCTGCGCAAAGCGGAAGTTTGTCTCGCCATTCAACAGATCATCCGTGCGGGTGGCACCGATGGTCGTCGCATTGCCAGATGCATCGACTCGCGCGAAGGAATACAGATCGTCCGTTGCCTCTGTCCCGATATCGCGCACGCCTGAACCGACACGCGAGAACGAAATGACCTCGGGTGCGCCGGGAGCCACGGTGTCGATCGCGAAGGTGCTGGTCAGGGTTGCGACGTTTCCAGCGCGGTCCGTGGCGGTCATCGTGACCGAACTGGACGATTCTCCTTGCGGGATCGCAGAGGCGGGGAAGGTCACGGCCCAGGTGCCCGCGTCGCCGGCCACGGTCGTCATCTCTGCCCCCGATGCCAGACGGACCACAACCGTGGCCCCCGGTTCGACCGTGCCGTTCAGCGCCAGACCATTGGCCGCTTCGGCCGCGTTGATCACGCCATCGCCGCTGATTGGGCCGCCAAGCCGGGCAAAGTTGCGCACCAGCGTGTCGACGACAACCTGTTCGCTCAGGGTCGCGGTGTTGCCGACATGATCGGTCGCAACGGCGGTCAGGGTGACGCTGTTTTCGCCCGCAGGGATCTGGCTGGTGGGGATCGTCACGCTCCAGTTGCCATTGGCGGCCACAGTCGCAGTCTGGTTGGAGCCGTTGCCGAAGTTGACGATCACGGACGATCCGGGTTCCACCGTGCCGGTGACGGTCAGGCCCTGACCTGCTTCGACCCCGTTCAGAACGGTGTCGCTGCCGGTGGACAGGGTCAGGCGGGAGAAGTTCGTCACCTCGGTATCGACGTTCACGATGTGCGACGTGGTGGCCACGTTTCCGGCCGTATCGGTCGCCCGCACCGAAACCGTGCTGCTGTAAGTGCCCGAGCGAATTTCGCTGGTGGCAAAGCTCGCCGTCCAGTTGCCGTTCGATCCGGCGATGACGGTGCGGTTGATGCCTTCGAAGGTCACATCTACCGACGCGCCTGCTTCGGCGGTGCCGGTCAGGGCGATGCCGCTGCGGGCTTCGGCACCGGCCACGATATCGTCGCCGCCGACCTGACCAGGCCCCATCGTGACTGAGGTTTGCGTGTCGATCTGCACCGGACGGGTCGCAGTCGCGGTATTGCCCGCCGCATCCGTCGCGGTGACAGTCGCGGTGGACGCGTAAGTGCCAGCCGGGATGGACGAACCGGGGAACGTCACCGACCAGGCGCCGTTGGTTCCCGCTGTCGCCGTCTGCGTGCTGCCGTTCCAAGCGACGCTGACGCTGTTGCCGGGTTGCGATGTGCCGGTCAGGACCACACCACCGGCGGCTTCGTTGGCGTTGACGATGTTGTCGGTCGCGATGGCGGTGGACGCAAAGGCAACCGAGGTCAGCGTATCGACGCTGTAGCTGTGGCTGGAGGACGACACGTTGCCCGCCGCGTCGCTCGTCGTTGCGGTCAGCGTCGCGTTGTATTCCCCACCGGGCAATGTGCCGGTCGGATAGGTGACGGACCAAGTGCCGTTGGAGGCGACTGTGGTCTGCTGGCTTACACCCTGCATGGTCACCGTCAGAGTGGCCCCGGCGGTCGACGTGCCGGTGACGATCAGCCCAGATTGCGATTCGGTGAAGTTCACCACGTTGTCCGATGTGACCGCGTTGAACGCGATCGGATGCGGAACCGTGTCGATGACCAGTGTATCGTTCAACACGGTGCGGTTGCCCAGCGGGTCGGTCGCGGTGATCACGACCGGGATTTCATACTCGCCCGCAGCAACCTGCGTGGTCGGGAACGTCACGGTCCAGGTGCCGGTGGTCGAAACGGTGGTTGTCTGGGTATGGCCGCTTACTGTGACGGCAATCGCCGCACCCGCTTCGCCTTCACCGCTGATGGTCACGCCGTTCTGATACTCGACACCGTTCTCCACATCGCCGGTGCTCTTGGTGCCGTCGGTTACTTCGACGTCCGGCGGAGTCATGTCGATGATCAGCGCGGGGCCGGTCAGCGGAATGGCAGTGCCTCCCGGCGGAGTAACGACGACTGCCACCGTGTAGGTGCCATCGGGAGGCAAGCCGGTTGACGGGAAGGTGACACCCCAGGTTCCCTGATCCGTAATCGTGGTGGTTTGCGTCTGGCTGCCGACTGTGACGACAACCGTGTCACCCGGTTCACCCGTGCCGGTCACCGGCATGTGCGGGTTGGTCGTGTTGGTGGTCAGCGTTGTCGTTGGTTGCGTGTTCACGGTCGGGTTGGCACGACCACCACCGTTTTCCCCGCCACCGCCTCCAATGATGACAGCCCCCCCGACGGCCGCCGCTGCAGCAGCCGTACCCCAGCCGAAGCCGCCGAGAAGTCCGGGGATCAACGGCCCCATGCCGGCCGGATCATCCGACGCAACCATGATGGCACCGACCGGATCGCCAGAGGTAAAGCGCAGATCGTCCAGCGGGCTCCATTTGCCCCAGCCTTCCGCAACGCTGTACTTCGCAAACAACACGCCGTCGTTGCCTTCGGTCACCATGACCTGAGCGATGTCGCCGTTGGTGCTGAGGTACAGGCGGTTCACATCGCCCGCAGCCTCGTTGAAATAGCCGCTCAGGACGACCCGGCGACCGTCCGTCAGGGTGATCAACAGATCGCCACCCTGTTGTTCGTAGGACACCACACTGGATTGCGCGAGGTTCAGCGACACCGCGTCGCCGGACCCCACCCTGATGAAATTGCCCTGGCCTTCGCCGGCCACGGTCCCATGCTGCACACGGCCCGCAGAATCGCGGACTGCGAACTCAATCGCGTTAACCATCATACTACTCCGCCTCGGTCCCGGAATTCAGTCGCCCGGGATGTTATTGGACCACTTGCTGCGGCCCGATTACCGATATGGATAGCAATGTTTCGGCGGGATTTCTAGGTTTCGACATGGGGTGGACCAGAAAAGGCCCAGATTTCCTCGCTATGTCGACATATTTGCATCCCAGACTTGCACAGGCTGCGGCAGGGATACCAAAAACAAAGGGCATTCTCGCTTGGGTTGAGCCGTGCGCATTGATTGGCCGGTCCGCCCTGCCGATGTCGGCAGAGCGGCCAGCAACCTGAACGATCAGTTCGTCGTGATAGCGGCTGCGATGGGCTGCGTTTCGGCCTGTGCCTTGGCGCGTCGTGCGATTTCCTGGCGGTAAAGCGCCAGAAAATCGACCGTATCGACGTTCAACGCCGGGAACCCACCGTCGCGGGTCACATCCGAAATGATCCGGCGCACGAAGGGAAAAAGAAGACGCGGGCATTCGATCAGCAGGAACGGGTGCAACTGATCCTCCGTCACGCCTTCAACCAGAAACACGCCACCGTAGTCCAGTGTCAGCAGAAACAACGTATCACCGGTGGCCTTGTTCTTGGACGTCACCTTGAACTTGGTGATCACGTCGAACTGACCTTCGGTCGCGCGCTTGCGGGCGTCAAGACTCACGGCAACCTGAATGTCGGGCTGCACCTCGCCGCCGGACAAGCCCTTCTGCGCCACGATGTTCTCGAAGGACATGTCGCGCACGAACTGCGCCAACACCTGCATCTTGATTTGCGGCTGGGCTGGCGGCGAGGCCGGCTGCGGCTCTGCTGCGGTTTCGTCGGTCATCCCACATTCTCCCTTGAAATTCACATTTCGGGGGCTTCTAGCAGGTTGGGCGGTGCGCCTCAATCCTTCGGTCCGGGGTTACTTCCCGACCGACCGTTGTGCCAGCCCTCTGGTTACGGACGTGTCCAACCGGACGGCGGCACGTCTTTTGCCTCGGGCGGTGTCTCGATCACTTCGAAATACTCGCCGTCGATCACATCGGCTCCGCTGCGGTGGCTGTTCCCGAACGGCTGGCCTGCCGTTCTGACATTTACCCGCGCCGCCAAAGCCCTGATAAGACGGCGCCGTAGCGGTGCCAACAACAGCAACAGGCCCAAGGTGTCCGTAAGGAAACCCGGCAGGATCAGCAGAACTCCGGCGAAGGCTACAATGGCGCTGTCGGCGACCATGCCGCTGGGATCGCGGCCCTGCGCAGTGGCGCGGCGCAATTCCGCCATCGATTGCAGGCCCTGCCTGCGGATCACCACGATCCCCGCAACTGCCGTGCCGACCACGATGGCCAGCGTTGCCCAAAGGCCCAGCCATGCCCCAACGGTCACAAACAGTGCGATTTCGATCAACGGGACACCAAGAATCCCGGCAAGCAGCCACATCGGCGTTCTCCATCACAGGGACTTTGGCCCGAAGCGGTAGACTTGGGCAGACCCACACCCTACATAAGGAATAAGTGTCGCAAATACCAACCCCGCGAATGACGGAGGTTCCGAGGTCCACATGAATTCGTCCATCTTACAATTGCTGGTTCTGGCAGGCGTTGCCGTGTTTCTGATCCTGAAGTTGCGGTCCGTTCTGGGCACGCGCGACGGGTTTGAAAAGCCGCCCGTTCCGATAGAAGACTCCCGCCCCCGCGGAAAACGCGACTTCGAGGTGATCGAAGGCGGGCCGGATCGCGATATTACCGATCATGTCCCGGACGGGTCACCCGCTGCCAAGGCTTTGTCGGCGATGAAGCAGGCCGAACCTGCGTTCTCGGTCAACGAATTCATGGGCGGCGCGCGCGGTGCTTACGAGATGATTCTGATGGCCTTCGAAAAGGGCAAGATTGATGGCGTGCGGCCCTTCCTGTCCGATGACGTCGAGGCGACCTTTGCCGGTGCGATCGAGGCCAGGGAACGCGAAGGGCTTACGGTTGAGGCGACTTTTGTCGGGGTGCGCGAACTGGTGCTGCACGATGCGACCTTTGACAGTGTGAGCCGGACCGGCGAGATCACGATGCGATTCACCGGTGAGTTGACCTCGGTGGTGCGCAACAAGGCCGGGGTGGTGGTCGAAGGCAGCCCGACTGAAATCAAGCGCCAGCGCGACACGTGGTCCTTTGCGCGCAAGATGGGGGTCGATGATCCGAATTGGCAACTCGTGGCCACCGGCGACTGAGCGAGCGGGGATGCGCGGTCTGTGCTGCGCCTTGCTGCTGGTCGTGGTCATGATGACCGCGCGTCCGGCCCCGGCGCAGATGATCGAGTTTTACGCGCTGGATGGGTGGGCCGAGGATGACCATCGGGCCGCTTTGACGACGTTTCGCGAAACCTGCGATCTGTTGAAAGATGCGGATTGGGTGCCACTTTGCCGTTTGGCCGCCGATGCTGGGGCCAGCGATGCCTCGGCGCGCAACTTTTTCGAACTGTTTTTCAAGCCTGTCCTGATCGGCACCCCGCCTGCGTTGTTTACCGGTTACTATGAACCCGAACTGCTCGGCTCGCCGGTCCGCACCCCGCGCTTTACAGCGGCGATCTATCGGCGCCCGCCGGAACTGCGGGACGGCACGGTGTATTACGACCGCGCCGCCATCGAGGGCGGAGCGTTGCGCGGTCGAGGGTTGGAGATTGCCTGGCTCGACGATCCGGTCGAGGCGTTCTTTCTGCAAATCCAGGGGTCAGGACGGATCAAGATGCCGGACGGGTCGGTGATCCGGGTGGGGTATGGCGGGCGCAACGGCCATGCCTATCGTTCGGTCGGCCAAGAAATGATCCGGCGCGGCACCCACACTCTGGATCAGGTTTCGGCACAGGAAATCCGCGCCTATGTGGCCCGCAACCCGCAGGCCGGAATGGCGCTGCTGAACGTCAATCCATCGTATGTGTTCTTCCGCACACTGCTCGACCTTCCTGCCGAAAAGGGGCCGATCGGGGCGATGGGCCGCTCGATCACCACGATGCGGTCCATCGCGGTGGACCCTGACTACACCAAGCTGGGTGCGCCGGTATGGGTGGAAAAGGACGGCGCGGGGGCCTTCCGGCGCTTGATGGTGGCGCAGGATACCGGGGGGGCGATCAAGGGCGCGCAACGGGCCGACATCTTTTTCGGCACCGGCGATGCAGCGGGCGATGCGGCGGGCACCGTCAAGGACGGCGGGCGGATGCTGGTGCTGCTGCCCATCGACCGGGCCTATGCCCTGCTGCCCGAAGGGTGATCCATGGTGCGCAAGCGGTCCTTGCGGCCCGACGAGGAAGAATTGTGGCAGGCGGTGACGCGCAGTGCGCGGGCTTTGCACACCAAACCAGCAGGTTTTTTGCGCAAACCTGATCCGGTCGTGCCGGGCGTACCGGCCGACCGCGCCGGCCCGCCGCCCGTGCCAACATTCCGGGTTGGCGAAAAGGCCAAGGTCACCCGCGCGCATGATCTGTCGCCCAGTCTGGGCAACACGTTGGCGCAGGCCCCGGTGCAGATGGACGCCAAGGCCTTTGGCCGGATGACGCGCGGCAAGCTTGCCCCCGAGGCGCGAATCGATCTGCACGGCCTGACGTTGGCCGAGGCGCACCCTGAATTGATCCGGTTCATTCTGAGCGCGCAAGGCAACGGACTGCGGCTGGTTCTGGTGATCACCGGCAAGGGCAAACGCGGCACCGATCACGGCCCGATCCCCCAACGCATGGGCGCATTGCGCCATCAGGTGCCGCACTGGCTGCGCCTTCCACCCTTGGGTCAGGCGGTCTTGCAGACTGCTGAGGCGCATCTTAAACATGGTGGGATGGGGGCCTACTACGTCTATTTACGGCGGCGATAGAAGGCAATTTCATCACCATAGGCCAACGACAAAGTGTGATGGTGCAGAGCCTGAGCAGCGTCGATGGCGTGGCGAACAATCTGTTCCTTATCTAACCGGCGGCGGCTTGGTGGATCGGGAATTGCTTTGCCAAACTGGCAGACCGATCGCCAGAGGTTAACGAACTGACTCGCCTTTAGATTGTATTTGAGGTAAGGCTTCCGTTCTTTGCCCGATCCTGACCATAAGTTTGCCATAACCTAAGGGCAGCATCGCCGGAATTGCACTGGTCCGGATAATTCGGCAATGTACGTCCACTTAACGAGGTTGCTCAAGCCATGACGATCACCGCCGCTGAACAACTGCTGATCGAACTGATCAACCGTGCCCGTCTGGATCCGCTGGCCGAAGCCGCGCGGTATGGGCTTTCGGACCTTAACCAGGGGCTGGCAGCCGGAACCATCAGCGGCACACCGCTGCGGGTACTGTCGCCCAATCTTGATCTGGAGGAGGCGGCAGACGGGCATTCGGCGTGGATGCTGCAGGCAGATGTCTTCAGCCACACCGGTGCAGGGGGTAGCTCGTCACAGGCGCGGATCGCGGCGGCGGGTTACAACTTGTCGGGCAGTTATTCGGTGGGTGAAAACCTTGGCCTGCTGGCCACCATGGCCGCCATCGACCTGAATGTAGAGATCGTCAAGCATCATCAGAACCTGTTCATGAGTGCAGGTCACCGGACCAACATCCTGTCCTCTTCGTACCGCGAGATTGGCGTGGCTCAAGTGCAGGGGATCTATACGTCCGGCGGCAACAATTTCAACGCCTCGATGCTGACCGAGAATTTCGGCCGGTCGGGATTTGCCTTCTTTCTGACAGGTGCTGTTTATGGCGACAGAGACAACAACGCCTTCTACAGCATCGGGGAAGGCGTGGCGGGCGCACGGTTTTCCATCGGAGCCACCAGCGCCACCAGTGCTGCGGCGGGCGGTTACGGGTTGATGGCGACGGCCCCTTCGGCGAACGTGGCCGTTACCGTGACGCAAGGTGCGTTGACGGCGCAAATTCAGGTCGATCTGTCTTCAGGCAATGCCAAACTTGATCTGGTGGGCGGCTCGGTTCTGGAAACCTCGGTCAACCTGACGCTTGACAGCGGCATCACGCAGGCACGCGCCTTGGGTGTTGGCAACATTTCTCTCACGGGAAGTGCGGCGAGCGACCGGTTGACGGGCAACGCCGGGGCTAACCTGCTCACCGGGGGCATCGGGTCCGATTCTCTGTTCGGCGGGGCCGGGAACGACACGCTGCATGGCGGCACCGGGGCCGACGTCCTGAACGGGGGCGACGGGATCGACACGGTCAGTCTGGCGGGAACGCGGGAGTTGAACCGCGTCGACCTGCTGTTCCCAAACTTCAACACCGCATCATCCTTCGGTGACACTTTTGTCAGCATCGAAAATCTGATCGGCGGTGAAGGGATGGACGATCTGCGCGGCACGCATGGGGCAAACGTGCTGGACGGAGGCCGCAACGTCGATATCCTGTATGGCCGTCAGGGCAACGACACTCTGTATGGCGGCTATGGCAACGAT
>JBBRVJ010000004.1:0-49310 GCA_038246975.1 Rhodobacterales bacterium | reverse complement strand
CACCTCGCGTTGATCAAGCATTCGATCAAATTCGACGACGGCTATGTCATCCCCCCCGAAGCCCCCGGCCTCGGCATCGACTTCGACGAAGACCTCGCCCGCGCCCACCCCTTCACCGGTACCGGCCTGCACCTGCAAATGCAGGAAGCGCCCTGCGACCACCGCCATGGCAACCGCTTCGAAGGCGGCGCACCCGCCCCGGGGCCAACGTAAGAAAACCCGTAGCCTTGCCGGATCAGGCGAACAGACACACCAGGCCGCCCCTGCATGCGCCCCGGAGGCGCAGAAATGCGCCCGCCCGGTCAGCCGCGCCCTGATTTCCCCACCGTCAGGATTGCGCTGATCCCCGAGCCCTCCGCCTTGCGTCTCCAGCCAACCGGCCGGGAAACGCTCCAAGGAAGCGTGTCCAGACCGGGCCGGGCGCATTCCTTGATACCAACGGCCTGTCTTGCCCGGATTCAGCGAAAACTGGCGACCCCGGGAGGACTTGAACCCCCAACCCCAGACTTAGAAGGTCCGTGCTCTATCCAGTTGAGCTACGGGGCCACGCGCCGCCCTTTTGCGGCAGGCGTCGGATTCACGCAAGCAGCTTTGTCAGGAAGATCGAGTTCGGATCGTCCCAATACCCCTCGAACGCGCGGCATTGCATGAAACCCGCCTTCGCATACAGCGCCCGCGCCGCCACAAAAGTCGGCTGGATTCCGGTCTCAAGGCTCAGCCGCGCAAAGCCTGCCGCAGCGGCCTCGGCCAGCAGATGGTCCAGTATCGCCCTCGACAACCCGCGTCCCCGCGCCTCGGCCAGCACATGCATCGACTTGATTTCGGCATGGCTGTCGTCGATCCGCCTGATCGCCCCCATCGCCACCGGAACCCCGGCCTCGCGCAGCACATAGAAGCTGACGTCCGCCACCGCCAACTGCCCCGCGTCCATCATGTAGATGCTTTCGGGTGGCGTATCGGCGTGCATGTCCGCCGTATGCCGCGCCATCATCAGCGCCAGATCGGCCCCCAGGGGGCTTTCGCGCGCAATCATCAGTGCGTCCACGCGCCCTTGCGGTCGGTCGCGAAATTCTCGCCATAGCCACGCTGCCGGATCATCGGTTTGCGGGATTTCGGCTCGGCCACGTCGAAGGCGATGCCGCGCGCCGTCGCATAAGCCTCGGCGTCTTCGCGGGTGTCAAAGCGCAGTTTGACCTGCGCCTGCGTGTCATCGCTGCTGGTCCAACCCATCAAAGGGTCCACTTCGCGCGCCGAGGCCGGGGCAAACTCCAGCGTCCAGCCCCTGGTCTTGGCCGTCCCCGATTGCATGGCGGTTCGGGCAGGCTGAAAAATCCGGGCACGCATCGCAAATCTCCTGCAAGTCGGCACCATAAATCCCATTTCGGGGTTGAAAGCGCAAGGTGCTGTCGACAGATCACGGGGTGTGGGTGGGGTGTGGTGCGATCCGCCGACAGCGGTTGGTGCTGCTTGCCCCCTCAATCTGCCGTAACCCTGACCCGATCGCAACAGAAAGTTTCTCTTTTGTTCTGCATTATCGCTAAACTTGACGCGAATTTCTTCACATCCCGTTCACACTCCTTAACCCGCCCTTCCCCGTGAACAAAAACGGAATACATTGCGTCGAAAGGGAATCACCCATGCCCCACAACAACACCAATGCCCCCGCCCTCCGCCCCGAGGTCCTGACGCGGCCAAAACTCGAAGGGGGCCAGCGCTTTGTCCTGCACTCTCCGTTTCAGGCCGCAGGCGACCAGCCCACTGCCATCGCCGAGCTGACCAGCGGCATCGTGCAGGGCGAACATGATCAGGTCCTGCTGGGCGCCACCGGCACTGGCAAGACCTTTACCATGGCCCGCATCATCGAGGAAACCCAGCGCCCCGCGATCATCCTCGCTCCCAACAAAACCCTCGCGGCCCAACTCTACGGCGAATTCAAGGGCTTCTTTCCCCAAAACGCCGTCGAATACTTCGTCAGTTACTACGACTATTACCAACCCGAAGCCTACGTCGCCCGCACCGACACCTTCATCGAGAAGGAATCGCAGATCAACGAACAGATCGACCGGATGCGCCATTCCGCCACCCGCGCGCTGCTGGAACGCGACGATGTGATCATCGTGGCCTCGGTGTCCTGCATCTATGGCATCGGCTCGGTCGAAACCTATTCCGCCATGACCCAGGACCTCAAGGTCGGCGCGCATTACGACCAGCGCCAGATCATCGGCGAACTGGTGGCGCAGGCGTTCAAACGCAACGATCAGGGGTTTCAGCGCGGCAACTTCCGGGTCCGGGGCGACAGCCTCGAAGTCTGGCCCGCCCACCTTGAAGACCGCGCCTGGCGCTTTTCATTTTTCGGCGAAGACCTGGAATCCATCACCGAATTCGACCCCCTGACCGGCCACAAAACCGACAATTTCGACCAGATCCGCATCTACGCCAACTCGCACTACGTCACCCCCCGCCCGACCATGCAGCAGGCCGTCATCGGCATCAAAAAGGAACTGCGCCAGACGCTCGACCTCATGGTGTCCAACGGCAAATTGCTGGAGGCCCAGCGGCTCGAACAACGCTGCTCCTTCGACATCGAAATGCTGGAGGCGACAGGCGTCTGCAACGGCATCGAAAACTACTCGCGTTACCTCACCGGGCGCGCGCCGGGCGAGCCGCCGCCTACGCTGTTCGAATTCATCCCCGACAATGCCATCGTCTTCGCCGACGAATCCCACGTTTCGATCCCGCAAATCGGCGGCATGTACAAAGGCGACTACCGGCGCAAATTCACCCTCGCCGAACACGGCTTCCGCCTGCCGTCCTGCATGGACAACCGCCCCCTCAAATTCGAGGAATGGGACTCGATGCGCCCGCAAACCATCTTCGTCTCGGCCACCCCGGCGGCGTGGGAGCTGGAACAGACCGGCGGCGCCTTCACCGAACAGGTGATCCGCCCCACCGGCCTCGTGGATCCGCAAATCGAGATCAGGCCCGTGGAAATGCAGGTCGACGACCTGCTGGACGAAATCCGCCGCGTCGCCGCCCTCGGCCTGCGCATCCTCGTCACCACCCTGACCAAACGCATGGCCGAGGACCTGACCGAATACTTCCACGAACAGGGCATCCGCATCCGCTACATGCACTCCGACATCGACACGATCGAGCGGATCGAAATCCTGCGCGACCTGCGCCTCGGCGCGTTCGACGCGCTGGTCGGCATCAACCTGTTGCGCGAGGGCCTCGACATTCCCGAATGCGGCCTGGTGGCGATTCTGGATGCAGATAAAGAGGGCTTCCTGCGCTCGGAAACCTCCCTCATCCAGACCATCGGCCGCGCCGCCCGCAACTCCGACGGCCGTGTCATCATGTACGCCGACCGCATCACGGGTTCGATGGAGCGCGCGATAGGCGAGACCACCCGCCGCCGCGACAAACAGATCGCCTACAACACCTTGCACGGCATCACCCCGACGACCATCAAGAAGAACGTCGAGGATGTTCTGCTCGGCATCTATCAGGGCGACACCGATCAGGCCCGCGTCACCGCCAAGATCGACAAACCGATGATCGGCAGCAATCTGGCCAGCCACCTTGCCGGCCTGCGCACTGCCATGCGCAAAGCCGCCGAGAACCTCGACTTCGAGGAAGCCGCCCGCCTGCGCGACGAGGTGAAACGGCTGGAGGCGGTGGAACTGACCATCGCCGACGACCCGCTCGCCCGGCAGTCCGCAGTCGACGAAGCCGTCGAGCAAGCCGTCTCGCGCAGCGGTCGCTCGACCGGGGGCCGCGCGGGGATGCGGGGCGGGAAGGCGAGAAGGGGGAGGTAATCCGTGTATCGGCAGAGACAGTTGAGTCTGAAGTCTTGAGTTGTCCTTTCCCGGACGTCTGCAGCGACGCGCATCGTCTACCGTCGTCGATCAATCGCTTCTGGTCACGTTCCCGCGCCAAAAGGGGATGCCCCAACCGCGGACAATCGGCCTTGGTCAGCCAAACCCGGCATTGCCGCCCAATTACCTGCAGTGCAGAATGAACATACATACGACACCATGAAAGGCCTTGCAGGCAGAATGCGCCAGATGGACCCGTCAAGCGTGCCTCTGGTGCGCGATCTGGTGCTGGTGGGGGGCGGGCATGCCCATGCGCTGGTCCTGCGAATGTGGGGGATGAACCCCCTGCCAGGGGTGCGGCTGACCGTGATCAATCCGGGTCCGGTGGCGCCCTATACCGGCATGTTACCCGGTCATGTCGCGGGGCATTACAGCCGCGATGACCTGATGATCGACCTTGTCCGGCTGGCCCGGTTCGCCGGCGCGCGGATCGTGCTGGACCGCGCGGTGGGGCTGGACCGCGCGGCTGGCCGGGTGCTGCTGGCGGGGCGCAATTCGGTGCGCTATGATGTGGCGAGCCTTGATGTCGGCGTGGGGTCTGGCCTTGCGGGGTTCGAAGCGGGCGTTGCCGCCAAGCCGTTGGGCGATTACGCCGCCCGCTGGCAGGCGATTGTCGAACGCGCCCTGCCAGCGCCCCGGATGGTGGTGGTGGGGGCAGGCGTCGGCGGCGTGGAACTGGCGCTGGCTTCGGCCTGGCGGTTGCGGCAGGCGGGCGCGCAGCCCAGGATCACCCTCTTGGATCATGGGCCCGCCGCTCTGCCCAACCTTGGCGGCGCGGCTCGTGCGCGGCTATTGGCCGAGCTTGACCGGGCCGGGATTGCGGTACTGCCGAACGCCAAACCACTGCACATTTCGGCTACCCAAGTCATCCTGCAGGACGGTCGCCTGCTGCCCTCCGACTTCACCCTGATGGTCGCCGGGGCCACGCCGCAGCCGTGGCTGTCCGACGCGGGCCTTGCCCTGACCCACGGCTTTGTCACCGTTGGCCCCACTCTGCAAAGCAGCGACCCCGCGATCTTTGCCGCAGGCGACTGCGCCCATCTGTCCCACGCCCCGCGCCCCAAAGCCGGCGTCTTTGCGGTGCGCGAGGCCCCGATCCTGCATCACAACCTGCGCGCCGCCCTGACCGGCGGCGCGATGCGCGCCTACCACCCGCAGCGCGATTACCTCAAGCTGATCTCGACCGGTGACCGCCGCGCCATCGCCGACCTGTTCGGACTGCGCGCCGGAGGCGGTTGGCTCTGGCACCTGAAAGACCGCATCGACCGCCGCTTCATGGCGCAATTCGCCGATTATCCGGCGATGCCCGCCCCCGCCGTGCCCAGCCCCGCCACCCTGGGTCTGGCCGAGGCGATGGCCGCCAAACCCCTGTGCGGCGGCTGCGGGGCCAAGGTCGGCGGCGATGCCCTGCGCGACACGCTGGCCACCCTGCCCGCGCCACAAAATCTGGAAGTCCTGTCCGGCCCCGGCGACGATGCCGCGATCCTGCGCCATGGGTCGGGCGTGCAGGTCATCACCACCGATCATTTGCGCAGCCTGACCCAAGACCCCCGCCTGATGGCCGAAATCGCCGCGATCCATGCGCTGGGCGATATCTGGGCGATGGGAGCTACGCCGCAGGCCGCGCTGGCACAGATCACCCTGCCTCGCCTGTCGGCCGCTCTGCAATCCGACATGCTGGCCGAGATCATGGCCCAGGCCGCCGCCACCTTCACGGCCGCCGGAGCCGATATCGTCGGGGGCCACACCAGCATCGGCGCAGAACTGACCATCGGCTTCACGGTCACCGGACTAGCCCTCCGCCCGATCCGCAAGGCGGGCGCCCAACCGGGCGACGCGCTGATCCTGACCAAACCGATCGGCACCGGCACGATCCTCGCCGCCGAAATGGCAATCGCCCGCCTGCCGGGCCTGCTGCTGGGCGAGGTGATAGCGGCCTGCTTTGCCAGCATGACCCGCCCCCAAGGAGCAGCCGCCGCGATCCTCGCCCCTCATGCCCATGCGATGACCGACGTGACAGGCTTCGGCCTTGCGGGCCATCTGATGGAACTGCTCGACGCGTCCGGCATGGCCGCCACCCTGTCCACAATCCCGACCTTGCCAGGCGCCTCCGACCTCGCCCGCGCCGGTCACGCCTCGACGCTTGCCCCGGCAAACCGTGCGGCGCTGGTGGGCCGCATCTCAGGCCCCGACATGCCCCTGCTCTACGATCCGCAAACCTGCGGCGGACTGCTGGCGGCGGTCCCCGCCAAAGCTGCCGATGCGCTGGTCGAAGCCGTATGCGCCGCAGGGGACCACGCCGCGATCATCGGCCACATCACCCACGGTCCCGCACACATCCTGTGTCGCTAGACAGTCCTGCCCTGTTCCACCGCTCCAAAGGCGCAGGCCGCGCGGTCAACCCGGCTCTGAATGCTGCTCACATCCTCACCCGCGGATCGTCACGGATCAGGCGGATCGTGCGGCATGGTCCGTCCGTTACCGATCGCATGGTAGTCGGTGATTCCGTCCCATGCACCGCACCCGGCCCATGCCAGGTCGCCTGCGTCGGCCGGAGTGACCGGGCCTTTTTCCGAATCTCAAGTGCTGACGGGCGAAGTCGGGCAACCCCAGCTTTATCCACTCGCAGCCCGCAGCAGACATCACGATGAACGGCGCCATGGTGGGGCCCGTCCAGGCGATCAGCCATCGCGGGAACAGGTAATGTTCGGCGGCTGCATAATCGGCATCTCCAGCAAATCTTCCTTCCCGATCAAAAGTGAGTTAATCGAACGCGTTGCCAAGACGTTTTCTGATCGTATCCCCCCACCATTCTTCAACGACTCTTTAATGATGAGGTAAATCTTGTGGTTGTTCAGCATCCAGCGCGCCTGCGCGGCGGCGACCCTGAAAACAAGCGTGTCGAATAAATCCCGAAACAGAACGCGGCTTCGTTGTTCTTCCCGCATTCACGCGTTTCGATCAAGGCCTTTGACCGCTTTCCAAGATGCGGGGGTCCGCGCGGGGAATCTGACGTCGATTTCCCGGGCCCGCCCGGCTTTCAGTTTCCAGAACTTCCGTTCTGGCGCAGCGGTCAAGCCAGATCCCCTCGGTTTTCCCGGTGCCGGACCCCCAGCATGACGCGGGGACGCGCCGCCCCGGCCCAGCGCGCGTCATCCCGCGCGACTCCAAAGTCACCCAATATTTTCTGTCTCCAAATATCCCCGCCGGAGGCCCCACGTCACCGCAGGCGCTACAGCCGCAGAACCGCCGCCGCCACAGCATCTGCCACAGCATCTGCCACAGCATCTGCCACAGCATCCGCCACCGCCCCCAGATCGCCCGGCCCCAATCCCGCCACGGCAACCTCCCGCGCCACCCCGCCCATCCGGTCACGATGCCTGGCATAGCGCGGGTCGTAATGCGCGGCCATCAACCCCCCGGCCAATGCGGCAAACTCGCCCGCCACGGCCATCGCCTGCCATTCGGCAATCAAAGTCGCCGGATGGACGGGCCGCAACTGCCCGATCACCCCGGCCAGTCGCGCCCCATCCCGCACCAGATCGCCATAAGCCCGCACCAGATATCCCGCCCGCGCCGCCACATCCGCCGCAATCGCCACGCGCGGGGCGGCGACCATCGCCTTCCAGATTTCGGGCGGCAAGCGCCGCTCGCCGATTTTCGAGCTTTCGGCCTCGATCACCACCGGGCGTGCCGGGTCCAACCGGCTGATTTCCATCGCCAAAGCCGTCTCGAACGCCTTCTGCGACGGCTGAACGCCCAGACTGCCAAACAGCGACCCCCGATGCCCGGCCAACCCTTCCAGATCGATCACCTGGATCCCGCGCTCCGGCAGCAGGTTCAGAATTTCGGTCTTGGCCGAGCCGGTATTGCCATCCAGCACGACCACCGGGCAGGGGAATGCGGTATCATAAACCGCCTTCACAACCAACGACCGCCACGCCTTGTAACCCCCGGCGATCGTCTCGACCCGCCAGCCGATCTGCGACAGGATCGTCGCAAACGATCCCGACCGCTGCCCGCCGCGCCAGCAATAGACCAAGGGCCGCCAGCCGCCCGGCCGATCCGCCAAAGGCCCCAACAGATGCGCTGCCGCATTGCGCGCAACCAATGCCGCCCCCAGCTTGCGCGCGGTGAACGGATTGACCTGCTTGTAGATCGTGCCGACCTCGGCCCGCTCGGCATCGCTCAGAACCGGCAGACTGATCGCCCCCGGAAGATGATCCTCGGCAAACTCCGCCGGCGCGCGGACATCGATGATGTCGTCGAAACCAAGGTCAGCAAGGTCGGAAAGAGAGGTCAGAGCAATCGCCATGCGTCGCTTCTACCCCAGACAGCCCCCCGCCGCAAACCACTGGCCCTTGCCTCCCTGCGCCCCCGGTCACCCGTCTCCGACCACGATCCATAAAGCCACGACGCCCCGGCACAAATCCCGACGCCCGGGCTAAGCGTAGGGTGCGTGATCTCACGCACCGCCCCCATTGAACCCCCGTCAGATTCCCGCCACCAAACGCTCCATCGACCCCGCCGGCCGCGTCACGCAGCCCGTCCCTCCCGGCACAAATCCCGACGCCCGGGCTCAGCGTAGGGTGCGTGATCTCACGCACCGCCCCCATTGAACCCCCGTCAGATCCCCGCCACCAACCGCTCCACCAACGCCGCCAACATCGCCTCGCACCGCGCCATCTGCTCGACGCTCACAAATTCGTCCGGCTTGTGCCCCTGCGCCATCGACCCCGGCCCGCAGATCACCGTCGGCACCCCAAGCCGCGCATCGAACAGCCCGCCTTCGGTTCCGAACGCCACCTTGATCGTCCCGTTTGCCCCGGTCAAAGACTGCACGAACCGCACCACCCCTGCATCCGTTGGCGTGCCAAGCCCCGGATAGTCCCACAACCGCTCGACCCGGATTTCCGCTTCGGGAAACTCTGCCCGCAACGGGGCGACAATCGCCTCGGCCCCCGCGCGAACCTCCCCGATCAGCGCCTCGACATCCTCCCCCGCCAGCGACCGGATCTCCCAATCCACCACCGCCAGGTGCGGCACGATGTTCACCTGCACCCCGCCGCGCAGCAAACCGACATGCAGCGTCGAATACGGCACGTCATAGTCGCCATCCCGCAGCCCCTCTGCCATCACCCGCGCCTGCACACCCCGAACCACGCCCACGAAATCGGTCGCCAGATACAGCGCGTTCAGCGCCATCGGGGCCAGCGCCGAATGCCCCTCACGGCCCACGCACGTCGCCCGCAGCGCCACCTTGCCCTTGTGGCCGGTCGCCACCTGCATCCCCGTAGGCTCGCCCACGATGCACATCGACGGCCGCACCGGGGCCGCCGCCAGCAGGTCGATCAGCGAGCCCACCCCCAGACACCCGACCTCCTCGTCGTAAGACAACGCCAGATGCAACGGCACGCGCAACTCCCGCCCCGCCGCCGCGATCATCGCGGCAATCGCACAGGCGACAAACCCCTTCATGTCCGCCGCCCCGCGCCCGTGATACCGCCCGTCCCGTTCGGTCAGCGCAAAGGGCGGCACGCTCCACGCCTGCCCCTCCACCGGGACCACATCGGTATGCCCCGACAGCATAACCCCCGGCCCGGCAGGCCCGACACTGGCATAAAGATTGGCCTTTGTTCCCGCTGCATCCGGGATCAGCACCGCCGCAATCCCCGCCTCGACCAGAACCCCCTGCACATACTGCATCAAGGCCATGTTGGACCGCGAACTGACCGTTTCAAACCCGATCAGCCGCGCCAGAATGTCCTTCACCGCCATGTCCCGCCTCCTCCGCAATCCGCACCCAAAGCCTGCACGAAGCACCCATCCCGGCAAATCCCTGATCTGACAAGTTTTGTCACCCGCAACCATCTTCCCAAGTCCGCTACCGAATGCAACATTCACCGCACCGCACCGCACCAGACGCGGTCCGCCATTGGAACAGGACATCCCATGCAGTTGAAATCGCTTTTCACCATCCTCGCCACCACCGCCCTCTGCACGCTCGCAGCACAGGCGCAAGACAAGACCGGCACCAACATCGACCCCGCAGGCACCGGTATCAAGGGCGGCGTGGCGACGCTGGCTTTGGCACAGAACCTTTACGCGCTGGGCGTGGCGAACAAGGACGCACTGACCGTGCTGACGGCGGCCAGGCTGACCGCAGGCGTCGACGTCAAGCAGGTCGAACAAAAGAAAACCACCGAAGGCACCGAAACCGCAGAGCAGGAAGACGGCACCGACGCGCCCGTCGATGCCGCGATCATGATGGCCACCGCCAGAGAATTGGCCGGCGAAGACGAAGTGCTGGTCGGCCTGATCGAGGATGCCGAGGCAGAAGGCTCGCGCGGCCGGGTCGGCGGCGCATCCTCCACGCTGTCGCGGCTGCCTGCCGGCCGGACCGATGTCTGGGAAATCCCGTTCTACGGCAATTCCTATGCCGAGATAGCCGTGCTGGGCGATGGTGATGCCGACCTGGACGTGCTGGTCGCGGACGAGAATGGCAATACGATCTGCTATGACGTTAGTTGGTCCGACAAGGTCTATTGCGATTTCTCGCCGGCCTGGAACGGCTATTTCTATGTCACGGTCGAGAATAAAGGCTCCAGGCGCAACAGCTATTATATCATGACCAACTGATCCATGTCCGTCGCAGACAAAGACCCGGCACGAATGCCGGGTCTTTGTATGGATGATTGCAGCTGTGCTGGCCACGCGTCGTGCCGCGATTGACCCTGCACGGCGGTATTCAGGGTGTCGTCGCAGGTTACTTGTTGCCCGTCTCGACATCCGCGATCATCATATCCGGATTGCCGGTGCAGGCGGTCATGGTCAAGGCCACCAGTTCGCCGGTGCTCAACTCGGCAACGGTTTCGTCCATCGCCGCGTCGTTCTTGGCGTTGGTGGACAAGCCGCTGTTGACGCCGTCGGTCGTGGCGGCAGGGGCCTGAACCTCGGGCACCGTTGCTTCGCCAAGATTGTCGGCCCCGTCGCCCGTTGCAGGCTCGCTGCCCACGCCACCGTCAGTTTTGGCGGTCGGATCGACGATTTCTTCGCCAGCGCCGCCGCCATATTCTGCGGAACCGGCCTTCACACGGACTGCACCGATTGCGATGCCCATGTCGGTCGAATTCAATGTCATGAATTCAGAGCAGGACATCGGGGTGGTATCGGTCGGTGCCTCGTTCTGCGCAAAGCCGGGCGAGGCCAGAGCAATGGCAAAACCGGCGACTGCGATGTTTCTTGTTACGTTCATCATCAGGATAATCTCCAGAAATCGCGACGCACAACGCGACGCTCGTCTTGTAACGGTCTGCGCCCACAATCGTTCCCGTGGCAGGCGGTAACATGCCGTTGACCCGAGGCCCGAAGGATGACCGACCCAGCGGTGGGCAGGAACACGCAGGGTCCGCTTTACGGATTCCCCGCAATGACGCTCTCAGCCACCGCAGGAAAGTCGACACCCGCGTGCAGGCCGAAAAGTTTGCCGTCTCGGCACAACCCTGCCCGGTCGCCGCTGTCAGACCCCAACTGACCATGCCGGCCTGAATGCAACTGCCGTCCACCAGCGGCACCCTCAGCGGCCCGCCGCTGTCGCCCGAAGAGGCGGTCCTGCCGCCCTCATACGGCCCCGAACACAGCACGTTGGCACTCAGCGCCGGAGGCGCCCTCCGGTTCCTGCCGCACCGGACCCTGCACCATCGCACAACCGTCCGCAGGGGGCCGTCTGCCCCCCACCGCGCAAGGGCGCGGTCCCCCCCGAGGATATTTTGAGACAGAAAATCTGCAGATCAGGCTTTGGTGATCCCTGGCGGGGCGGTGGCCTCGCGGAAGGCGGCGATGACCGGGTCGGCGCCATGGGTTTCGGCCAGCCGCACCAGCGCAAAGCGGATGCGCGCCATGTCGCGGTAGTAACCCAGATAGCCCGCGTTCAGCGCAGCCCCGCTGACGGCACCCAGCACCGGCACCGCCTGGGCCACCAGTTTCTGCCCCATCGCCGCCGCCAGACGCGGCGCGATGGTGGTGATGATCTGGCGGATCGCAGGCCCGGTCAGCGTCAGGCGCGCCGACAGGAAGGCGGTGTTCAGCCCGTCATCCTCGGACAGCGGCGAGCCTGCGGCAAAGACCTGCAGACAGGCGGCGCGCACCTCGGGGGTGTCGGGATCATAGCCCGCCCGCACCGCCTCGCGCCGGATCGCGTGCAGCAGCAGGGTGATCGTCACGGGCAATTCGGCAATCGCGGTGGGCAAGCCCCCCGCCCCGCCTGCGGCCCCCGTCGCCATCACGGCGGCCAGCGTGCCGCGCGGCCCCAGATCGGGCGCCCGCGACCCAAGTCCGGCCACCCCATGCGCCGCGCGCAGAGCAAGCTCCGTCACCCGCTCGATCTCGGCGCGCAACCGTGCGGGGATCATGGCCATCTGGCTTTCCAGCGATCCGCCCAGCCGGTTGACCAGCGACATCACCGGACCATTGGCGCGGCGATACGCCAAGGCCAGCGCCGCAATCTCGGCGTCCATCGGGGCGGGGCTCAGGGCGGGCAACGTGGTCATGCCCTGAATGTGGGGCGTCAGCCGAAGGTTGCAATCCCCGTCGCCTTGGTCACGGGGCCGTGCACGCCCTCCCACGCCGCGCGTTTCAGCGCCAGACCCAGCACGCGGTCGGGGTTGGTCGGTGGCGGCATGATCACCCGCTCCAGCTTGACGAAGCCGAACCGCCCGTAATAGGGCACATCGCCGATCAGCATGACCCGCTCCCACCCCAATCTGCGCGCCTCGGCCAGACTTTCGCGGACCAGAAGCGCGCCCAACCCTTCGCCCTGCCGGGTCGGGTGAACTCCCACCGGGCCCAGCAGCAGCGCGTCCTGCCCGCCCGCCTCGATCGGCCAATAGCGTATCGCCCCGGCAAGCGTGCCATCCGCATCGCGCAGCACGCCGCACAACGCCGCCACCGTCGCCACCCCATCCCGCAACCGATACGACGACAGCGCCGTGCGCCCCGGCGCAAAGCACAGATCATACAGCGCCTCGACCTCCCACCAGTCGCTTTCGGTTTCTTCGTCAAGCCGGTACACGCCGCAACCCTCATGGGGGAATCATCTGGAAACGCGCCTAACACGGCCCTATGTCAGGATCAAATCGCTGTCAGGATCAAATCGCTGGAGCCTTGCCGATGTTCTACCGCCCCGCCGACGGTCACGGACTGCCTCACAACCCGTTCAATGCGCTGGTGACGCCACGCCCCATCGGCTGGATTTCGACGCGCGGCCCGCTGGGCGACAATCTGGCACCCTATTCGTTCTTCAACGCGGTAGCCTATGTGCCGCCGCAGGTGATGTTCGCCTCCACCGGGGCCAAGGACAGCCTTGCCAACCTGACGGGCAGCGGCGTGTTCGCCGTGAACGTGGTGGGCGAGGCGGCGCTGCATCCGATGTCGCAAACCTCGGCTGCCCTGCCGCCGGGCACGGACGAATTCCTGCACGCAGGCGTGATCAAGGCCGAATGCACCACCATCGACTGCCCGCGTGTGGCGCACGCCCCGGCCACGCTGGAATGCACCGTGACCGACATCGTCACCCTGAAAGGCCGCGATAACTATCTGATCCACGGCGAGGTTACCGGCATCCACATCGCCGACACCTGCCTGACCGACGGCGCGTTCGATCCGCTGAAATATCACCCCGTCGCGCGCATGGGCTACCGCGACTACACCGTGGTGCGCGATGTGTTCGAGTTGAAACGCCCCGACGACCGCTGATCACAGCACCACCGATTTCGCCGCCAGATCGCCGCCCCACCACAGATAGATCGCAGCCAGAGGCTCCGCCCCGGTCCGCATCGCATGAGCCATCCATGGCGGATGATGGATCGCCTTCCCCACCGGCCCCGGCGCAAAGGCCGCCGTCCCGCGCTGCCACTCCGCCACACCGGACAGCGGCACATAAACCTCTGCCGCCGCATGGGCGTGGGGCGGATACGTCACCCCCGGCCCCAACAGCAACACCCCCACCGCAATCCGGTCCGAAGGCACCGGCCCGCGCAGTCCGATGAACTCGGACCAGCCATAGCCGCGCAGGAACGCCGCCCCGAAATCCGCCACCCCATACGTCTGCCGCCACTCGAGGCCCGCCGCCAACCGCTGCACCTCGCGCAGGACAGGTTCGGTTGCGGGCGTGCCGGTCATGGACCCGATCCCGTCGCACACCGGCAACATCCCCGGCTTCACGGCGCGCCGCGCCGCACCTTGCGGCCAGTCCGCCAGCGCCCCGGCCGCCTCCGGCACCGGATCCAACAACCGCCGCACCGCGTCCAACAGCCGCTCCATCCCTGCCCCCGGTTTCCCACGCCCCGCCAGACTGCCCCGAACCTGATCGCAGCGCCAACCCCAAAAACGGCCTTTCCCCGCCCCGCACCGCCCCCTAGAGTTGCCCCGCCGCAACCCGAACCGGAGGTCCCATGCAAACCATGATCGGCGTCATCGGCGGCTCTGGCGTCTACCAGATCGACGGGCTGGAAGGCGCAAGCTGGGTCAGGGTCGCCACCCCTTGGGGCAAACCGTCGGACGAAGTGCTGGTGGGCCGCCTCGGCGGCATCCCGATGGCCTTCCTGCCCCGCCACGGGCGCGGCCACGTCCATAGCCCGACCTCCGTCCCCTACCGCGCCAACATCGACGCGCTGAAACGGCTGGGCTGCACCGATGTGGTGGCGGTGTCTGCCGTGGGCAGCTTGCGCGCCGACTATGCGCCGGGTGATTTCGTCATCGTCGATCAATACATCGACCGCACCTTCGCCCGCGAAACATCGTTCTTCGGCCCCGGCTGCGTGGCCCATGTGTCGCTCGCCCACCCCACCTGCCCCCGCCTCGGCGCCGCCTGTGCCACCGCCGCGCACATGGCAGGCGTCACCACCCACGCCACCGCCACCTACATCGCGATGGAAGGCCCGCAGTTTTCCACCCTCGCCGAAAGTCGCCTGTACCGAAGCTGGGGGGCCGACGTCATCGGCATGACCGGCATGCCAGAGGCAAAACTGGCCCGCGAAGCCGAGCTTTGCTATGCCTCGGTCGCCATGGTCACCGATTTCGACTGCTGGCACCAAGGGCACGGCGCGGTGGATGTGTCCGTGGTGCTGCAAACCCTCGCCGCCAACGCCCACACCGCCCACAGCCTTGTCAAAGCCCTGCCGGGTCTGCTGGACCCCGCCCGAACCCCCTGCCCGCACGGCTGCGATACCGCCCTGACCCATGCGCTGATCACCGCCCCCGACCTGCGCGACCCTGCCCTGATCCAGAAACTCGACGCGGTCGCTGGCCGCGTGTCAAAGGCCTGATCCCATGCATGAAACCGTCAAGGACTACATCCGCACCATCGTCGACTTCCCCCACGAAGGCATCCTGTTTCGCGACGTGACCACCCTGTTCGCCGACCCGCGCGGCTTTCGGATGGCGGTCGATCAACTCCTGTCGCCCTACGCCGGAAGGCCGATCGATGCCGTCGCGGGGCTCGAGGCGCGGGGCTTCATTCTGGGTGGTGCTGTCGCCCACCAGCTTTCCACCGGCTTCATTCCGATCCGCAAGAAGGGCAAACTGCCGGGTCAGACCATCAGCCAGTCCTACACGCTGGAATACGGCGAGGCGGTGGTGGAGATGCATCAGGACGCGCTGCAACCCGGCGAGAAGGTCCTGCTGGTCGACGACCTGCTGGCCACCGGCGGCACCGCCGAGGCCGGCATAAAACTGATCGAACGCCTGGGCGCCCAGGTCATCGGCTGCGCCTTCGTGGTCGATCTGCCCGACCTCGGCGGACGCGCAAAACTTCAGGCGATGGGCATGGAGGTGCACGCCTTGTGCGCGTTCAGCGGCCTTTGACCAGATCCATAAACCTTTCGCTAACGAATCGCCATTAAGCATATCCATGTTCGGCCTACCCAGCCGGACGTCACGCTGCTTGCACCACGTGACGAGTTCACACCCCAGCGTCCCGTCGGGCAACCGGCGGGACGTGCGGTTTGGCCCGTCCAGACAGTCGATCCCGCTGCGAATGCGAAGAAAACCACTGCCCCTTTTTCTGTCCCCAAATATCCTCGGGGGGGTGAATGCCGCAGGCAGAGGGGGGCCGACAGCCCCCCTGCGCGCTATCCGCGCAAGACAGCGCCGGGATTCATGATCCCCGCCGGGTCCAGCGCCGCCTTGATCGCCCGCATCGCCGCCAGCTTGGCCGGATCGCCATAGCGCTCCAGATCGCCCACCTTCAGCCGTCCGATGCCATGCTCGGCCGATACCGACCCTCCCAGACTGTCTACCAGATCATGGACACAGCGCTTCACCGCCTCGCGGTCGCCCTCGTGGTCGGCGCGCGTCCGGCCCCGCACCGGGAAGACGTTGTAATGCAGGTTGCCGTCGCCCAGATGGCCAAAACAGTTGATCCGCCAGTAGCCCAACCGCGCCAGCGCCGCCCCCGCCCGCGCAATGAACTCCGCCACCGCCCCCAGCGGCAGCGATATGTCGTGGCTCGACACCGCCCCGATCCTGCGGTTTCCTTCGGGCAGGCTCTCGCGCACCCGCCACAGGCCCGCGCGCTGCGCCTCGGACGCGGCGATCACCCCGTCCAGCACCAGTCCCGCCTCCGACGCCGCCTCGTAGAACTCCGCCATCACCGCCTCGGCCTCCATTCGGGCAGGCAGGCCGAACTCGACCAGAACCTGCCAGTCGGCTGTCAGCGGCACCGCAACCTCGGGCACCACTTCGGCCAGAAACTCCAGCCCCTGCCGCGCGATCAACTCGAACGCCTGCACCATCCCAGGCACGATCCCCTGCGCCAAACCCAGCAGCCGCAGCGCCGCCTCGGGCCCCGGCACCACCAGCAGCGCCGTCACCACCTGCGCCGGGATCGGATACAACCGCAAACTGGCCGCCGTGATCACGCCTAACGTCCCCTCGGCCCCGATCAGCAAATGCCGCAGGTCATAGCCCGTATTGTCCTTGCGCAGCCGCTTCAATCCGCGCAGCACCGACCCATCCGGCAGCACCGCCTCGATCCCCAGACACAGATCGCGCGCATTGCCATAGCGCAACACGTTCAACCCACCAGCGTTCGTCGCCAGCAACCCGCCGATCCGCGCCGACCCTTCTGACGCCAGCGACAGTGGAAACAACCGCCCCGCCGCCCGCGCCGCATCCTGCACCGACGCCAGCACCATCCCCGCCTCGACCGCAAGCACCCCTTCGTCGGGCCAGATGCCCCGCACCGCCGCCATCCGCTCCAGCGACAGAACAACCGGCAGCGCACCACCCGGCATCACCTGCCCGCCAACCAGGCCCGTCCCGCCACCCCACGGCACGATCCCGACCCGCGCCGCCGCACAGGCGCGCACGATGACCGCCACCTCGTCGGTGGTGCGCGGCAACGCCAGCACACCTCCCACCCCCGCCCAACGGCTGCGCGGTTCAGTCAGATACCCCGCCGACACATCGCGCAGGGTGCCGTCGGGCAGCAGGCCCGACAGATGTTCGGCAAACCCCGCATCGGCCGCATTCAGCATGGGCAAACTCCTTTGTGCCCTGCTTATCTTGTCAACGGACGGGGGTCACGGCAGATATTCCGGCTCCAGCACCAGAATGGTCGGTCGCCCCGGCAGATCGTCCAGCGACAGTTCGATCTCGGAAACCTCGGGCCGCACCACCTCGAACGCGCCGGCCATCTCGACCAGAAACGTCTCCAGCGAGGCGCCGGAAAACCAGTGCATCGGGATGACGACCGAAGACCGCAACCGCCGTACGACATCGGCCATTTCAGACGCGGCCATCGTATAGCCGCCGTCCACCGGCACCATCACCACATCCAGCCGCCCG
This sequence comes from Rhodobacterales bacterium, assembly GCA_038246975.1. Lineage (GTDB taxonomy): Bacteria > Pseudomonadota > Alphaproteobacteria > Rhodobacterales > Rhodobacteraceae > JAIYDJ01. The sequence continues at coordinate 31,587 of JBBRVJ010000004.1, read as the reverse complement.
ATGCTGGCGAACTGGGCATCATCGGGCACATGATGCAGATGCCCCAGATGCCCAATGCACAGCCCCGCCACCTCGAAGATGAAGATCGAATTGCCATCCCCGCGCGAATCGTCGCCGAACCGCGACCGCACATCCGTCGTCACGTTGCGCACCAGCATCTCGGACAGATCGAGCGCGTGGTAGGCAGGCCCGTTCGCATCCGCCCAGCCGCGCAGCACATGCGGGATAGCGGGGTCGGGGGTGGCGGTCCAATGCGTGTCATGCGCGTTGTTCATCGTCACCACATCGGGAACCAGATCGGTGGTCCCCAGATATCCGGTGTAATCCGTGGCGGCCACCAACCCCCCCGGCGTTTCCAGCAGGAACGTCGCATGGTCGATATACCGCAACCGCACATGGTCCGCCGCCAACGGCGCGCCAAACCTGACGGGCACCACCTGCGCCTCACCCTCGGCCAGCGCGATGCAATGGCTGGGAATCCGCTCCTGCGCCATCGCGGGACTGGCAAACAATGCGGGACTGGCAAACAACGCGGAACTGGCCGAAACCACGGTCAAGGCAAGCATTCGGATCATCGGCGCACCTCCTGTTGACCCAGACGATAGCACGTCGCGGCCCCTTTCCCCGCCGCAACCGATCACGAAACCGTGCAAAAAGGCCAACGCAGACCGACTGCCCACCGATCAGGCAGATGCGCCGCGCCCAAACCTCACCCGACCTCGGTCCGCCCCCGCCGGTCGCCCCGCAGGTTGGCGTACAGCACATGGTTGCGCCACCGCCCGTTGATCTGCAAATAAGCCTGCGCCACGCCCTCGTATTTGAACCCGCAGGTTTCCAGCACCCCGCGCGAGGCCAGGTTCTCGGGCAGGCACGCCGCCTCGATCCGGCTCAGGTCCATCTTGTGGAACGCATGATGTTCCATCGCCCGGATCGCCTCGCGCATGAACCCCTGCCGCGCAAAGGGTGCGCCGATCCAATAGCCCAGCGTGCCCGCCTGCACGGGGCCGCGCCGGATATTGTCCAGCGTGATCGCCCCGACCAGCATCTGGTCGTCCCGCCGGATCATCAGCAACGGCAGCGCCGTGCCCAATCCCTCGGCACGCCCGGCCCAATAGACCCGATTGGTAAAGGCGCGGCGCGACAGATGGTCATACGACCATACCGGCTCCCACGGGGTCAGATGGGCGGCACTATCGGCCCTGAGTTGCGACCATGCCCGCCAGTCGCCATGCGCCGGCAGCCGCAGCACCATCCGTTCCGTCTCGATCCTCGGGCGGCGGCGCAGTCCCAGCATCAGGCCGACAACCGCTCGCGGATCGCCTCCAGTCCGGGCGCGCGGGCCACCGGACCATACAACGCCAGGGCAGACTTGGCCCCCGTCAGGCTTTCGGCATAGCGCCGCACATCCGCCGTCGTCACCGCATCGACCCGCGCCACCGCCTCGTCGACATCCGGCACCCGGCCATAAATCGACAGCAGCCGCGCGATCCGTTCGGCGCGCGACGACGCGCTTTCCAGCCCCATCAGCATGCCGGCCTTGATCTGGGTCCGTGCCCGCGCCACCTCTGCCTCGGACATGTCATCGGCGGCCCGCTTCAACTCGTCGATGGTCAGGACGGCCAGATCGCCGATTTCCTCCTCGGAGGTGCCGGCATAGATCGTGATCTGCCCGGTATCCTCATAGGCCCCCGACTGGGCAAAGATCGAATAGCACAAGCCGCGCTCCTCGCGGATTTTCTGGAACAGACGGCTCGACATGCCGCCCCCCAGCGCCATCGCGTAAACCTGAGCGATGAACACATCGTCGTGCCGATAGCCCGGCGCCTCGAAGGCCATGGCGAAATGCACCTGCTCCAGATCCTTGACCTCGCGCCGCTCGCCGTTGGCGAACAGCGCGGGGTGCAACGGCCCCTTCCCGACCGGAGAAAGCCCGCCAAAGATCGCCTCGGCCTGCGCGACGATGGCATCGTGATCGACCCCGCCCGCCGCCGACAGGATCATCTGATCCGGCCCGTAATGCTGCCCCACGAACCGCGTCAGGTCATCGCGGCCGAATCCCGCCACACCCTCGGATGGCCCCAGTATGGCGCGGCCGAACGGCTGATCCGGGTAGGACACTTCCTGCAACCAGTCAAAGATGATGTCGTCGGGCGTGTCCAGCGCCTGCCCGATCTCCTGCAAGATCACATGACGCTCGGTTTCGATCTCTTTCGGATCGAACACCGGGTTCAGCACGATGTCGGAAATCACATCCAGCGCCAGCGCCACATCGCCCTGCAACACGCGGGCGTAATAGGCCGTCATCTCGCGGCTGGTATAGGCGTTGATATAGCCGCCGACATCCTCGATTTCCTCGGCAATCTGCAAACTGGACCGCCGCCGCGTCCCCTTGAACGCCATGTGTTCAAGGAAATGCGCGATGCCGTTCTGCGCCGCCGTTTCGTGCCGCCCGCCCGCCTGCACCCAGACCCCCGCACTGGCCGACTTCAGGCCCGGCATATGCTCGGTCACGATCCGCAATCCGTTGGGCAGGGTGGTCAGGTTCAGGGTCAAGAGGCAGTCCTTTCACGGATCAAACTTTGCAACGCGGGCAGATCGTTCGCCACTCTGGTCATGCGCTCGGGGCGGTCAAACAGATCGGCCATCCGGGGCGGCAGCGCAGGCCGAACCCCCATCGCGCGCTCGACCGCATCGGGGAACTTTGCCGGATGCGCCGTGGCCAGCGTGATCATCGGCACAGACCCCAGATAGTCGCCCGCCACCTTGACTCCGACCGCCGAATGGGGGCACAGCACCTCGCCAGTCGTGCGGTACACACCGGCAATCGTGGCCAGCGTGTCCTCCTCGGAACAGCGCCCCGAGGCAAAGGTCGCCCGCAACATTTCCAGCGCCCCCTGGCTGATGTGAAAGCCGCCCGTCTTCAACTCGGCCATCGACGCCGTGACAGCCACCCCGTCGCGGCCATAGGCATCGAACAGCGCGCGCTCGAAGTTGGACGACACCTGAATGTCCATCGACGGGCTGATCGACGGCGTCACGCCGTTGGTCACATAGTCGCCCGACGCAATCGCGCGGTGCAGAATGTCGTTGTGGTTGGTGGCGATCACCAGCCGCTCGATCGGCAACCCCATTTTCCGCGCAACATACCCCGCGAAGATATCGCCGAAATTCCCTGTCGGCACCGTGAAACTGACGCTGCGCCCCGGCGCGCCCAAAGCCACTGCCGCATAAAAGTAATACACCACCTGCGCCAGAACCCGCGCCCAGTTGATGCTGTTCACCCCGGCCAGCCGCACCCCGTCGCGAAAGGCAAAGTCGTTGAACATATCCTTGACCCGCGCCTGACAGTCGTCAAAATCGCCATCCATCGCCAAGGCGTGCACGTTGATTTCCACCGGAGTCGTCATCTGCCGCCGCTGCACGTCACTGACCCGGCCATGCGGATACAGGATGAACAGATCGACATTCGACAACCCGCGAAACGCCTCCATCGCCGCCGACCCGGTATCGCCGCTGGTAGCCCCCACAATCGTCACGCGCCCGCCGGTCCTGGCCAAGGCCGCCTGCATCATCTGCCCGATCAACTGCATGGCAAAGTCCTTGAACGCCAAGGTCGGCCCGTGGAACAGCTCCAGCAGAAAGTGGTTTGCCCCCAACTGCACCATCGGTGCCCGCGCCGCATGACTGAATCCCGAATACGCCGCCGCGATCAGGCCGCGAAACTCGTCGTCGCCAAACGTCTCGCCCAGAAACGGCCGCATCACCCGGAACGCGGTTTCCTCATAGGACAGCCCCGCCAACCCGCCGATATCGTCCAGCACCGGCACGGAGTCCGGCACATACAGCCCGCCATCGCGCGCCAGCCCCGTCATCATCGCCTCGCCGAACGTCAGAACCGGGGCCGCGCCCCGCGTCGAGATATACCGCATCATTCCGCCTTCATGCCGTGCGCTGCCTGATACGCCACAGCAGATACCCTGTCATCCCCGCCCAAACCGTTGCCAGCAAAAACCAGGTGATGGCATACCCCCAATGGTCATTCGGTATACCAGAGGTATCCACCGGCACCGGCAGAATCCCGTCACCGGTCGGTTCGCGGGCGACAATCAGTGTCGCCTCCGTGCCCAACTCCGCCGCCATCGCCCCCACGTCGCGCGAAAACCACAGCCCGGTCCGCGCATCGGGGGGCGGTGTATACTGATCGCCGTCCACCGGCCATTGCAGATTGCCCACCACCCGCGCAGCCTCCGCCACACGCGGCGCGCGGCGCTGCACCTCGGGCAGATAACCGCGATCCACCATGATCCGCCGCCCGTCCGCCGTCGCGAACCCCGCGATCACCCTGACCCCTGGCCCGCCCTCGCGGGTCGATGACAGCACGTCGATATCGCGGTCGATGAACCGCCCCTCGACGAACACCGGCAGATAGCGGTCGGCCACAGGGTCCGGAACCCCCGGCAACGCCACAGCCTCTGCCGCGATCCGCGAGGTGATATCCGTCAGAATCGCCGCCTTCCACTGCATCCGCTGCACCTGCCAGATGCCCAGACTGCACAGCACGCCGATGCCGACCAACCCCAGCAGCAACGGAAAGATCAGGCGGCGGATCATCGGTCCCTCAAAAGCGAAAGGCGCGGGAAACCCTTGGCCCCGCGCCCGGTGTTATTGCCCGATTGCCCCGCAGGCGCAACCCGAAGCGGTGCCTCAAAGGTTGGATTGACCCCAGATATAGACCGACACGAACAGGAACAGCCAGACCACATCGACAAAGTGCCAATACCACGCAGCCGCCTCGAAGCCTACGTGCCGCTCGGGCGTGAAATGCCCGGCCCCGGCGCGGACCCAGCAGATGAACAGAAAGATCGTGCCGATGATGACGTGAAACCCGTGGAACCCGGTCGCCATGAAGAACGACGAATAGAACTTGTCCTCGCCAAAGGTCCACCCGACTTCTGCGACCAGATGCCAGTATTCATAAGCCTGCAACGCGGTGAACAACAGCCCCAGCACCACAGCCAGCAACAGCCCGTTGCGCAGATCGCGGCGGTTGTTGTCGTGCACCAGCGCATAGTGCGCCCAGGTGACCGCAGCCCCCGAACACAGCAGAACCAGCGTGTTGATCAGCGGCAGATGGAAAGCATCGACCGTCTCGATCATCGGCTTTTCGTAACTGGTCCCCGCATATTCGTACATCGGATACATGGCGCTTTTGAAGAAGGTCCAGAACCACGCGAAAAAGAACATCACTTCCGACATGATGAACAGGATGAACCCATAGCGCAGCCCGATCCGCACCACCGGAGTATGATCGCCGGTCTGGCCTTCCTGCACGACGTCGGACCACCACGCGAACATCACGTACAGCACCACCGCCAGCCCGATCAGTCCCATCCAGGGCCCCGACCCATGCATCCAAAGCACCGCACCGAACAGCATGAAGAATGCGCCGACCGATGCCAGAAAGGGCCAGATCGACGGCGGCAGGATGTGATAATCGTGGTTCTTGGCCTGAGCCATGATGGGCATCCCTCGTTTCGTGTCAGTTGACCGACGCAGGCGGCGTCGCGACCGCACTTGCCTGCTCTTCGGTTAGCTCAGTTTCATGGAAGGTGTAAGACAGCGTGATCTGCGCCACATGTTTTCCATCCTCGTCGTCCATGATCGACGGATCGACATAGAAGGTCACCGGCATCATCACCCGCTCGCCGGGTTGCAGGATCTGCTCGGTAAAGCAGAAACAGGCGATCTTGGTGAAATAGCCCCCCGCACTGTCGGGCGTGACGTTGTAACTGGCGGTCCCGGCAACCACCCGGTCGGTCGGGTTGTACGCCTCGTAAAACGCCAGCCCCGTCTCGCCCAGCCGCACGGTCATCGACCGTTGCACCGGCTTGAACTCCCACGGCATTCCGGCTTCCCGGGAGGCGTCGAACCGCACCTGGATGGTCTGATCCATGATGACATCCGACGGCGCTTCCGCAACCGACGTGGTGCCGGCAAAGCCGGTCACGCGGCAGAACCAGTCGTAGAACGGCACGGCGGCGAAGGACAGGCCGGCCATCGTGACCCCCACCGCCGCAAGCTGGATCGCGGTCCTGCGAATGTCCGATTGCTGGCTCATGGCGTTGTCCCCGAATAAGGTACCGAGACAGGCTCGGCGGTGTGGTCGAACCCCTTCATCGGATCGCCGCGCGTCACCTTGACCACCGTCAAGGCAAACACCAGCGCCACGAACCCGATCAGCAACAACCCGACCCCCAGATTGCGGCCAAACCGGCGGCGGTAAATCTCATGCGGCGCGCGAAAGGTCATATCCAGCCCCCGATCCCGTAGAACTTCAACCCGGCCTCTCCCAGAAACGCGGCAAAGACGACAAACAGATACAACAGCGAAAACCGGAAATAAGCCTTTTCCACCCGATACTTGTCGCGCTCTGCCGTAACCTCGTCGCGCTGCCAGATGTCATAGGCCCCTTTGACGAACCACCCGCTCAACACCAGCGTCACAGCCAGGCTGAACGGCCCGCCGATCGAGGTCACCGCAGTCCACACCGCCACAGGGAACAGCAGCACCGAGTAAACCAGAATGTGCAGCCGCGTCGACTTGCGCCCATGCGTCACCGTCAGCATCGGCACGCCCGCGGTGTTGTAATCTTCCTTCATGAACAGCGCCAAGGCCCAGAAATGCGGCGGCGTCCACATGAAGATCACCGCAAACATCAATACCGCCTCGATCGAGACCGACCCGGTGGCACAGACCCAGCCGATCAGCGGTGGAAAGGCCCCGGCAGCCCCGCCGATCACGATGTTCTGCGGCGTCAACCGCTTGAGCCACATGGTATAGACCACGGCATAGAAAAAGATCGTGAACGCCAGAAGCCCCGCCGCCACGGCATTGGTGGCAAGCCACAGCATGACCACCGATATGCCCGACAGCGCCACGCCAAGGCCCAGCGCCTCGCCGCCCGCAACCCGGCCCGAAGGCACCGGCCGCCCCTTGGTCCGCTTCATCACCGCGTCGATATCGGCATCCCACCACATGTTCAGCGCACCCGAGGCCCCGGCCCCCAGTGCGATGAACAGGATCGCCGCAAACACCTCGACCGGATGCAACCCGCCGGGCGCCACCAGCAGCCCGACCAAGGCGGTAAACACCACCAGAGACATCACGCGCGGCTTCAGAAGCTGCACATAATCACCGAAACTCGGCTCGGCCACATCGTCAAAAGACCGGATCTCGGTCATAGCATGCCTTGCTTTCTAGGTGGGCTGGAACCGCACCAGCGGCCACACGCCCCACACTCCTTCAGTTCGACGCGAGTTGCAGATCGCCCGCTTTGGCCCCGACCAACCACGCGTCATAGACCTCCTGGCTCACGACCTTGACGGTGATCGGCATGTACGCGTGAAGATTGCCGCACAGTTCCGAACACTGGCCGAAATAGATGCCCTCCCGCTCTGGCGTGAACCACAACTGCGCCAGACGACCGGGCACCGCATCCTGCATCACGCCGAACGCCGGGACCTTCCAGGCATGGATCACATCCGCTCCGGTCACCTGCACGACAATCGTCTTGCCGATCGGAATGACAATCGCGGTATCGGTCGCCAGCAGATAGTCGCTGTCGGCATAGCCGTTTTCTGCCAGTTGCTCCCGCTCAAGCATGAAGCTGTCAAAGGCTACACCTTCGTCGACGTATTCATAGCTCCAGAACCACTGGTTCCCGGTCGCCTTGATCGTGATGTCGCCGACCGGAATCTCCTGGCTCTTGAACAGCACCGGCAGGCTGAACGCCCCGATGAACACCAGAATGACAATCGGCACCACCGTCCACGCGATTTCAATCGGCGCATTGTGGGTAAAGGTCTTGGGCACCGGGTTCTTGCTCGCCCGGAACCGCCACGCCGCATACAACAGCAACCCCGTCACGAACACCGTGATCACCGTGATGATGATCAGCACCATCTGGTCCAGTTGTTGCAGGTCGCGCGCCATCTCGGTCGCGGCAGGCTGAAACCCCATCCCCTTGGGCTCCGGAACCCCAACCGTTTCCAATGCCTGCGCCACAGCGCCTCCGGCAGATGCCAGCAGCACGCCCAAACCGTTGCGAATGCTTTTGAAACCCATGTCCAAATCCCGTTCAACTGCGCGACTGCATCGCCGCCGTTCCGACCCTGCCGCAGGTTGGCAGAATCCCGTTGTTTCTCCTAGCCGTGAAACCATATTAGACTCCACACGACAACAGCTTTCGTTGCGGCAAATGCGCCGCCCGCAACGGCCTGCCCCGCGCACATGCAAGGATACCCCATGGCCGACGCCCCCTTCCGCCCGTTCGACACCCATCTGGACGAGGCCGCGACCCTTGCCACCCTGCGCGCCGCGACCGACGGGGCCGAGGACGGCGAGGTATTCCTTGAACGCAAACGCTCCGAAGCCATCGTGCTGGACGACCGCCGGATCAAGACCGCCTCCTACGACGCCTCCGAAGGCTTCGGCCTGCGCGCAGTCAAGGGCGAGGTGGCAGCCTACGCCCATTCCACCGAAATCTCCGAGAAATCCCTGAAACGCGCCGCCGAAACCGCCCGCCTCGCCATCGGCTCCGGCGGCGGCATCCTCGCCCCTGCGCCCTTGGGCACCAACCAGCGCCTCTATACCGACGCCGACCCGATGGCCGACGCCACCTTCGCGTCGAAAATCGACACGCTCAAGGAAATCGACGCCTACGCCCGCAGCCTCGACCCCCGTGTGGTGCAGGTTTCGGCCACCATCGCCGCCGGCCTGCAAGAGGTCGAGATTCTGCGCCCCGAAGGCAACCGTCTGTCCGACATCCGCCCCATGGCGCGGATGAACGTCTCGGTCATCGTCGAACAGAATGGCCGCCGCGAACAGGGAGGCACGGGCGGCGGCGGCCGCTTCGGCCTCGCCCGCCTGATGGAACCCGGCCACTGGCAACCCCTGCTGCGCGAGGCGCTGCGCATCGCGCTCGTCAACCTCGACGCCATCCCCGCCCCCGCCGGCATGATGGACGTGGTCCTCGGCCCCGGCTGGCCCGGCATCCTGCTGCACGAAGCCATCGGTCACGGGCTCGAAGGCGACTTCAACCGCAAGAAGACCTCGGCCTTCGCGGGCCTGATGGGCCAACAGATCGCCGCGCGCGGCGTCACCGTGCTGGACGACGGCACCCTCCCCGACCGTCGCGGCAGCATCAGCGTCGATGACGAAGGCACCGCCTCCCAGCGCAATGTCCTGATCGAAGACGGCATCCTCGTCGGCTTCATGCAAGACCGCCAGAACGCCCGCCTGATGGGCGTACCCGCCACCGGCAACGGTCGGCGCGAAAGCTATGCCCACATCCCGATGCCGCGCATGACCAACACCTACATGCTGGCCGGCGAGGACAACCCCGCCGACATCGTGGCCTCCCTCAAGGACGGCATCTACGCCGTAGGCTTCGGCGGCGGTCAGGTCGACATCACCAACGGCAAGTTCGTGTTTTCCTGCACCGAAGCCTACCGGGTGCAGAACGGCAAGATCGGCGCCCCGGTCAAAGGCGCCACGCTGATCGGCGACGGGGCCACGGCCCTCAAAGGCATCCGCGCCATCGGCAACGATCTGGCCCTCGACCCCGGCATCGGCAACTGCGGCAAGGCAGGCCAATGGGTCCCGGTCGGCGTCGGCCAGCCGACGCTGATGATCGGCGGCCTGACGGTGGGGGGATCGGCCACATGATCCCGACCTCCGCCCCCGACGGGTTCACCACCCTCGGCTGGCGGAGATATCTGTTGGCCGACCTGATCACCTTGGCCGCCCCCGCCGCCCTCGGCAGTCTGGCACAGGCACTGCTCTGGACATTGGACCCCCAAACCCGGGGCGAAGCCTGGCTGCTCGTCTGGGCATTGGCTGCCCTCTTGCTGCTATCGCCCGCCTTCACCTGGTTCGGCCTTGCGCTTGCCGCCCCGTAGGTGGCCGTCGGGATGGATCGAGGCTGGTTCGGCTGGCTGCCTGCGTTGGCCCGCGGGGCAGCCATTGGCGTGACCCTCGGGATGATCCTCGACACGCCCCTCGCCCTACCCTTCGGCCTCACGCCCGCCGCGATCCTGCGCGCCACGACGGCCCGCCTCGCGCCGCAAGCCTTCTGAGATTTTCTGTCCCCAAATATCCTCGGGGGGTCCGGGGGGCAGACAGCCCCGCGGCGCGCGTGTCACAGACCGTCTGCAAAGGGAAGGGCACAAGGAGAGGTACAGGGAAGGGGCACAAGGGGGTGCACAGGGGGTGTACAGGGGGTGCACTGCTGGCACCCCCCTCATTTCCCCGGAAACTTGCCCTTCAAAGCCTCTGCAAACGCCCCGCCACTCCCCACAGGCCCCGCCTGCATCGGCCCCGGCTTGCCCTTTTGCACTGGCGTCGCCCGCTCCCGAACCGCCTCCCGCGCCGCGCCGCTGTCGCGCTTCATCGTCAACCCGATCCGCTTCCTCGCCACGTCGACCTCGACCACCCGCACCTTCACAATGTCCCCCGCCTTCACGATCGAATAGGGATCTTTAACAAAGGAATCAGACAGTTGGCTGACATGCACCAACCCGTCCTGATGCACCCCCACATCGACAAACGCCCCAAAGGCTGCCACGTTGGTCACCGTCCCTTCCAGCAACATCCCCGGACGCAAGTCCCTGATGTCATTGACCCCTTCCGCAAAGGTCGCAGTCTTGAAACTCGGCCGGGGGTCGCGCCCCGGCTTCTCCAACTCCGCCAGAATGTCACGCACCGTCGGCAAACCGAACCGCTCATCGACAAACGCCCTCGGGTCCACCTTCCCCAAAGCCGCCGCATCCCCCATGACCGCCCGTGCGTCCCGTCCACAAGCCGCCACGATTTTCCTTGCAACATCATAGGCTTCCGGGTGAACACTCGACGCGTCCAACGGCTCGCGGCCCCCGGAAATCCGCAAGAATCCCGCCGCCTGTTCAAACGCTTTCGGCCCCAGACGCGGCACTTTCAGCAATTCCCGCCGCGTCGCAAACGGCCCGTTGGCGTCCCGGTACCCCACGATCGCCTCCGCCAAACCCGGCCCAACCCCCGAAACCCGCGCCAAAAGCGGGGCAGATGCCGTGTTCAGATCGACCCCCACCGCGTTCACCGCATCCTCGACCACCCCCTCCAGGCTGCGGTTAAGACGGTGCTGATCCACATCATGTTGATATTGCCCCACGCCGATCGCCTTGGGCTCGATCTTGACCAGTTCCGCCAAGGGGTCTTGCAACCGCCGCGCAATGCTGACCGCCCCCCGCAAGCTCACGTCCAGATCAGGAAATTCCTTCGCCGCCAACGCACTGGCCGAATAGACCGAAGCCCCGGCCTCGGACACGATCACCTTCACCGGCTTTTCGCCCGGCAACAGCGCCAACAGGTCGCCCACCAGCTTTTCCGTCTCGCGGCTGGCCGTGCCGTTGCCAATCGCAATCAGCTTTACCCCATGTTTTCCAATCAGTTGCGCGATCGCCACCTGTGCGCCGCGCAGGTCGTTCTTCGGCTGGAACGGATAGACCGTCTCGGTCGCCAGCACCTTGCCCGTCGCATCGACGACCGCGACCTTGACCCCGGTTCTGATCCCCGGATCAAGGCCCATCGTGGCGCGGCCCCCCGCCGGAGCCGCCAGCAACAGATCCTTAAGGTTTCTCGCGAATACTGCGATAGCTTCGACCTCTGCCCGATCCCGCATTTCGCCCATCAACTCCAACGTCAAAGACGTCCTGATCTTGACCCGCCACGCCCACGCTGCCGCTTCGCGCAGCCACGCATCCCCCGGCCCCCGCCCGGACGCCATCAACGCTGCCCCACAGGCCCGCTCACACGGGCTTTCGCCCTTTGCGGCGTCGGCATCGACGTCCAGATCGACCGACAGGAACCCCTCGTTCTGCCCGCGCAACATCGCCAGCACCCGGTGCGACGGCGCCCCCGCCCAACCCTCTGAATGTGCAAAGTAATCCGTGAACTTGGCCCCCTCGACTTCCTTGCCCTTCACCCCCACCGACACCAGCCGCCCGACCTGTTTCAGATGACTGCGCAACCGCCCCAACAGCGCGGCATTCTCGGCCAAGCCTTCGGCAATGATATCCCGCGCGCCTTCCAGACAGGCCTTCACGTCCAGCGCGTCCGTTACGTAACCCTTTGCCAATGCAGCAGGATCAGCAATCCGGTCCGCCAGAATCGCTTCCGCCAACGGCCCCAGCCCCGCCTCCCGCGCGATCATTGCCCGCGTCCGGCGCTTGGGTTTGAACGGCAGATAAAGGTCCTCCAACTCGGCCTTGGTCACGGCCTTGGCGATCCCCAGCGCCAGCGCATCCGTCATCTTGCCCTGATCCGCAATCGACCCCGCAATCGTCGCCCGCCGCGCCTCCAACTCGCGCAGATAGACCAGCCGTTCGGCCAGATTGCGCAGCTGCGTATCGTCCAGCCCCCCGGTCGCCTCCTTGCGGTACCGCGCGACAAAGGGCACCGTGGCCCCCCCGTCCAAAAGATCAACCGCCGCAATGACTTGGCTTGGTTGTGCAGCAATCTCTTGCGCGATCAGACGGGCGATGCGGGTTTGAACTTCGGTCATGTCAGGCTCCTTGAGGGATCCCGACCATAGCCGCAGCGGACCCAAGCGCCAAGGTCAGACGTAGTAATTCCAGATGTTCTCCAACCGCTCCTGCCGCCCCGACCGGGGTTTCGGGTCGAGGTTCATCGCGGTGACCAGCGCCGCCGCCTCGTCCAGCGATCCCGCCAGCATCGCCTTGGATTGCGCCACGTTCCACCCCGCATAGCGCGCAGCCCGCGCGTTCTCCAACAGCCCGTCCTCGAACAGATAAGCCGCTGAAATCAACGCTCTGGCGCAGGTGTCCATCCCGCCGACATGGGCCAGGATCAGATCTTCGGGGTCCAGCGACTGCCGCCGGATCTTGGCGTCAAAGTTCGTACCGCCCGTGGTATAGCCCCCCGCCCGCAATATCTCATAAAACGCCACGGCCTTTTCTACGTGGTTGTTGGGGAACTGGTCGGTATCCCAGCCGGACTGGTAATCGTTGCGATTCATGTCGATCGACCCAAAGATTCCCAGCGCCGAGGCCATGGCAATCTCGTGTTCAAACGAATGGCCCGCGAGAATCGCGTGACCCTGCTCGATGTTGACCTGCACTTCCTTCTCCAGCCCGAACTCTTTCAGAAAGCCATAAACCGTAGCAACATCATAGTCATACTGGTGCTTCGACGGCTCTTGCGGCTTGGGTTCGATCAGGATCGCGCCATTGAAGCCGATCTTGTGCTTGTACTCGACCACCTGTTGTAGGAACCGCCCGGCATGGTCGCGCTCGGCCTTGAGGTCGGTGTTCAGTAGCGTCTCGTACCCCTCGCGCCCGCCCCACAGCACATAATTCTGCCCGCCGAGCTTGTGCGTCGCATCCATGCACGCCTTCACGGTCGCCGCGGCATAGGCGTAAACTTCAGGGTCCGGGTTGGTCGCGGCTCCCGACATCCAGCGCCGGTGGCTGAACATGTTGGCGGTACCCCACAGCAGTTTGGCCTTGTGCGACTCTTGCTTTTCTCCAAGGTAATCAACGATTTCCTCAAGGTTGCGCTTGGACTCCGCGAATGTCTCCCCCTCGGGGCGCGCGTCGGCGTCATGGAAGCAATAGAACGGCTGCCCCAGAATATCGAACATCTCGAAGGCCACATCGGCCTTCATCCGGGCAAGGTCCATCGTGTCGCCGAACCACGGGCGTTGAAAGGTCTGGCCACCAAACGGGTCGCCCCCCGGCCAGGCGAACGAATGCCAATACGCTGCGGCAAAGCGCAGATGATCCTCCATCCGCTTGCCCAGAATCACCTCGTCGGGGTTATAATGGCGAAAGGCGAATTCGTTGGTCGTCTCGGGGCCTTCGTATTTGATCGCCGGAATGTCTTTGAAAAAGTCGGTCATGTCAGACTCCTGATGGCGGATTGGGCGGCGCGATAGCGGGCGTGGCCGGCGTCGAACGCCGCACGCAAACCTGGGGTGGGGTCGATGGTGCGGGCGATGGGCGGCAGAGTGGCAATCTCGGCCCCGGCGCCGGTTGCGGCCATGATTGCCAAACGCGCGGCACCAAACGCGCCGCCGAAATCGCCTGCCACGGGCACCTGCACCGGGCAATCGAGAGCGGTCGCAATCGCCGCCAGCCAGTAGTCGGACCGCGATCCGCCCCCAACGGCCAGCAAACGGTTGACCTTTGTCCCCGTCGCCGCCAGCGCATCGCGGCAGTCGCGGAAGGCGAATGTCACCCCCTCCAAGACCGCGCGCGTGCCCGCCTCACGGTCCGTGGCATGTTCCAGACCCAGAAAAGCCCCACGAATCGCCGCATCGTTCAGCGGAGTCCGCTCGCCGCCAAGATAAGGCAAAAACACCGTCTTTCCCGGAGCTTGCAAGGCCCCAAGCCCGCCCGTCAGGCTCGCCGCATCCTGCCCCACCAGCCCCGCGTACCAGTTCAGCGCATCGGTCGCGGCCAGAATGACCCCCATCTGATGCCATGTTCCGGGCAGCGCGTGGCAGAACGTATGCACCGCCGTCGCAGGGTCGGGCTGATAGCCATCGTTCGCCGCAAACAACACACCCGAAGTGCCCAGCGACACGAACGCATCCCCCGCCTGTACCACGCCGACCCCGACACCCGAGGCCGCATTGTCGCCCCCGCCGCCCGCGATCACCACGCCCTTGGGCAGACCCCAGCGCCCCGCCAGCGCGTCGCGCAACGAGCCAGACACAGCCGAGCCTTCGACCAGACGCGGCATATGGCTGCGCGACAGGCCCGTCGCGGTCAGCAGATCGTCCGACCAATCGCGCGCTCCGGTGTCCAACCAACTGGTCCCGGCCGCATCCGACATCTCGGCCACATGGTCCCCCGTCAGCCACAGCCGCAGAAAATCCTTGGGCAGCATGACCTTGGCTACCTTGGCCCAGATTGCCGGTTCATGCCGCTGCACCCACATCAGCTTAGGTGCGGTAAAGCCGGGGAACACGATGTTTCCCGTCACCCGCCGAAACATCGGGTCGGCGTCCAGTTCGGCGGCTTCCTCAAAGCTGCGGGTGTCGTTCCACAGGATGCAGGGCCGCAGCACATTGTCGGCAGCATCCAGCAGGGTCGCCCCATGCATCTGCCCCGACAGCCCGATGCCCCGCACCGCCCCCAACCCCTGCGCCGACAGGGTATCAAGCACGGTTTCGGCGGCGGCAATCCAGTCGGACGGCGATTGCTCGCTCCACCCGTCCTGCGGGCGCTGCACGGTCAACGGGGCGCTCGCCTCGGCCAGAACGCGCTGCCTGTCGTCGATCAGCACCCCCTTCAAACCCGAGGTGCCCAGATCAAGTCCGATATACATCACGCGGCCTTTGCGGGTTTTTTTCCAAGGATGATCATGCTGAGAATATCTTCATCCGTCACGTCATTGACGTTGACGGTGCCGACCAACTGCCCATTCTTCATCACCGACGCGCGGTCGCACAGCTTCATCACATTGTGAATGTCATGTTCGATCAGGAAGATACCCAGACCCTGCGATTTCAACTCCTGAATAAGCTCCGACACCATCTGCGTCTCGTGCGGCCCAAGCGCGGCGGTCGGCTCGTCCATGATCAGGATTCTCGCGTTGAAATACACCGCGCGGGCGATGGCGACCGACTGTCGCTGCCCGCCGGACAGGGCCGACACCGGGACCGCGAACTTGCGAAAGTTCGGGTTCAGCCGTGCCATGATCTTGCGGGTTTCCGCCTCCATCTTGGATTCGTCGACGAAGCCCAGCGGCGACACCAACTCGCGCCCCAGAAACAGGTTCGACGCCGCATCCAGATTGTCGGCCAGCGCCAGCGTCTGATAGATCGTCTCGATGTTCTGCGCCCTTGCATCGCGTGGGTTCTTGATCTCGACCTTCTGGCCGTCGATCAGGATATCGCCGCTGTCTGCCTGATAGGCGCCCGACAAGCATTTGATCAGCGTGGATTTTCCCGCCCCGTTATGGCCCAGAAGCCCCACGACCTCGCCCGGATACAGGTCGATCGTCACATGATCGACCGCCCGGATACCGCCAAAGGAAATCGAGATGTCGCGCATCTCGACCAGAGGTGTGCCTTTGCTGGTCATTCCCAAGCCCCTTATTTCGATCTGCTGCGATAGAAGTTGTCCAAATAGACGGCCAGCACCAGCACACAGCCCACGACGATCTGCTGTATGGCGGTATCAAATCCGATCAAAACCATGCCGGTCTGCAGGCTTTGGAACACCAGCGCGCCCAGCATCGCGCCGTAAATCGTGCCGATCCCCCCGGCAAGAGACGTGCCCCCGATCACAGCGGCGGCGATCACGTACAATTCGTCAAACACCCCCAGCGCGTTGGTGGCCGAATTCAGGCGCGCCGACGCCACAGCGCCCGCAAGCCCGGCGAGCATCCCCATCAGCGCAAAGATTTTCAACGTCACCCAGCGGGTGTTGATGCCGGCTAGCGCCGCCGCCTCGGGGTTGCCGCCGATCGCGAACACATAACGGCCAAACCGGGTGCGGGTCATCAGGATTGTCATCAGGATACCCACTGTAATCAGGATCAGCACCGGAATGGCAAAGCCATGGCTGATGAACGCACCTTCCGGTACGGGCTGACCCAGCCGTTCGTAGTACTGCTTGAGGATACCTGCCGGCCAGGGATACGAGTTGACCAGCAAAACCGCTCCGATGATCGCGCCGCAGCCCACCGCAGCCAGAAACGTCTCGGCCCACATCGGGCGCAGCGGGAACTCATGCTTGCGCCGCGACGCACGCCCGGTTTGCAACATCCACAGCACGCCGATACAACCCAGAATACCGACGATCCAGCTTCCCGTCGCCCCGACGGCGCCGTACGGCCCGCCGCCCAGCAACGCGAAAGTCGGATCGACCGGAGAGATTGTCTTGCCGCCCGCCGCCAGAAACGCCGAGCCGCGCCAGATCAACAACCCACCCAACGTGACAATAAACGACGGGATGCCGCGATAGGCGATCAGCCAGCCGTGCAACGTCCCGATCAGCATGCCCACGGTCATGCCGACAATTACCGTGATGATCCAGATCGCCGGATGCCCAAGCCCCAGATATTGCGGCAATATCTGCACCTGCAAGATGCCCATCACCATCGCGGTGACCCCCAGCATCGCGCCGACCGACAGGTCTATGTTGCGGGTGACGATGACCAGAACCATCCCGCAGGCCATGATCCCGATCGACGAGGTCTGCACCGACAGGTTCCACAAGTTGCGCGGCGTCAGGAACGCGCCGAACCCGTTGAAGATCGCACCGTACAGATGAAACCCGACCCAGACCAGCAGCAGCGCGCCTGCCATGCCCAGAAGCCGGGTATCAATCTCGGTGGCACGCAGGAAACGTCCAACGGGACCAAGATGTTGATCTGCGGCATTCTGCTTGGCGGAAATCGGGGGGGGTGCTGATATCATGTCTTCGGCCAACGCTCTGGTTCGGGAAAGGGACGCGCGAGGTCTGTGCTGTGCAGACAGAGCGCCTGAGCAGGCGAGCAGGACGCGTCAGAAGAAGAAGGGGGTCTGGCGCCGACCCGTGAAGGGCCGACGCCAGAAGATCATACGCTCACTCGCAGCCGACGACGCCAGCCATCGCACCTTCACAAGCCTGCTCTTTGGTGATGTGGCCCGCGTCGATTGCGACGTTGATGTTGTCCTTGGTCAGCGGGGTCGGGGCCAGCAGGATCGCGTTCATCTCAACGCCCTTTTCGCCGCCCGAGAACTTGGACGCACCGGCGACCGAGTCCAGAGCTGCACCACCGGCCAGAGCCGAGGCGATCTCGCCCGCAGCCTTGCCCAGTTGACGCGAGTCCTTCCAGACCGAAACGGTCTGCGAACCCCGCGCCACGCGGTTGATCGCGGCAAGGTCGCCGTCCTGACCGCCGACCGGGATCACCAGACCCTGTGCAGCCAAGGCCGCCACAACACCACCGGCCATCCCGTCGTTCTGCGACAGAACAGCGTCAACGGCGTTGGCGTTCGCGGTCAGGATCTGCTCCATGTTCTTCTGAGCATTTTCCGGCTTCCAGCCGTCCGAGAACGCCTCGCCCACGATCTTGATGTCGCCCGAATCTACGGCACCCTGAATGACCGACATCATGCCCTGCAACAGGAAGCCTGCGTTCGGATCACCGGGGTCGCCCTTGACGATTGCATAGTTGCCCTTGGGGGTCGCGGCGAACACGTTTTCGGCGATGATCCGGCCCACACCGACGTTGTCGAACGTCAGATAGAAGGTGCGGTCATCTTCGATCAGCCGGTCGTAACCGACGACCGGAATGCCTTCGGCGGCAGCGCCTTCGATGGCAGGCCCGATGGCGTCCTTGTCCCAGGCGTTGATGATCAGGGCGTTGGCGCCCTGTGCGATCAGCGCCTCGATGTCGGTCAACTGCTTGGCGGACGACGACTGTGCGTCAGCCGAGATATAGGTGTCGCCAGCGGCCTCGATGGCGGCAACCATCGCGGCTTCGTCGATTTTCCAGCGCTCTTCCTGGAAGCTGGCCCAGGACACGCCGATGATTTTGCCTTCGGCCAGCGCGGCAGACGAAAAGGCTGTGGTCGCCAGAAGGGCGACGAGAACTGCGTTACGCATAAGATCCTCCCTATGGATGCGGCCAGCGTATGGCCACCCGACAGATTCGCCGGGACGGTCGGAAAATAGCCGCGAATAATTTCAGTTGTCAAAATAAAAATGCTGGTCAAATCTGCATTCTGCACGCTTGGCCGCTGGAACCATGCTGCCATGCAGCATTTTCTGGCGAAACAGGCACGAAAACTCATTGTTTTTGTTCGGAGATCAAAGAAATGGCCACCAAAGCGCCCGACATCGGCACCATCGGCGGGCACCGCGGTTTTGGCCCGCTGATCCCGCCCCTGTCCGAATCGCTGCGCCCCTTGCGGCAACAAGTGTTCGAAAAGGTCCGCGCTTCGGGGCTTATTCCCCGCGTCCAGGTTGCCAAGGACCTTGGCGTCAGCCCGGCCTCGGTGACCACGCTGGTGTCGGAACTGATTGAATCCGGTCTTATCGAAGAAGTTTCGGCCCCGCGCGACGGCGATCCGGGCCGGGGGCGGCCAGCGGTAGCCCTCGGCGTCCGCGCGCAGGCGCATTTCGTGGCCGGCATGAAACTGTCTGACCGTGAACATATCGCCGTGATCGTCGATTTCGCGGGCCGCCTGCTTGCCGATGACGTGATCCCGCGCCGTCCGGGGCCGATGGCGGTGGGCGATATCCTGGATGCGGTGGAAACCCTGCTGCAACGGGTCTGCGCCAAGGCGGGGCTCGCGCGCGGCGATCTGTCGGGCCTGGGCATCGGCGTTCCGGGCTTTGTCGATTGCGCCGAGGGGATGGTGCTGTGGTCATCGACCCTGACTGAACGAATGGTTCCCTTGGCGGCAGCAGCCCAGGCGCGGCTGGGTCTGCCGGTGTTCATCGACAACGACGCCAATCTGGTGGCGCTGGCCGAGTTGTGGTTCGGCGCGGGGCGCAGTCTGTCGGATTTCGCGGTGGTGACCATCGAACATGGAGTCGGCATGGGCTTTGTGATGAACCACCGTCTCTATCGCGGGTCCCAACGGCTGGGGATGGAACTGGGCCACACCAAGGTGCAGCTCGACGGTGCGCTGTGCCGCTGCGGCCAGCGCGGCTGTCTGGAGGCTTATGTCGCCGACTACGCCCTTGCGCGCGAGGCGACCACCGCGCTGAACTGGGGCCACAAGGAAGGCCAAAGCATCGGCATTCTGCTGGAAAGCCTGTATGAACATGCCAAGGCCGGCAACGCAACCGCGCGCAGCATCTTTCGCCGCGCCGGGCGGTATCTCGCGGTCGGATTGTCGAATGTCGTCAACTTGTTCGATCCAGCGCTGATCATCCTGTCGGGCGACCGGATGCGCTACGACTACCTTTATGCCGAGGAAACGCTGGCAGAGATGGTCAACCTGTCGATCAACACCGGCCGCGCCCCGCCCCCCATCGAGATTCACGCATGGGGCGATCTTTTGTGGGCGCATGGGGCTGCGGCCTTGGCCTTGTCGTCCGTGACAGAGCGGATTTTGCTGATGCCCAAGGACATCGCGGCGCAATAAAGGCGTATCTCAATGCGCCAGCAACATAGGCACCTGCGCCTTGTCCAGCATGTCGCGGGTCGCCCCGCCCAGAATCGACTCGCGCAGTCTGGAGTGGCCGTAAGCCCCCATCACCACGAGATCGGCCCCCTGATCGCGCAGATGCCGCGCCAGCACGTCGGAAATGCGCGGCTCGCTGCGTGCCAGAACCGAAACCTCGGCCCGCACGCCATGCCGGACCAGCATATGGCACAACTGCCCGCCGGGATCGGACCGTTCCACCCCATAAACCGGCGGGTCGATCACCACGATGTTCACCTGCCCCGCCACGATCAGCAGGGGCAGCGCACAGCGTACCGCCGCCATCGCCTCGCGGCTTTGATTCCAGGCGATGACAATGCGGTGGCCCACGACGGCATCAGCCGACTGTCCCTTGGGCAGCACCAGAACCGGCGCTTGCCCGTCAAACAGCGCAGCTTCCAGGACCGCCACCGACTCCTGCGGTTTGTGCGCGGCATAGGGTTGCGCCAGCACGACAAGGTCGCTGAACCGCGCGTGGCGCGACACCAGATCGCGCAGGCTGCCAACTGACGCGACCCCGCTGTCGACGGACCAGCGCAGCGCGGGGCTTTCCTTTGACAGCAAGGCTTTGGTCGCGGCCTCGGTCGCCGCGGCGTCCACCCGCGCCTGATCAAGCGATATCTGCATCAATGCTACGGAATCGCCATAGCCATAAAACGCAGGCTGCACCGTATCGACCCCCACCACCAGCACCTCGAGATGCCCGTCCTGCCGCTGCGCAAAGACGCTGGCGGCACCGATCACAGGCGCCAACCCCTCGGCATCCATTGCGACCGTCAGAATGGATTTGTAAGCCATGGCGCAGGTTCCTTCGTCGTTTCAAGCCCGCAGGCTGTGCCGGTTTCCACCACCGCGCGTTGATCAGGATCAACCGATTGACGCAAAGACATTGACATGGATCAAGGCCGCCCCCCCCGCAATCCGTCACTATCAACGGGAACCATGCGATCCGCCAACCGGACGCCCGGCCAATCGAGGGGAAGCCGAATGCAGGACTATTTGAAACTCATCGTATTGGGCCTGATTGCGATACTGGCGGCCATCGCTGCGAACTACGCCCGCGATCTGGCGTATATGGTCCATGCGGTGATCATCATGCTGGTGGCGGGGGGCACGTTCCTGTGGGTGATCAGCCATACGGATGAACCGCTGGAGCCGGTACGGCAGGATCAATACCTGGATAGCGTGATCCGCTACGGCGTGATCGCCACCGCGTTCTGGGGCATCACGGGATTTCTGGTCGGCGTCATCATCGCCTTTCAACTGGCCTTCCCGGCTTTGAATCTCGAATGGGCCCAAGGCTATGCCAACTTCGGCCGCCTGCGCCCCCTGCACACCTCTGCGGTGATCTTTGCCTTTGGCGGTAACGCGCTGATCTGCACCTCGTTCTACGTCGTGCAGCGCACGTCGGCCGCGCGGCTGTGGGGCGGCAACCTCGCGTGGTTCGTGTTCTGGGGCTACAACCTGTTCATCGTCCTGGCGGCGACAGGCTATCTGCTGGGGGCCACGCAATCCAAGGAATACGCCGAGCCGGAATGGTACATCGACATCTGGCTGACGGTCGTTTGGCTTGCTTACCTCGCCGTCTACCTTGGCACGATCATCAAACGCCGCGAGCCGCACATCTACGTGGCCAACTGGTTCTACCTGTCGTTCATCGTTACCGTGGCCATGCTCCATGTGATGAACAACCTGTCGATCCCGGTTTCGATCTTCGGCTCCAAATCGGTGCAGGTGTTCTCGGGTGTGCAGGATGCCATGGTCCAGTGGTGGTACGGCCACAACGCCGTGGGGTTCTTCCTGACCGCAGGCTTTCTGGGCATGATGTACTACTTTGTCCCCAAACAGGCCGAACGCCCGGTCTACAGCTATAAACTGTCGATCATCCACTTCTGGGCGCTGATTTTCCTCTATATCTGGGCCGGTCCCCACCACCTGCACTATACCGCCCTGCCCGACTGGGCCGCGACACTGGGGATGGTTTTCTCGATCATGCTGTGGATGCCAAGCTGGGGCGGCATGATCAACGGGTTGATGACCCTGTCCGGGGCCTGGGACCGGCTCCGCACCGACCCGGTGCTGCGGATGATGGTCCTCGCCATCGGCTTCTACGGCATGTCCACCTTCGAAGGCCCGGTGATGAGCATCAAGGCGGTCAACTCGCTGTCGCATTATACCGACTGGACCGTTGGCCACGTCCATTCCGGCGCACTCGGCTGGAACGGCATGATCACCTTCGGCGCGCTGTATTTCCTGGTGCCCCGTCTGTGGAACCGCGACCGGCTGTATAGCCTTGCCATGGTCAACTGGCACTTCTGGTTGGCGACCATCGGCATCGTCCTTTACGCCTCCGCCATGTGGGTGTCGGGCATCATGGAGGGCCTGATGTGGCGCGAAGTCGATGCCAACGGCTTTCTCGTCAACGCCTTCGCCGACACCGTGGCCGCCAAATGGCCGATGAACGTGGTGCGTGGCATAGGCGGCGTCCTCTACCTCGCAGGCGGCATCATCATGTGCGTCAACCTGTGGAAAACGGTCACGTCGGCCCCCGGCCGCGCCCCGGTGCCCACCGCCATCCCCGCCGAATGAACGAGGAACCCCATGTCCATCCTTGACCGCCATAAACCCATCGAGCGTCATGCGACGCTGCTGCTTGCCCTCAGCTTCCTTGTGGTCAGCATCGGTGGGCTCGTGCAGATCGTCCCGCTGTTCTACCTCGAAAGCACCATCGAAAAGGTCGAAGGCGTGCGCCCCTACACGCCCCTGGAACTGACGGGCCGCGACATCTACATCCGCGAAGGCTGTTACGTTTGCCACAGCCAGATGATCCGCTCGATCCGCGACGAAGTCGAACGCTACGGCCATTACTCGCTGGCCGCTGAATCGATGTATGACCACCCGTTTCAATGGGGATCAAAACGCACCGGACCAGACCTTGCCCGGGTAGGAGAGAAGTATTCCGACGCTTGGCACGTCGATCACCTGACCAACCCGCAATCGGTGGTGCCGGAATCGATCATGCCGAAATACGGCTTCCTGCTGAACCAGCCGCTGGACGGCAAATATGTGGGCGATCTGATGGCGACCCACCGGATCGTCGGGGTGCCCTACACCGATGACATGCTGGAAAACGCGCGTCTGGATTTTGCGGCGCAGAACGATCCCGACCTCGACTATGCCGGGATGCAGGAACGTTATTCCGGCGCTCAGGTCCGCAATTTCGACGGCCAGCCCGGCACCTCGGAAATGGACGCGCTGATCGCCTACCTGCAAGTGCTGGGCACCATGGTCGACTTTTCCACGTTCACCCCCGACCCCAGCCGCTAAGGAGGACCCATGGATATCTATAGCCTGCTTCGCGAATTTGCCGACAGCTGGATGCTGCTGGCGCTGACGCTGGTGTTCATCGGCGTGATTTTCTGGGCCTTCCGCCCCGGCAGCCGCAAGACCCACGACGATGTCGCCGCCTCGATCTTCCGCAACGAAACCCGCCCCGCGCCCCCTCCTGCGCCAAAGCCCGAGCTTGCGCCAAAGCCCGCGCTTGCGCCAAAGAAGGATACGATCTGATGGCCATTGATCCAGAAGACCGGGTTCCCGAAAACAAGGTATCCCCCCCCGGACGCCGCTATCCCGATACCAAGGCGTCGAACAAGAAAAAGGTCGTCGGTCAGGTGCAAAACACGGGCCACACCTGGGACGGGATCGAGGAATACGACAACCCCCTGCCGCGCTGGTGGGTCTGGACGTTTTACGCCTGCATTTTGTTTGCGCTGGTCTACGGCATCCTTTATCCCGCCTGGCCCATGCTGACCCGTGCGACACCGGGGGTGCTTGGCTACACCACCCGCGCCGCAGTCGCTACGGAAATTCAGCGGATCGCCGATGCCAACGCCCCGATCCGCGCGCGGATCGAAGACGCCGAACTGACCGCCATCGCGGCAGACCCGGAGTTGCTGCAATATGCCACCAATGCCGGCGCATCGATCTTCCGCACCAACTGTTCACAATGCCACGGGTCGGGCGCTGCCGGGGTTCAGGCGTCGGGTTATCCCAATCTGCTGGACGATGACTGGCTCTGGGGCGGCGACGTCGCCAATATCCACACCACCATCACCTACGGCATCCGCAACACCACCGACCCCGACGCGCGCTACTCCGAGATGCCTAAGTTTGGTGAGTTGCTGACCAGGGATGAAATCGCCCAACTGGTACAACAGGTCCGCGCCATCTCGGGGCAAGACCACGACGCAGCCTTGGCCGCACCCGGCGCCGCCCTGTTCGCCGAAAATTGCGTGGCCTGCCATGGTGAGGCGGGTCAGGGCAACCGCGACCTCGGCGCGCCCAACCTGACCGATGCGATCTGGCTTTATGGCGGTGACGAAGTCGCGCTGACCCAGACCCTGACCTACGCCCGGTTTGGCGTCATGGCGAACTGGAATACCCGATTGTCCGAGGCCGATATCCGTTCGGTCGCGGTCTATGTGCACGGCCTGGGTGGCGGCGAGTAAGCCGCCCAAGCCCTTTCGTTGTTCCGTCGGGTGCCCGACCGATGCCCGACGTTCATCCGATACTTGTCCGACACCTGAATACCCGCCTTGGAGCACCTCTTGTCCAGTCCCGACACCCATCCACCCAGCCTCTATGCCGCGCGCGAACCGATTTTCCCGCGCCGTGTGAAAGGGCGTTTCCGCACGTTGAAGTGGTGGATTCTGGCCCTAACGCTGGGGGTTTATTACATCACGCCTTGGCTGCGTTGGGACCGTGGCCCGAACATGCCCGATCAGGCTGTGCTGATCGACCTGACCGGGCGGCGGTTCTTTTTCTTCATGATCGAAATCTGGCCGCACGAGTTCTATTTTGTCGCCGGTCTGCTGATCATGGCGGGGTTGGGGCTGTTCCTGTTCACCTCGGCCTTGGGCCGGGTCTGGTGCGGTTATGCCTGCCCGCAAACCGTGTGGACCGACCTCTTTATTCTTGTGGAACGGTGGGTCGAAGGCGACCGCAACGCGCGCCTGCGGCTTCATCGGCACGGATGGAACCTTGAGAAAGCCCGCAAACGGGCAATGAAATGGACGGCATGGCTGCTGATCGCGGTGGCGACCGGCGGGGCGTGGGTGTTCTATTTTGCCGACGCCCCCACCCTGTTGCGCGATCTTGTGACCTTGCAGGCCGGCCCCGCTGCATGGCTGACCATCGCCGGATTGACCGCCACAACCTTTGTGTTCGGCGGCTTCATGCGCGAACAAATCTGCATCTACGCCTGCCCGTGGCCCCGGATTCAGGCCGCGATGATGGACGAAGACACCCTCACCGTCGCGTACCGCGGCTGGCGCGGCGAGCCGCGCGGCAAGCTGGCCAAGGGCGAAGTGGCCCCGGCGGACGCCAAGGGCGACTGCATCGACTGCATGGCCTGCGTCAACGTCTGCCCCACCGGCATCGACATTCGCGACGGCCAGCAACTGGCCTGCATCACTTGCGCGCTGTGCATCGACGCCTGCGACGACACGATGGCCAAGATCGGCAAGCCACGGGGATTGATAGATTATATGGCCTTGACTGACGAGGTGGCCGAACGCGCGGGCACCGCGCCGAAATCGGTATGGCGTCATATTCTGCGGCCCCGGACGATCCTTTACACCGTGCTTTGGGCGGGGGTCGGCGCGGGTCTGGTGGTCGCCTTGTTCATGCGGTCCGAGATTGGCCTGCACATCACCCCGGTGCGCAACCCCACGTTCGTGACCCTGTCCGATGGCGCGATCCGCAACACTTATGACCTGCGGCTGCTGAACAAACACGGCCAGCCCCGCGACTTCCGCATTTCCCTGACTGCTGACGGCCGGCTTGACCTGACACTGGAAGGCCAGACCGCGCAAACCGTCACCGTGCCGGGCAATGCCACGACCAACCAGCGGATCTACATCGTGGCCCCGGCAGGGTCGCATGCGGCGGGCGAAGACCGCACCGACCTGCGCCTGTGGGTCGAAGATCTGGGCAACACCGACCGCATCCACAGCGACACGATCTTCAACGGAAAGGACGATTGAGATGGCACAGACAAAACCGCGCGAGTTGACCGGGCGTCACGTTCTGGCGATCACCGTCGGGGCCTTTGCCATCATCATCGCTGTAAACATAACGATGGCATATCAGGCAATTGCAACCTTTCCGGGGCTGGAGGTCAAGAATTCCTACGTCGCCAGCCAGACCTTCGATGCCGAACGCACCGCACAGCAGCGGCTGGGCTGGACGCTGGACACCGCCTATGAAGCGGGACAGTTGCGGCTGACGTTCCGCGACGCGGCGGGGCTTCGCGCCCCGGTTCAGGGGCTGGACGTGCTGGTGGGCCGCCCCACCGAGTCGCGCGACGACACGCGGCCCGTTTTCACGGAAACGGGCGGCAGCTTTACCGCACCGCTGGACCTGCACCCCGGCAAGTGGATGCTGCAAATGCAAGCCGTCGCCCCCGACGGCACCGCGTTCCGGCAGCGGATCGACTTGTTCGTAAAGGGTTGAAACCATGTCCATCATGAACGCCCCTGCGCCGATGGCCTGCCCCGCCTGTGCGGTGGTGCCCTCTGCCGAACGGCTGGCCGCCCTTGCAGCCCCCCGACCCGCGCGGTTGATGCTGTCCCTGCCAACGGTGCATTGCGCGGCCTGCATGACAACTGTCGAGGGCGGGCTGGAGGCGTTGGCAGGCGTGACATCCGCCCGCGTCAACCTGACGCTGCGCCGGGTCAGCGTCGAGGCGACCCCGGATGTCACCGCCGACCGCCTGATTGCAGCGCTGTCGCGGCTGGGATACGAGGCGCATGAGTTGGACGCAGGCCTGTTGTCGGCGACCGAGACAGACCGGCAGGGCCAGGACCTGCTGATGCGGCTTGGCGTTGCCGGGTTTGCGATGATGAACGTGATGCTGCTGTCGGTCGCGGTCTGGTCCGGCGCCGAAGACGCGACGCGCCAGATGTTCCACTGGATTTCGGCGATGATCGCGCTGCCGACCGTGGCGTTCGCGGGTCAGCCGTTCTTTCGCAGCGCCTCGGCGTCGCTGCGGGCGGGGCGCTTGGGCATGGATGTGCCGATCAGTCTTGCCCTGATCCTTGCGTCGGGCATGTCGCTGTTTGAAACCCTGATGGGCGGGCGGCACGCCTATTTCGACGCGGCGGTGTCGCTGACGTTCTTTCTGCTGGCCGGGCGCTATCTGGACCACCGCACGCGGGCCGTCGCGCGGTCTGCTGCCGAAGAGTTGGCGGCTCTGGAAGTGCCCCGCGCGTCGGTTCTGCGGGACGGGATCGAAACCGTCGTGCCCCTGGGCGAGGTCATGGCGGACGATCTGGTCCGCGTGCGCCCCGGCGGGCGGATGCCGGTCGACGGTGTGGTGCTGGACGGCGCCAGCGAGGTCGACCGATCCTTGCTGACCGGCGAAAGCCTGCCCGCTTATGCCGGACCGGGCAGCATGGTCAGCGCCGGCGAGGTCAACCTGACCGGGCCGCTGACGCTGCGGGTCATTGCGGCGGGACGACATTCTTCGCTGCACCGCATGGCCGATCTGGTGGCGGTCGCCGAAAGCGCCAAGACCCGCTACACCAGCCTTGCCGAGCGGGCCGCACGGATTTACGCGCCAATGGTTCATATCTTGTCGGGTGGTGCGTTTGTCTACTGGTTGTGGCAAACCGGCGGAGACGTGCGGTTTGCCATCAACATTTCGGCGGCAGTACTGATCATCACCTGCCCTTGCGCCTTGGGTCTGGCCGTGCCTGCGGTGGTGACTTCGGCCAGTGGAAAGCTGTTCCGCAAGGGCTTGCTGATCAAACACGGCACCGCGCTGGAGCGTTTGGCCGAGATTGATACCGTAGTGTTCGACAAGACCGGCACCCTGACGATGGGCTCGCCGCAGCCGGTCGATCTGCACCGCCACGCGCCCGATGTGCTGGCCGTAGCGGCGGGGTTGGCGGCGGCATCATCCCATCCGCTGGCCATGGCGCTGGCGGCCCAAGGCATCGCGCCGGCCGATGTGAGCGACCTGCGCGAAGTGCCGGGTTTCGGTGTCGAGGGCCAATGGCGCGGCCAGACCGTCCGGCTGGGGCGTGCCGATTGGGTCGGAACCGCTGCCCTGCCGATGACCGCGACTTACCTTTTGCTGAACGGCCAGAGTCATGGCTTTGGCTTCACCGACCGCCTGCGGCCGGGTGCAGAGGCGACGGTGAAGGCCCTGAGGGCCCAAAGCAAGCACATCGTGCTGCTGTCGGGCGACGCGACCGCCGCTGTGGCTGAAATGGCCGGACGGCTGGGCATCACCGACTGGACTGCCGAGGCCCTGCCCGCCGAGAAAGCCGCGCGGATTGCGGCGTTGACGGCGCTGGGGCACAAGGTGCTGATGGTGGGCGACGGATTGAACGATACGGCGGCGCTGGTGGCGGCGCATGTCTCGATCAGCCCCGCCTCGGCGCTGGATGCAGCCCGCGTAGCGTCGGACATCGTTCTGCTGGGGCAGGACATGGCCCCGATTGCCGACGCGGTGCGAATCGCTGGCCAAGCGCGGAGGCGGATCGTGGAAAACTTTGGAATCTCGGCGCTTTACAATGTCGTGGCGGTTCCCCTGGCACTGGCAGGCTTTGCCACACCGCTGGCGGCGGCATTGGCGATGTCGCTGTCGTCGATCACCGTTTCGATCAACGCCCTGCGTTTGAGGTAACTGATGGACATTCTGGCTTACCTGATCCCCGTGTCGCTGCTTCTTGGGGGCATCGGCCTCGCCGCGTTTTTCTGGATGCTGCGGTCACGCCAATACGACGATCCGCAAGGCGACGCCAACCGAATCCTCAAGCCCGATTGGGAGGATCATCCAAAGCCCTGAAGAGGCCGGATCAGCGGGTCAAGCGACGGCCAAAGGTTGCGAATCGCGGCTTTTGTGATTAGCCTTGGTAAGAGTGGGCCAACAGCCCTGATCTGGACAATATCCCTTTGGCTGATGGCAACTCCCGACATTCCCCGCGTGCAGCAGGACTGCAATAGCTGCCCGATCCGTTATCGCGCGGTCTGTGCCCGGTGCGAGCCGGAAGAGCTGCGGTATCTGGAACAGATCAAGTATTACCGCAGCTTTCAGGCGGGCCAACCGGTGATCTGGTCGGGCGACAAGATGGATTTCGTGGCCTCGGTGGTCACGGGCGTCGCCACCCTGTCGCAGACGATGGAGGATGGGCGGCGGCAGATGGTCGGGCTTTTGCTACCCTCCGATTTCGTAGGCAGACCGGGACGGATGCAGGCCACCTATGATGTGACCGCAACGTCAGATGTGCTGATGTGCTGCTTTCGCCGCAAGCCGTTCGAGGATTTGCTGTTGACGACCCCGCATGTGGCTCAGCGCCTGCTGGAAATGACGCTGGACGAGTTGGACGCCGCCCGCGAATGGTTGCTGCTTCTGGGGCGCAAGACGGCACTGGAAAAGATCGCGAGCCTGCTGGCCATCATCGCCCGCCGTGGCGCGCTGCTGGAGGTTGGGGTGAAGGGGGGCAAAAGGGTGGTCGATCTGCCGCTGACCCGCGAACAGATGGGCGATTATCTGGGCCTCACGCTGGAAACGGTCAGCCGCAAGATGACCGCGCTCAAGACCGCGGGGTTGATCGCGCTCGAAGGCAACCGCCGGGTCACGATCCCCGATCTGGACGCATTGGTCGCTGTGGCAGGCATCGACAGTGACGCTTACGATGTTGGACTGCGCAGCCCGATCCGACGCGCACACTGACCGGTCCCGCGTTGCACCAAACGCCACCAAATGCATACCGGAAAGGATGGTACCACGTCCCCGGCTCGAACGGGGGACCCCTAGATCCACAATCTAGTGCTCTAACCAACTGAGCTAACGCGGCACGCTGGGGCGATTTAACGCCCCATACCCCGGATTGCAAGACCTTGCGTAAGCGTTGGGCGACACAGGCTCCATCCACAGCGATCACACGGGGGCCACCGCGCGCGGACAGAGTCAAGTCCTTGCCATGGGCAGGCGTTCGGCGCTATGCCGCCCCATTCCCAATCAAGAGGCCGCCATGGGCATCGACAAGCAAAGCGACATCGCCGCCAACATCCAGATCGGACCGACCGATCTTGGCATGGTGCGGATTTATATCGAAGCCGAAGGCGGGATCGAACTCCCGCTCGATTTCGACCCCGAGGAAGCCGACGAGATCGCCGAAGAACTGCGCGCGGCGGCAGAAGCGGCGCGGGCCATGACGTCCGGCGTCAAGCCAAAGAACCGCCGCTGATCAGCCCCGCCACCCCCGGATCGCGCAGCGCCTGCAACCGCAATGCGGCATGGCGGGCGAATTTCTGAACCATCACCTTGCGCCGCGCCGGGGCCAGCGGCGTATCCGGCCCCATGCGAATGATCTCGGCATCATAGGCATCGGCAAGGATCAATCCGGTCCTGTCCGGCAAAAGGTCGGTCGGAAAGTCGGCGTCCACCGCCCAGAAGAACCGGTCGCACCACGGCAGATAGCCCTGCCATTTCCGGTCGGTCAGGTAATCCATCCGCCCCGACTTGCATTCGATCACCCAAACCTCGCCCTTCGGCCCCAGTCCCAGCAGATCGACCCGCAGGCCAGGGGTCGGTATCATTTCCTCGACCGTCACGAAATCCAGCGCCCGCAACGCCCGTGCCACGCCGCGCGCAAGGCGTTGGCCGGGCATGGAGGGCAAAAGGTGATCGTCGCTCATGCGTCAATCATGCACAAAAGGTGAACATTTGACAAGCCTTGCAGCAGCGCCCCCGCGCGCCTATGTTGGTCGGTGGCGGGTTCTGCTCTTCTCGTGCGAGACCCTTTTCCAGTGGCCGATAAGCATCTCCGAGGGAGCTGGCTCTGGCAAGATTCCGGTCTTGCTACCTGGCGACCAACCTGAACACTCAGGCTCTCGGGAAATTCACGTCTCCACGGCCGCTGCGGGCCCGCCACTTTCCGCATACGACAAACGCCCGTCAGGGACGTGCCTGCCGTCTCATTCCGAAAACGGCGCAAACACCATGACATGTCCATTTCCCGACAAGGTCAGCGCGGTCTGCGTGGCAATGATCGTGTCGATCCCCCCCAGCAAGGCAAAGAACGCCCGCTCGGCGGCAAGGTCGGGGCAGGCCATTCTGGTCGACCGGATCGCCCCAAGGGCTACGGCGGGCAGCGTTCCGGTCAAGCGCGCGGAATAGCCATTGCACGGCCCCCGCCCCCGCACAAAACCCGGCTGATCCAGGCTGAGCGTGGCCGAAAATCCGGGGGACTGCCCGTCGATCAGGGTCAGAGGCCACGCGGGGTCACGGGCATCTTGGGCGGCCAACGGGGTGGCTCCGGTCAACAGGGCAAGGGACAAGGTCAGGGCAAAGCGGGCCATCGGGT
>JBBRVJ010000003.1:0-54521 GCA_038246975.1 Rhodobacterales bacterium | reverse complement strand
GCTGGACCGGGTGATGGTCGGCAAGACCGTGCTGGCCATCGCGCACCGCCTGTCGACGATTGCCGCGATGGACCGGATCGTGGTGCTGGATCAGGGCCGGATCGTCGAGGAAGGCACCCACACCGGGCTGCTGAACAAGAACGGGCTTTATGCGCGCTATTGGAACCGCCAGTCGGGCGGATTCATCGGTGTGGAAGAAGCGGCGGAATAGCGGACCGTCGGTTTTGCGGAAAGAGCCGGGGGATCTTATGCCCCCCGCGTCCCCTGTAGGGTATTTTTGAGCAGACGAAGGGAAGGGCGCTAGCGGCCGATCGAGACATATTCGTCGAACCCGGCGTCCTTGACGACTTTCGGGGAATAGATGTTGCGCAGGTCGACCATGGCGGCGCGGGTCATGTGCTTGGCGATCTTGCGCAGGTCCAGCGCGCGGAATTCGTTCCATTCAGTCAGGATGACGACCAGATCGGCGTTGCGCGCGGCACTATAGGCGTCGGGCATCCAGTTGACCCCCGGCAACAGCGCCTCGCCTTCATGCCGACCCTGCGGATCGGTGCAACGGACTTTGGCCCCTGCGCCTACCAAGGCAGGCACGATGGTCAGCGATGGGGCCTCGCGCATGTCGTCGGTATTGGGCTTGAAGGTCACGCCAAGGATCGCGATGACCTTGCCGTTCACCGACCCGCCGCAGGCATCGACAATCTTGTCGATCATCCGGCGCTTGATTTCCTCGTTTACCTTGATGACGGTTTCGGTGATCTGCATCGGCACGGCATGATCCTGCCCGATCCGCGCCAAGGCCTTGGTATCCTTGGGAAAACACGACCCGCCATAGCCCGGTCCTGCGTGCAGGAACTTGTTGCCGATCCGCCCGTCCAGGCCCATCCCGCGGCTGACCTGCTTCACATCCGCACCGACCCGCTCGCACAATAGGGCGATTTCGTTGATGAAGGTGATCTTGGTCGCCAGAAACGCATTGGCCGCGTACTTGATCAACTCGGCGCTTTCCAGATCGGTTTCGACGATAGGAAAATCGCGCAAGGACAGCGGGCGATAGACGTCACGCATCACGGCGGCGGCGCGTTCGGTCTCGATGCCCACGACCACCCGGTCGGGGCGCATGAAATCCTCGATGGCGGCACCCTCGCGCAGGAACTCGGGGTTGGAGGCGACATCGAACGCCAGCCCCGGATTGGCCGCCGCCACAATGTCGCGCACCTGACGGTTGGTGCCGACCGGCACGGTCGATTTGGTGACGATCACCAGATAGTTCTTGGCCGCCCGCGCAATCTCGGCGGCTGCCGCATGGACATAAGTCAGGTCGGCGTGCCCGTCACCGCGCCGGGTGGGGGTGCCCACCGCGATGAACACCGCATCGGCACCTTCCATCGCCGCCTCAAGGTCCAGCGTGAACGACAACCGCCCCGCGGCCACGTTCTTGGCCATCAGCAAGTCAAGCCCGGGCTCGTAGATCGGGACTTTGCCCTGAATCAGCAGGTCGATCTTGCGCGCATCCTTGTCCACGCAGACCACGTCATGGCCGAAGTCGGAGAAACACACCCCCGACACGAGGCCCACATAGCCGGTTCCGATCATCGCGATACGCATTGGACCTCCATCCCGCCATTTGACTGCACAAGGCAAGTGGCGGCATGTCTTGTCAAGCCGGCGCGAAACAACGGCACCCGGCGCCCCAGGATCGCAGAGTATTCGGCAACAACGTTGCTGCCACCGCGATGTGGGTTGACGGAAGCGATGGCGCGGGTCAGATGGAACGTGAAGCGAGACAAAAGGCGTTCGCAATGAGTGACATGATCGTTATTGCGGTCGACGACCTGACCTACTGGGCCGGTCCTAACACGATCTTCTCTTCGCAAATCATCGCGCCGAACATTCAGCGGCTGGCGACCGAAGGCGTCAGCTTTTCCAACGCTTATACGCCAGAGGCGATCTGCAACCCTGCGCGCACCAGTTTCTGGTCCGGTTTGTCGCCGAACAAGACCGGAATCCATGCCAACGATCAGGTCTGGTATGAAAACATTGATCCCACGACCACGTTGACCGCGCGATTTCTACAGGCGGGATATGACGTTGGCGGCTTTGGCAAGCTGACGCACAGCATTGATTTGCCGCAGTCGGTCTGGCAGGGCATGTATTCCGAATTCGGCGGCAAGGTTGGCTTTGACGCGACCAACACCTACGGCCCGCTGCCGCCCGGCGTGACCGAATCCCAGTTGTCCGATCACATCACCATCGACCGCGCGATCAGTTTTCTGGACAACCACGATCCGTCTGATCCGTTCATGCTGAACATCGGGCTGGTCAAACCGCATCTGGGCTGGGTCGTGCCGCAGGAATACTTCGACCTTTACCCGCTGGACCAGATCGTGGTGCCGGGGTTGGTCGGCGACGACATGTCGAACGTGCCCGCCTTCATCCGCGATCAGTTGGTCAACAGCAGGGGCCATACCGTGCCCGACAGCGTCGCGCATGCCAAGGAATTCCTGCAAGGCTATTTCGCCAGCCTGTCCTATGCCGACGCCCAGATCGGCCGCTTGTTCGACGAGTTGGACGCAACAGGCCGCTGGGACACCACGACCATCATGCTGTGGAGCGACCACGGCTATCACCTTGGCGACCGGGACAATCTGTGGGGCAAGTTCACCCTGTGGGAAGAGGCCACCAAGGTGCCCTTCGTGTTCAAGTTGCCCGACAGCGCCCATGGCGGGCGGGTCGTCGATGATGTCGTCAATCTGGTCGATGCCTACCCGACCCTGCTGGACCTTGCGGGTCTGAACATCCCCCCGGGCTTGTCGGGCGACAGTCTGAAATCGCTGCTGCTGCAAACCGGACCAGCGGCGGGCGATGGGATGTCGATCACCATGATGTTCGGGTCGATCATGCTTCGGACTGCCACCCATTCCTTCATCCGGTATGAAGATGGTTCGACCGAATTGTATGACATGATCAACGACCGGGACCAGGTGTTCAATTTGGCGGGTCAACCGGGTCAGGCCGCGCTGATGACGCAATTGGAGGCCATTCTGGTAGACAAGGCCGACATCGTGCCGGACACGAACGGCATCGCCAACGGCACTTCCGGCAGCGACCTTTTCTATTTGAACGACGTGGGCGATATCGCAAATGGCGGGCGTGGCAATGACAGTTATTACGTCAACAGTCTGAATGTGACCGTCAGAGAATCGTTCGGTCAGGGTATCGACACAGTCTTTACCCGCGTCGATTTCACCCTGCCGGATAACGTCGAAAACGTCGTGATTTCGCGATACTCGGGCGGGGCGGCGATCCAGATCACCGGCAATATGCTGAACAACATCATGACCGGCAGTTCCGGGGCCGAGGCGATGTATGGCGGGGCCGGAAACGACAAGCTGCGCGGCGGCAACGGGTTTGACAGCCTGTATGGCGGAACCGGCAATGACACGATCGTCGGCGCGGCGCGTGGCGATCTGATGTATGGCGGTGATGGCAACGACCTCTATTACGGCGGCGGTGGTGCGGATACGATTTATGGCGGCTCCGGGGCGGATTACATGATCGTCCGAGGGGCCGATCTGCGGTTGTTTGGCGGCAGCGAGAATGACACCTTCATCATGACCGGCGGCAGCGCGATCATCGAAGGCGGTACCGGGGCCGATCAGTTCATCGGGTCGGGCGGGGCCACGATCATTGCCAGCTATCAGTCCGCAACCGCCGGATTTCGTGCGGACCTCGGGCAAGCCGGCAACAACACCGGCGAGGCGTCTGACGACCGCTACTCCGGCGTGACGGGGTTGATCGGAGGGAGCGGCAACGATTCGCTGATTGGCAACGCGGGGGCCAACGTGCTGCAAGGCGGCGCGGGGCAGGATACGCTGGTCGGTCTGGGGGGCGACGATTTGCTCAGGGGCGGGGCCGGGGCCGACAGGCTCGATGGCGGCACAGGGGCCAATACCGCCGACTACACAGACTCGGCGGCGGTGCAGGCCGACCTGTGGTTCGTTGCGGGTAACACCGGCGATGCGGCGGGCGACACCTATATCGCGATACAGGCTCTGATTGGCGGGGCAGGCAATGACACGCTGTTGGGTCACACCGATAACAATTTGCTGACCGGCGGAGATGGCAATGATTTGATCTATGGTCGCGCCGGTGCCGATACCTTGCGCGGCGGTCTGGGCAACGACAGGTTGATCGGCGGGGTCGGGGCCGATCTGCTGGACGGCGGTCTGGGCATTGATACCGTGCAGTACAGCGGCACAGTGGGCCAGCGGATCGACCTGTTGCTGCCCTCGACCAACACCGGCGAGGCTGTGGGCGACAGTTTCATCAGCATCGAGGTTCTGTTGGGCGGGTCGGGCAACGATACGCTGCTGGGGTCCGGTCAGGCCGAACAGATAGCGGGTTGGGAGGGGGACGACCAGCTTTACGGCCGGTCGGGCAACGATACCCTGCGCGGCGGCCTCGGCAACGATACCCTGATCGGCGGCTTAGGGGCCGATGTGCTGGACGGGGGTGCAGGCACGGACACGGTTCAGTATCTGGGTAATGTCGCGCAACGCATCGACCTGTTGTTGTCGCACAACAGCACGGGCGAGGCGGCGGGAGACACATTTTTTGGCATCGAGGTGGTGGTGGGGGGATCGGCCAACGATACGCTGCTGGGCAACCTCAGCGCTGAACTGCTGGACGGCAGCGCGGGCGACGACGTGATTTACGGGCGTGCAGGCGACGACACGCTGCGCGGCGGGACGGGGAACGACATCTTCTTTGGTGGTGCCGGGGCCGACGTGATCTTTGGCGGCGCGGGGATTGATACGCTCAATTACGGCGTGGGCGGGGCCATCAACGTCGACCTGATGCTGCCTGTGGGCAACACCGCCGAGGCGGTGGGCGATCGGGTCTTCGAGATCGAAGTGATCATCGGGTCGGCGCAGGGCGACCGCATCTTTGCCTCTGCAAGCGCTGAACGTCTTGAAGGGTCAGGCGGCCGCGACACGCTGGACGGGCGGGCCGACAACGATACGCTGGTCGGTGGCGAGGGCAACGACCACCTGACCGGCGGTGCCGGGGTCGACCGCTTTGTGTTCGCGCATGGGTCTGACGTGATTGCCGACATGACGCTTGCCCAAGGTGACAACATCGCCATCCTGCGCAGCGCGCTGGGGGGGCAGGCCCTGACCGGCGCGCAGATTGTCGCAACCTACGCCACCCTGACCGGCACAGCGGCGTTCTTTGATTTTGGCGGCGGGAACACCCTGACGCTGGAGGGGATCACCTCGCTGGACGGGTTGTCAGGGCACATCTTCAGTCTTTGACCCGACCTTTGAGGGTCAAGACCGGCGCGCCTGCCCGACCTAGCCGCGCGCATAGATATCTTCGTAGCGGATGATGTCATCTTCGCCCAGATAGCTGCCGGTCTGCACCTCGATCAGGGTCAGAGGCAGCTTGCCTGGGTTCGCCAGACGGTGCTTTGACCCCAACGGAATGTAGACCGACTGGTTTTCGGTCAACAGCCTGACCTCTTCGCCCACTGTGACCTCGGCAGTTCCCGCCACCACGATCCAGTGTTCGGCGCGGTGGACATGGCTTTGCAGGCTGAGAGCCGCCCCGGGATGGACCACGATCCGCTTGACCTGAAACCGGTCGCCCACGACCAACTGTTCGAACCACCCCCAAGGCCGGTGGTCGCGCGGAAAGGCTTCGGCCTGTTTTGCGCCCTTGGCTTTAAGGTTGGCGACCACTTGCCTGACCTCTTGCGCGCGGGATTTGTCGGCGACCAGCACGGCATCGGGCATCGCCACCACGACGACCCCGTTCAGCCCCAGCCCGACCAGCTCTTGCCCCGGAGCCTCGGCCCGCAACAACGTGTCGTCGCAATCCAGCGCCGTGGCCGCACCACTGACCACCACGCCGCGATCATCGGGACCGGCCTCGCGCCACACCGCCTCCCAACCGCCAAGGTCAGACCAGCCGCCGCGATAGGGCACGACGGCAAGATTGCTGGCCTTCTCCATGATCGCGTAGTCGATGGAGATGTCGTCCATCTTGGCCCACGGTCCCGCAGCCAGCCGGGTAAACCCCAGATCGACCGTCGCCCCGGCGACTGCCTCCTCACCCTTGGCGAACAATCCGGGGGCGTGCTGGCGGTAGGCCGCCAGAATGGCCCCGACGGAAAACAGGAAAATTCCGGCGTTCCATAGATAGTTGCCCTGCGCCAGCATCGCATCCGCCCGCGCGGCGTCCGGTTTTTCGACAAAGCTGCACAGGTGCTGCGGCGTGTCGGCCTGTGCGGCTCCGGCACTGTCCAGTTCCAGATAGCCATAGCCGGTTTCAGCCCGGTCCGGCGCGATACCGAACGTCACCAGATCGCCCGCCATCGCGCGCGGCACGGCGGACTTAACCGCCACCCGAAACGCCGCGGCATCCGGGATCACATGATCGGACGGTGCCACCAGCATCAACCCTTCGGGATCGGTCTGCGCCAGCCAAAGCGCGGCCGCCAGCACGGCGGGCGCGGTGTTGCGCGCCGCAGGTTCGATCAAAATCCCGGAGGCCCAGGCTCCGGCGACCGATAACTGCTCGCTCACGATAAAGCGGAACTCGGCGTTGGTCACGACCAGAGGTGCAGCATAACCCATACCCGACAGCCGCCGGACCGATGCCTGAAACAGACTGTCATCGCCCACCAGAGGCACGAATTGCTTGGGGTAACTCTTGCGGCTCAACGGCCACAACCGCGTGCCGGACCCGCCGCACAGGATAACCGGATGGATTACCGGATATGTCGTCGTCATGTCTTCCCTTTCGTCCGCCCACATCGCCATCTAAGGCGCGAGCCTCGCCGGGGCCAAGCTGGTTTTGGGCCCCTCGCCGCGTTTGCACCGCTTTGTGGCCTCCGGGAA
The DNA here is from genome assembly GCA_038246975.1 of Rhodobacterales bacterium. GTDB lineage: Bacteria > Pseudomonadota > Alphaproteobacteria > Rhodobacterales > Rhodobacteraceae > JAIYDJ01. The sequence continues at coordinate 47,619 of JBBRVJ010000003.1, read as the reverse complement.
GCAGGTCAGAACGAAAACAACGCATCGGCAAGCCCGGTCAGCCCGGTTTGTCCCCACAGCGTCAGAGAGTGCCCATTGCCGAAGGTAAAGACCACCTGCGACCCGTCGAACACCGCATATTGCAGCAGTTGCGCCCCGGTCTGCACGGTCCCGCTCAGCAAGGCGCGGTCAATCGCGATCCGGTCGCCCGTTGCACGGTTGAAATCCTCGACCACGTCGCGCCCGCTGTTGAAGACAAAGGTGTCGCCCTCGGTGCCGCCGCGCAACGTGTCGTTCCCGATCCCGCCGTCCAGCCGGTCACTTTGCGACCCGCCGTTGAGAAAGTCGTTGCCCGCCCTGCCATACAGCGAATCGGCCCCCTCGCGCCCATAGAGACCGTTGTTGCCGAAGTCACCGGCAATCAGATCGGCGGCCATTCCGCCCACCAGATCTTCGATACTGTCATATTGGTCGCCCGCCGCCTCGCCGGTGTTCGTCTGGGGAAACAGCAGATCAAGGACCAGAGCGCCCATACTGGTCGAATACGACGCCTGATCACGGCCAGGACCGCCAATCAGCAGGTCCGCCCCCGGCCCGCCGAACAGCGCGTCATCCCCCTCGCCGCCGACCAACGTGTCATTCCCCATCCGACCATAGAGGACGTCCAAACTGGGCCCGCCGTCCAGAACATTCCCTGCCATCGTCCCGCGGATGTCGTCCATCCCGGTTCCGCCGATCAGGTTCTCGATGCTGATGAATGTGTCACCCTGCGCCTGATTGGTGCCGGGACTGATCAACATCAGATCAACCAGCATATACCCGATGCTGGTCTGATAGCTGACGGTGTCGATCCCCGCGCCGCCATCCAGAATGTCCGCCCCAGCCCCGCCGATCAACAGGTCATCGCCCCCCATTCCACGCAGGGTGTCTGCCCCGGCCTCACCCCGCAAACGGTCGGCTCCTTCCGTTCCGGTGCGCAGATCAGCCAGAGGTGTTCCGCCTTGCTCGGCCCATGTTCCGTAGTCTTGCAGGCCGGTCCAAACCCGGAACGCCCCCGCCGCCACCAGATTGGCCTTGCTCAAGGGCACGCCTGTGGCAGAGGTGATCGTCAACGTCTCGGTCCCATAGCGCAGCACCGCCCCCGTGGCGGTCGCGTCGATCTCAAACTGATGGCCCGACAGGATCAGGCCCCATCCGGTCACGTCGATCCGGTCCAGGCCGGGCTGAAAATCGAGGATCGCATCCGCCTCGCCGTCCCGCGTCATCACAAAGAGATCTGCACCGGCCCCGCCCCGCATCTGGTCGATGCCGGTCCCGTCCTGCAGCGAGTCGTCTCCGTCACCGCCCGTCAACCGGTCCGCCCCAGCCCCGCCCTGCAGCAGGTCATTGCCGGTCCCGCCGTCAAGTTGATCGTCCCCCGCATCGCCCGCCAGCGAATCATTGTCTGCCCCCCCGCGCAGCACGTCGGCCCCATCCCCGCCCCAAAGCCAGTCGAAGGTGCCGCTGCCACCGTCCAGCGTGTCATCGCCCGCGCCGCCGAACAGCCGGTCCGACCCTTCTGCCCCCTCCAGCAGGTCATTGCCCGTATCGCCATTCAGACTGTCATCCCCCAACCCGCCGCGCAGCACATCGTTGCCTGCCCCACCGCCTTGCAGGTCGTTGCCCGCCCCGCCGTCCAGCGTATCGGTTCCATCGCCGCCATAGATCGCGTCGTTGCCGTCTCCACCCGCCAGATTGTCATTCCCGCCATCGCCGTTCAGCGTGTCGTCCCCTGCCATCCCGCGCAAAACATCGGACCCATCCCCGCCTGACAGCACATCCTGCCCCCAGGTCCCACCATCCAGCGTGTCATCGCCCACGCCGCCAGAAAGCTGATCCGACCCTTCCGCGCCGTCCAGACTGTCATTGCCCGTTCCGCCGAACAGCGTGTCATCACCGAGGCCCGCACGCAGCAGATCGTTGTCATCTCCCCCGTCCAGCAGGTCGTTGCCCGATCCGCCATCCAGCGTGTCCGCCCCTAATCCACCGAACAACTGGTCCTGCCCGTCGCCTCCGTCCATCGAATCGTTCCCGGCGTCGCCGCCCAGCGTGTCATTGCCGAGCCCGCCGCGCAGCAGATCGCCCCCGTCGCCCCCGGACAGCGCATCATTCCCCGACCCGCCGTCCAGCGTGTCGACCCCCAACCCGCCGAAAAGCTGATCCTGCCCATCGCCGCCATCCAGACTGTCCGCCCCCGCTTCGCCCAGCAGGCGGTCGTTGCCACCGGCGCCCAGCAGCGTGTCGCCCGACGCACCGCCCGTCAACGTATCGGCCCCTGTGGTGCCCCGAATCGGCCCAGTAACCGGAGGCGGCGTCTCGACCACGGCAGGGGGGCTGTGTTGCAGGTTGACGATATGCGCGTTGGTCAGCGCATTCGCCGCCAGGGGCGAGCCTGTGTCGGTGATCAGGACCAGCGTTTCCGAGCCAAAGCGGATCGTGGCCCCCGTGGCGGTGGCGGTGATTGCCAACTGACGCACATCGTACAGCATCCCCCAGGCCGACAGGTCCAGCCGATCCTCGGTCACACGAAAATCGCGGACCACGTCGGCCATACCGTCTGCCACCAGAACGAACGTGTCTGCCCCGGCCCCGCCAAACAGCGTGTCGCTGCCCGCCCCGTCGATCAGGATGTCGGCCCCGGCCCCACCCGACAGCAGGTCTGCCCCGGCCCCGCCGCTGATCAGATCGGCCCGCGCGTCGCCGGTCAGCGTGTCTGCCCCTGCCGCGCCCAACAGCATCGGGGCAGGCGTGCCCACGTCGATGCGAAACCGCCCGATCCCCGCCTCCGCCCGTCCCGCCGTGAACACCTCGATTGCCGTCCCGGTCCAGCGGGCCGCCAACGCAGATACGTTGGACAGGGCGGTCAGCATCGTGTCGGGGATCGTATCCAGATGCAGCAAGCGCCCCGTCGGCAACAGAACCATCAGGGTCAACCCGTCATCTCCGCCCCCTGCAATGACGAACACACGGTCGCCAACCGTCACCACCTCCAGCGCGCCGATGCCCTGAAACCGGGTGGCCAGACTGTCGATCACGTGGTCGGTCACCGTCATCGCGCCAGTGGCGGCCAGCTGCACCACGCTGATCGTGCTGCTTCCGGCCGAGCCGACCAAGGCATAACTGACCCCGCCCATCTGCGCGGTTTCCAGCACACAGGGTGCGGCGATCCACAAACCCTCCGCCCCGCCCAGACTGGCCCCAGCCGTCAGTGTGCCGGTGTCCGACATCCGGAAACTCAGCAACCTGTCGCCAAACGCCGAGACGGCCAGAACCAGCCGCAGCGCGCCGACCTGCACCACCGCCAACGCACCGATGTCCAAGCCCTGCACGGCAGCCCCTGTCGTGACCTGCGACACCGCGACCAAGGCCCCGGTCGCCGTCACCTCGCGGCTGATCAGCCCGGTGCCACCCAGCGCCGCCGACACCACGAAACTCCGGGTCCCGATCTGCAGATGCTCCATCGCGGAATAGGCCTCGGTGCTGCCCGACCCGAACAGCCTGACCTGCCCCGGCAGTCCCGTAGACGACAGCGCGTAGCCCCGCAGTCCGGCGTCGGACAGACCCGCGACCGACAGAACCTGTTGCCCGTTGACCGCCATGCCCGACAGTTTCGGCAGCGCCACCAGCCCCGCCGATGGCGGATGCGCCGCTGTGCCCAGCACCGCCATGCCGGTGTCCAGACTGCGAACCGACACCCCGCCACCGCCTTGCGCGGTTGCGGCATACAACCTGGTGACCCCACCGATTGTCACCAACTCCAGATCAGTGATCGCCTGGACATAGGCGATCGGCCCGTCAAGACGGGTTTCTACATGCTGAATTAACGCCACCCCTGGCCCCCACGCTTACCCACACAAGCCGGGTCAGGATGCGTTCGCGGAATTAATGATGCCGAAAGACTTCGTGGCAGCAATTAGGCGTTTGGCAACAATTGCAGGCAATCGCCGCGTGATTGCAGCCATTGCAGGACGCCGCCCGCTCAGGCATCAAGGGCGGATGCCGCAGGACCCGCGCACGATTTCCATCCTGCTTTGCACGCGGAACGGCGCGGCTTTCCTGCCGGAACAACTTGCATCCTACCTGCGGCAAAGCCACACCAACTGGGTGCTGTGGATCAGCGATGACGGATCGACCGACGGCACGCTGGACCTGCTGCACCGGTTCCGCGCCGATCATGGCGACCGGTACGATATCCGTCTGCTTCACGGGCCGAGGCAGGGCGCGGCGGCCAACTTTCTGTCCTTGCTGTGCCACCCGGACCTTCCTGCCGGTCTGGTGGCCCTGTCGGATCAGGATGACATCTGGCTGCCCGGCAAACTGGCGCGGGCGTTGCGGGCGCTGCCGCCGGATGATCCGTCGCCCTTGGTCTATTCGGCGCAAAGTTTCTACATCGACGCGTCGGGCAAGCGGCAAGGCGGGTCGCGCCCACCGTCCGGCGGCGCTCCGGTCTTTGCCACGGCGATGCTGCAAAACGTGATGGCGGGGCACAGCATGGTGCTGAATGCGCCTGCACTGGCACTGGTCCGCCATGCAGGACCGCAACGGATCGCATTTCACGATTGGTGGCTGACGCTGTTGGTCACTGCATCAGGCGGGCGCGCCATCCTCGATGCGCGGCGGGGGGTGCTGTATCGCCAGCACGCCGGAAATGTTCTTGGCGCGCCCGGCAACCTGCGCGCCGCGTTGTCGCGCGCCACACGGGTGCTGCGCCGGAATTACGGCGAATGGGTGCAGGCCAACGCCCGCGCCCTGCTGTCGACGTCCGACCTGACCCCGGAGGTGCGGGCGGCGTTGACCCGGTTCACCACCGACCCCGCCCGCGCGGGCGCAGCGCGGGTACGATTGCTGCAATCGCTCGGCTTTCGCCGCCAGAGCCGCCTTGGCACGATGCTGTGCTATCTGGCAGCGGCGCTGGGGCGACTTTAAGATCGTCCGCCCTTGCGGTGCATTTCCGGAAAATATCCGTATTTTTCCAAATCTTCCGAAGTCGTCATGTAGCCGGGGTTGAGGGCCGTCGGCCAAATCGTCTCGATCTTGTCGCTGACGCTGCAAACATGGGCAGACCTGAAAGCACCAATATAGTCCCACATCGACGAGATTTTTTCGTAATCATCGGTTAAGTCGCGGGTTGCCACATAGCCTGCTTCCTCGGCCAGCCAATGAATCGCTTTGGGCGACGACACCAGTTCAAGTGTGATGTTTGCCTCGTCGATCACCGATTTCCTTTGGACTGGGCGCACTGAAATCAGGGCCTCGTCAGATTTATGCACGATCGTGTCAATCACCGTAAAGCCCCGGCATACCCGCCGCATCAGTTGCAACAGGGCCAGCGGATCATTAATGTGATAGAAGAAACCCAAACACAGCACGACATCAAATCGGTCTTCCGTTTCGCGAAGATAGCTATATGCATCGTCCAGCCGAAAATCATAGCTGCCCGGTATCATACCTTTCTTTTCAAACACGAAGTTCGCCTGTTCGACCAATTCGGGCGAGGCTTCGATGCCTTGAACAAAACTTGCCCCCCCCTCTGCCAAGGTTATATAGGACCAATAACCAGAATTGGAGCCAAGGTCGAGAACGCGCTTTCCCTTCAGATAGCCTGACGTCAACAATGGGTTCATGAAAAGGTTTTTGCGTCCAGCGATTCGCCGCAAAAGTTTATGATCCGCAATCGGATCAAGGGTTGTGTCGCTACCGATATCGTATTGAAAATTCCAGCGAGTGAAGCCAAACTTGTTTAATGGCATACGGTGATTCTCCGGATCGAATGCATATCGAAGAAACCATAGCCGTGTATCGGCATACCCACAAGGGATGCGGGCAAGCGATCTTGCGGTTCAGATCGCCAGATTCACCGGAACATCCATGTTGCGCTGATGCTGCGCGATCGCTTCTTCGACGTCCTCGTAATACGTCAATTCGCCATTCTCCAGCACCGCCGCCGACGTGCACAGTCTGCGGATCAGTGCCATCCCGTGCGACACCACGACGGCCCCCGCGTTCGCCATCCGCGCCTCGAACAACAGGCTGCTGCGTTCCTGAAACGATGCATCCCCCGCCGCTGTCACTTCGTCGATCAGGTATGTATCGAACGCGATCCCCATCGACACGCCAAACGCCAGCCGCGATTTCATGCCGGAGGAATAGGTGCGGAACGGCAGGTGGAAATGGCGGTCCAGCCCGGCAAAATCCTCGACGAACGCGGCAAGCTCATCCGTGTCCACCCCATAGATGCGGGCGATGAACCGGGTATTCTGCATGCCCGTCAACTCGCCATGAAACGAGCCTGCAAAGCCCACCGGCCAGGAAATCGTGCCATCCGTCAGGACCCGCCCCGACGTCGGGTCCATCGTGCCCGCGATCATCTTGAGCAGCGTCGATTTGCCGGCCCCGTTCCGCCCGAGAAGGCCCACGGAACTGCCCGATGGGAAAACTGCGTTCAGGTTGCGGGCCACGGTCTTGCGTTCGCCGCGCAACACGAATGTCTTGGTCAGGTTCTGCAACTTGATCATCGTCCACCCCTAACGCCGGTCTTTCAGCGAGAAGGCAACCAGCACCAGAATCCCCCATATCATGAAGGCAAACAGCGCAATCAACCCGAACAGGGTCAACCGCTGTGGGTACTCCGATTTTTCCGCAGTGGTCGGAAGCACATAGGCCGCCAGATAGCGGCTCTTGCGCTGCGCTTCGGCCAACGCACCGTCATAGGTTGCCAAAGCCGAGGTGTAGGTCTGTTGGGCAAATTCGCGGTCCACTTGCAGGCGTTCATACTCGCCTACAAGATTGGCATAGACCTGTCCCTGCTCGGTGCCGTCGCCGATCCCCAGCTTGCGACGTTCCTCGACAATCTGATCTTCCGTCACACGCACCCGCCGCTCGGCCTGTTCCATGCGCGGATCCCCTGCCCGGGTGGTTTCGCGCAACAGATCGACTTCGATCTGCGCTTGGGCCAGTTGCGCCTGCAACGTTCCCAACAGATTTGCCTGCGATTGCAGATCTATGATCGGGTCAATGATCTGGGTGCGGTTCCGAAACTGCGTAACCGCCGCGCGCACGTCTTTCAGCCGTTCGACCGACAGGGTCAATTCGTCGCGCGAATAACGGATCGCATCCTCCCGCGCCACCGCACTCAGTTCGTTGATCATGTCGGTACTGGCCAGATAGATCGCCGTGGCAATCCGGGTCGCATCTTCGGGCGCAAATGCCTGTACCCGCAATTCGATCAAGCCGGTGCCGCTGTCATACATGATCTTGACCAACCTGGCCCAGTGATGGGTCAGATCTTCGATCGTGCCCGGGGCCGGATAGTCGTAAACCGGATCGAAAACCGGTTTCGACCACATGGCCCGCAGACCGACTTCTTTGTCGATCTGCGCCACAAGGCCCTGACTTTGCAGAAATTCATAGAGGATGTCGGTGTCCGAAGAGGTTGTCCCCGAAAGGTTGGTAATCCCACCCAGAAACTCGACCGCCGAACTGATTTCTTCCTTGCGCACGGAAAATGCCACGGTCGAGGCGTATTGATCGACGGCGACCATCCAAAGATACCAGGCCGTGACAACCAGAGGCCCGATCACCCCGAACACGAAACTGATCATTACCACCTTGTGGCGTCTCTTGAGCCTGGCCCTGCTGACCGGGGGGGCTACCGGTTTCGGCGGTGTGATGGCTTTGGCTGCGGGTACCGGCTTGGACGCGGGCACAGGCTGTGGCACGGGTGAGGGCGTCCCGGCGGTGGATGCGGCAGGAGCCAAAGCGGGGCCTATCGGGGTGGGTTGGGTCAAGGCATGTCCTGCGCTAGGGGTTTGAACATTTGCGCCTGCTGCGCCATACTGCAAACGCGCTCTGGCGTGGCTCTCACCCGATTACTCATATCTGCCCGCGTCGGGCTGGTCCCATGCCCAAAACCACAGCGCGGCCCATGACCGTCAGGATAGTGCAGTTTCAATGACTTCGCAAAGCCCGTTTCCGCCGCCGCAACAACCCCTTATCGCAGCCCCTCGACTGCGGTATGCCAGCTTGCGGGCGATTGCCGCCCTGATGCTGCGCGAAATGGCCACAGACAACGGCCGCTCACCCGGAGGTTATCTTTGGGCGGTGCTGGAGCCGATCCTTGCCATCCTCCTGCTGGCGGCGGTTTTTTCAGCCGCATTCCGTTCGCCGTCCCTCGGCATCAACTTTCATATCTTCTATGCCACCGGCATCCTGCCCTTCTTGGTGTTCAACGACATTTCCGCAAAAACCGCCACGTCGATCATGTTCTCGCGCGCGCTGCTGGCCTATCCCACCGTCACATTCGTCGATGCCATCATCGCCCGTCTTCTGGTCAACATCCTGACCCAAATTCTAGTGGCGTATGTGGTGTTTTGCGGTATCTTGATCGTGTTCGAGACCCGGACAATGCCAGACCTACCGATCATCCTGGGGTCATTCGCGATGGCGGTTGCCCTTGGCATAGGAGTGGGGACCGTCAACTGTGTGTTGTTTACGATGTATCCGTTGTGGCAAAAAATGTGGTCGCTTGCCACCCGCCCCCTGTTCCTGTTGTCGTGCGTCTTTCATCTTTATCAGGATATTCCAGAACCTTACCGCTATTATCTTGGCTGGAACCCGCTGGTTCATGTCGTGGGCTACATGCGAAAAGGCTTCTATCCCAGCTACGATGCGGCCTATGTTTCGCTGGTGTATGTCTGGGGCGTCAGCCTTGGTCTGATGCTGATCGGGACGGTATTCCTGCGCCGTTATCACCGTGATCTCTTGAATGCGTGACGTTAGTGTCAATCTGCGCTGAAACGCACCCGGTCCATCAACTGCGCGTCGATAGCCACAAAATCTTCCAGCCGCCGACGGGCGGAATCGCTGCCAATGCGCGCCAGCAGCTTGGGCCATCGTGCCTCTTTCGCCTCGTGACTGCCGGTGTTGTGGTAGTTTTCGACAATACGAATGGTCGCGCGATAGCGCAACGCGATGTCGCGCTCCAGCGCGGCCAGATCGGAGGTGGAATAAATGCTGTCCAGCCGCTCCAACCCGGTCAGCGCCGCAGCGATCCGGTCTTGTGCTGCCAACCCCTTGACCTCGCCCCAGCCGCGCATTTTTCGTGTGGCAAAGTAGGAACAATAGAAGTTGTCATAATGATCCCGGATGAACCGCTGCACGGCAGGCGGCCCGCCAAAGAAGTAGTCCTCGGTCGAACTGCGCAGGATGAACGCCTTGCCCTGATTGCCGGGCAGCGCCACCTGATCGTCCGTCAATCGCTGCGCCTCGTCCAGCAGGAAAAAGTAAAAAGATGCGATGCGCTCGGCGGGGTCGCGCAACACGGTGAACACGAACCGATCCGGCATCGTGTCGATTTCGGCCCAGTCCAGATGTCCGGAATACAACGCAAATCCCGGCGGCATCTGCGGCCCCTTCAGCGCCTGCGTATGGACCCGGACCGGCGATACCGCTGCGGCCCCAACCATCCGGGCCAACTCGTTATGAATGGTCTGTCCGGCGGTTTTCGGTACATGCAGAAAGACGATAGGGGTCACGGCAGAGCTCAAAGACTGTCCTCGCGCAGGTCGGTGATCGTGGGAGCAAAGGGTTCCACATCCGTCATGGAAAACACGGCATGGACAAACTTCTCGGCGTTCGACGCGTCAAGATGCGCCAGTTGCCACGGCGCATAGCGCCACCACTTGGCGCGCAGAAAGGGCGAGATCAATTGCGGCGGCATGCGGAACCGCTTGATGATCGCCGGATTTCCCGCCACCACCGCATAGGGCGGCACATCCTTGGCCACCACGGCATGTGCCGCGACGATCGCGCCATCGCCAATCGTCACACCCGCCGAAATCAGCGCGCCATGGCCGATCCAGACATCGTTGCCGATGGTCGTGATCTTGACATGGGTCGGCGGTCCCGAATTGGCAAATCGGTAGGCGTGATAGTCCGCTGCACCCTCGAACCCTTCGCCCAGATCGAACAGCTTGTCATACAGATAGAACGCCGGGCTGGTCGATGCCCAGGTCAGCGGATGGTTCTGCCGCCCGATCTGAACATTCTCTCCCATCGAACAGTAACGCCCGATCCGCGCGGCAAAGCAATATCCGGAAACCTGATAGGAGAATGCCCCGAGATGCAGCGAATGTTCGTAGACGGTCCATTTCAGGCTGGTAGGCGATTCCAGACGCGTGTTTTGCGGCAAATTAACGTTACCGTTGCCCCCGCGCGGCAAAACCTCGATGCCCCGGTCGTGCAGCGCCTTGATGGAAACCGTCAGATTGCTCATGCGTCCTCTTTTTCAGACAGGATCACGTCGGTCAGTGTTTCGGTCGGCGCGCGCCCTTCGTGCAACGCGATTACCCCACCCGGCGCGCCGCATCTCATGGCAGTGCGCACCGCCTCGGCCTGTGCCCCCAGATCGAAACACCAGACCGGCAGTCCGGTCGCCAATACCTCGTGTGTGGCATAGGAAAACGTCTCGGGCCAGATGGACGGGATAAGCCAGCACGAAATTCCATAGCGGGCGACAAGATCGGGGATGTCGCGCAACTGATAGTTGCCATGCACCACCGCTGGAGGGGTCAAGGGAAAGGCCGGGTCGATATTGCCGATCACCACCAGATCGGCATCGCGGCTGCGTGCCAGAAGCCGGCTCATCTCGGCCAGAACCGCTACGCCCTTCTGGTGGCCGATGTTGCCCAACACGCCGATCACCGGGCGCGGATGCCCTTGCGGCGGCGTCACGTGCGGCACAGCGTGCAGCATGCCATGCGGGCGCACCAAAATGGCCCCAGCCGCAGGCCAGACCGCCGCGACCTTATCCGCGCTGTCGCGGGAGAAACACACCACCTCGTCTGCGGCAATGATCAACCGACCCCAGGCCGCCTGCCAGTCCGCCAGCGATACGCTGCGCCCGTCAGGCCGCCGGTTGCGATGCACCGCATCGGGGACGGTCAGGTCGGGAAGGCCCAGGTAAACCCCCTGATCGTTCAACAAGGTATATGACGGGCTGACCGGAAAGTAATCGTGGAACAACACTTCCAGCGTCGAACCGGGTGCCTCGGCCAAGGCCAGCAGTTGATCTGGCAGCGTCACCGGGTCGCTGTCCCCGACCCCGCAGGAATAGACCACCCGACGCCGCACAATCGGGGCCAGCAGCCGTGCCATCAACCCGGCGTCCTGCGTCACCCCGCGCACCTTGCCCGTCGCGCAATGCAACTCGATCTGCCAGCGGTAGCCGGTCCCGATCCGCAGTACGACTGCCGACCCGCCGTCCCGGATGTCTTCTGCAATGCGGCCCTTGAGGTATTCGTCGGCACCGCCGCCCATAGAATGAGCGAGGTAAACCGGCATCGCCACACCGTCGGGTTGCCTATGTGCGGCCCAGGCAATCGCCAGCGCCAATCGTGGCGTTGCCAAAGGATCATGACGGATGAATTCCTGCACCTCGGCATCATAGGTCGGATAGCGCCGCGAGATCACCGCATTGTTCGCCAAGACCAACTTCAGCTTTTCGGCGCTGCCAAACGAAGTGCCGCCGCGGTGTTCCACGAACAACCCCGGCAATCCCAGATGGCGACCCCCTTTCAGCCGCACCTTCTGGCACCAGTCAACTTCTTCGCCGTAGCCGCGCCCAAAGCCCGTATCGAGTTGCGGCACCATCGCCAGATAGCGTTTGTTCATCGCCATGCAGAACCCCACCCCGGTCGGCGTTACCGCCAACTCGGCATCCGGCTCGAACGTCAGCGCCATGTCGTCTATCAGATCGGCTTCGCCCGCAGCCAGCGGAGTGCGCGTGCAGATCACCGGCACGCTGAAAATTTCGGCGTCGTTCGACATCGGCGTGACCGTTGCCACGTTGTCATGCGCGAGAATTGGCCGCACCAGACGGGACGCCCAATTTTTGGGCACGAAGGCATCGGAGTTGAGCAGAATGACATGATCGCCAAACCGCGACGCGGCCATAAGGGCTGTGTTGACCGACTGGATGAAGCCCAAGTTATATTCATTCTCGATCAGAATCACCTGACCTGGCAGCCGTTCTTCGACCTTGGCCGCCCAATCGCGCAGAAAGGGGCGCACGCGGTCGTCGCTTGACCGATCTTCGATCACGATGATCCGCCACGGCAGATCGGTGTGCCGCTCGACCCGGTCCAGAACCTCGGCCAACAGATCGAAAGCGTTGTAAACCGGCAGCACAATGGTGATCCGCGTGTCCGTCAGCCCGGCAGGCACCGCAACCGGCCTGTCCGGATCGCGGAACAGTTCGACGTTCATCGAGGCCACCGGCCTGCGGTCGCCGAACCCCAGCGCCGCCTTGATCCGGGCCTTGGCCGCAGGGTCGCGGCGCATCACCCAGACGGCCGCGTGCGGAATGACACCGATCATGTCGCGCAGGAATGGCCACACCAAACTCCGGGCACCCCGGCGCAGATCGGCCCGATCAAAGATGGATAGCGGCTGCATATAGCGCAGGCTTCCCGTCTCGACACTAAGCAGGGTCTGCTGCGCGGAGTAAGGCGCATCCAGCACGAAGCCCAGATTGGCGTTGCCGCCCCGCGCGGCCTGCACATCGGGCCGGTTCAGCGACGGGATGACCATCACGCGGCTGCCGGGGGCGATCAGAGCCAACCGCTCGGCATCGCACCATCCCTCGACCCGCAGCCGGTTGCCGACCACCGCGATCCATTCGACATACCCGATGCCGTTGCCCCGTTCATCAAGGATGGCAAAGCCGGGTTTCCGCAAATGCAGGTGTTCAAGCGCATAGCGCCGAAAGACCTGAACAAGGATCTGAAACACGCGGTACGCCCCTATCGCCTTTCCCACCCGCATTGCACAGCGGATGGTCAAGTAATATGCCAATACCTCCGATATAATGCCGTGGTCGCGGGCTGTCCACCCATTCACATTCTCGGGAGAAATCATACGCGGGGCGCCGCGCGCGGTTCGTGCCATGCCGCTTGACGCGATTGCAACACTGACCAAAGGCAAGGCGGCAACCAAATTGAAAGCGAATCCTGTGCAAGTGATCATCGAACGGCTGGGGCATCTGGGGGACGGTATGGCCCATGGGCCGCAGGGGGCGGTCTTTGCGACGCAAGTGCTGCCGGGCGAGGCGGTGACGGGTAACCTGCACGGCGACCGTCTGCTGGACATCCGGATCGTTACTCCCTCGCCAAACCGCGTCCGCCCGCCCTGCGTCCATGCGCGAACCTGCGGCGGCTGCCTGATGCAGCACGCGGACGACGGATTTGTGGCCGACTGGAAACAGGGCATCGTCGCGGGCGCATTGACGGGGCAGGGATTGTCAGCGCCGTTTCGCCCCATGCACACCTCGCCCCCCAGATCGCGGCGCCGGGCCACGCTGACCGGGCGGCGCACCAAGGGCGGCGTGCTGTTGGGCTTTCATGCCCGCGCGTCCGATCTGCTGGTGTCGGTTCCCGAATGCCAGTTGCTCCATCCCGACGTGATCGCGACGTTCCCGGCGCTGGACGCATTGGTGAGGGTCGGGGGTACCCGGTCGACCGAACTGCACCTGACCGTTACGCGCAGTCTGGCCGGGGCCGACGTTCGGGTGACGGGGGGCAAAGACCTGACGGCGGACCTGCGACTGGACCTTGCCCGCCTGACCGAGAGCCACGGTCTGGCCCGGCTGACCTGGGGCGATGAAACCGTCGCCCTGCGTGCCGCGCCGATGCAGAGGTTTGGCCGTGTCCTTGTTGCCACACCCCCCGGTGCATTCCTGCAAGCGACCGCCGAAGGCGAAGCCGCCCTGTTGCGGGCGGTGGCGCTGGCCATCGGCCCGGCCCGCCGCATCGCCGATCTGTTTTGCGGCGTTGGAACCTTTGCCCTGCCACTGGCAGAACGGTCCGAGGTTCTGGCCGTCGAAGGCGACCCTGCCATGACGGCCGCGCTGGAAAAAGCCCATCGCGGGGCCGAAGGCTTGAAACGCATCACGACGCAAACCCGTGACCTGTTCCGCCGCCCGTTGGAGCCTGACGAGTTGGCAAGCTTCGACGCCGTGGTGATCGACCCACCCCGCGCAGGGGCCGAGGCGCAATCGAAGGCCCTGGCCGCTGCAAAAGTGCCGGTCATCGCGGCGGTGTCCTGCAATCCCGTCACCTTCGCCCGCGACGCCCGCATCCTGACCCAAGCTGGCTACAGCCTCGATTGGGTGCAGGTCATCGACCAGTTCCGCTGGTCCGCCCATGTGGAACTTGCCGCCCGGTTCAGCCTGCCGCCGCGATAACGCATCCGTGAGCGTTCCTCCGTCATCCCACCGCTAGCCAACCTGCCATTTTTTCGCTAATTTGGGAAAAAAAGACAAACCGGGCAGGGCATGAAACTTTTTCGCATCATCATCGTTCTGACGCTGGCCTTTGGCTTGTCGGCCTGCAGCAGCAAGTTTCGCACCTATCACGGACCAGAAGTGACGTCGGTGCAGGTTCACAAGACCGACCGCAAGATGTATCTGCTGCACGACGACAAAGTGCTCAAGACCTACGACGTGGCGCTTGGCTTCGCCCCGGCTGGCCATAAACAGATAGAAGGCGACGGAAAGACCCCCGAAGGCACCTATTTCATCAGCCACCGCAATCCGCAGTCTGCGTTTCATCTGTCATTGGGCATTACCTATCCCAACAATGCCGACCGCGCCTTTGCCGCTTCGGTCAGCCAGCCGCCGGGGGGTGATATCTTCATCCATGGCGGTCCGGACGGGAGACCGAAGCGGCGGGACTGGACAGCGGGATGCGTTGCGGTGACGGACCGGCAGATGGAAGTGATCTATTCGATGGTCAATCCCGGCACGCCGATCCATATCCGGCCCTAGGCAGGGTCAGCCGCCCGTCAGCAGCGTCCACCAGACCTTGCCGTTCGGTTCCTGAAACCATGCAAAGCCGATTTCGCGGGCAAGGGGGTCCAGCACGACGCTGCGGGTGTTGGGCTCGCCCATCCATGCCGACAGGGTTTCCAACTCGGTCTGAAAGGTCTCGGAAATCAGCTCGCCCAGCAGCTTGCCGGTATAGCTCACCCGCTGCACCCGCTGCAGCGGCGATGATCCGTCCGATCCGAAATGCCAAGGCCGGTTTTGCACAGACATGTCACGCGAATGCGTGGCAGCGGCCGCATTGAGCGCGGCGTTGAACGCAAGCGGTGGCGCTGACTTTGCCCCCCGCAGCGCGTTCACCGAATCCAGCAAACGAAACGGAATCTGCGCCGCCGTATTGCCGTCGATCCGGTAAACAGTTGGCAGAGCCTTGCCATCCGAACCAAGTTGCGGGGCTGGCGCAGGCGTGCACGCCGCCAAGGCCGCCGCACCGCCCAAGATAACCAACGACCGTCTGTTCATCTTCTACTACCCCAAGCCGACCACCGGCGCATCCGGCCATGGCCCTCAAATCAGGCCGGTGTCTTATCCAAGGACGGGGCAAAGTTCAAACCCCCTCTGCGCAAGCCCGCCGATTGACAGGTGTTTGATTTGCAGGATGGCGTGCAAGGCTGTATCAGCCCAAAGGATCAAGTAGAAAAGGAGATCAGCGGATGACCGCCGACAGAACCGCCGACAGAATCGCCGACACAACACCGGGCCTCAACCGTCGCCGCTTCCTCGTTGCAGGGGCCGCGACCGCACTGGCGGTTCCAGCAGCCGCCGCTTTCGCCCAAGATAACACCACCGAGTTCGAGGCCCCAGCCCCCGGCCCGATCCGAAACAACTTTTCAAGCTTCCGGATGCTGGATTGGCAAGGTTATTTCGACAACACCAAGAACGGCGCAGTTCTGGTCGACATTACCTCACGGGCATTGCATTTCTGGTCCGAAGACCAGTCGATTTACCGGCTTTATCCGACCTCTGTGCCGCTTTCGGACGATCTGACCCGCAAAGGCCGCACCGAAGTTGTGCAGAAGGTCGAAAACCCATCCTGGCGCCCAACGCCCGCGATGAAGGAACGCAATCCCGAATGGCCCGATGTGGTTGAAGGCGGTGCACCCGACAATCCGATGGGGGTTCGTGCGCTGTATCTGTCATGGACCTACTATCGCATCCATGGGACGCATGACACCCGCAAGATCGGGCGGCGTTCCTCCAATGGTTGCGTGGGGCTCTACAACGAACACATCCTCGAATTGTTTGGTCTGACGAAGGTCGGTACGCAGGTGTTGCTAATTTGACGACATGATGGCGAGCAAGCGGCAAAGGCTTTGACGTACATTGCATTCCCCACTCCAAGCTGAGTATTCAAGCAGTACGAGGAATAGTCTTGGGTGCATACCGTCGCCTCTGCGAAATTCGACGCTATGCAATAACTGGAGAGTCAACATGAAGAAAATTGCGCTCGCAGCCGTCCTGTCGGTTGCCGCTTCGACCGCCTTCGCAGGTGGTATGGCCGAACCCGTCATGGAGAAGGAAGTTGTTGCTGCTGCGACGTCGTCGTCGGCTGGCGGCATCATTGTTCCGCTGCTGCTGCTGCTCTTGGTGGCTGCTGCCGTTACGGCGAACGACTGATCTCACGATCTTTGCCAAAAAAAGGCGGCAGTTCATTCTGCCGCCTTTTTTTTATGTTCGCCTGATACTTACACCCATCCGGCCAGATTCTCGCCAATCACCTGGGTCAGCGCCGCGATATGTGCCGCATCGTCGTTCAGGCAGGGAATATAGGTAAACACCTCCCCCCCGGCATGTTCGAACGCCTCGCGAATCTCGCCGTTGATTTCTTCCAGCGTTTCGATGCAATCGGCCGAAAATGCGGGGGCCATTATCGCGATGCGCTTTTTGCCGGCCTTGGCGAGGGCGGCCACATGCTCGACCGTATAGGGCTTCAGCCATTCCTCGGGGCCGAATACCGACTGGAACGTCGTGTCGACAGCACCCTTGTCCCAGCCCAACCGTTCGCGCAACAGGCGCGAGGTTTTCTGGCACTGGCAATGATAGGGGTCGCCAGACATCAGGTAGCGCTTTGGCATCCCGTGATAACTGGCGACCAGAACGTCAGGTCTGTGATCAAGTCCCGCATAAACCCGCTGCACCGATTGCGCCAGGGCGTCGATATAGGCCGGATGTTCGAAGTATTCGGCCACCGTGCGCGCCGCAGGCTGGCGTTTCTCGTCCATCAACGCCCGAAAGAAGGCATCGTTCGCCGTAGCCGACGTGGCACCCGCGTAATGCGGATACAACGGGAAAAACAGGATCTTCTCGCAGCCCGCCTCGACCATCGCCCGAACCTTGGATTTGGTCGACGGATTGCCGTAGCGCATGCAGAAATCGACCATGACCCCGTCGCCGTGCAACGCCTTGATCGACGCCGCAATCGCTTCGGTCTTATCCCGCGTGATAGTCAGAAGCGGGCTTTCGTCCTTTTCCATGTTCCAGATCAGCTTGTAATTCGCTCCGCTGGTGAACGGTCGTTTGGTCAGGATGATCAGTTGCAACAGTGGCTGCCATTTCCATGACGGAATATCGACCACCCGCTTGTCCGACAGGAATTCGTTCAGGTAGCGCCGCATCGACCAATAGTCGTGGTTGTCGGGTGTCCCCAGATTGGCCAGCAGTACGCCGACCTTGGCCCGTCGCACCGGCGGATGATCGGCGGGCGCATGGGCCAGCCGCCCGGTTCCGGCAGGCACAATGGGCGTGGTTGATGCGTCGAGCATGGGCGGGCACTTTCAGGAACGGATCAGGGGGAAATAAGGGTTACACGGCCGGGGTCAACTGCCCTTGGTGGAACGCAGTGCTGTCCGTTCGGCGGTGTTCAGCGCATCGGCCAGCCTTTGCACGGCGGAACCGGGGCGCAGGGGCCTTTGTTGACTGTCATGTGCGGCCCAGCCGGTCAGGCAGATGACCTCGAACGATGCGGGAATCAATCCGTCCACCCCGTATGTTTCGCGATAGATCTCGGATGCCCGCGTCATGACTGCCCGTTTTGTAGGCACCCGCAGACGGGCGGCCAAGGCGTTGCCCTCGCCCATCGCCCGCAGGTCGTGCATCAGATGAAACATATCGCGGTACATGACCCGTCGGGTGAATGCGTCCGCCACCGGCAGCGCCAGCCCGACCCGCCCCAGCAACCCGCCCAGATCGCGAATCTCGGCCATCGGCACCACGCGCGGCGACAGACCGCCGGTCACCTCTGCCTCGGCCTGCCCAAGTGCCGACCGCAACTCGTGCAGCGTCTGCCCGCCAAACAGCATCGCAATCAGCAGTCCGTCAGGGGCCAGCGCGCGGCGGCATTGCGCCAACTGCCCCACCGGGTCGTTCGCCCAATGCAGCCCCAGCGCGTGAACAACCAGATCATGCGCGCCGGGCGTCAGGTCCAACCGGTCCTCGTCGCCCACCACCTTCGCCAGCCGGAAACTATTTCGCCAAACCTGTGGAAAAGGCGTCACGATGGCGGGTGCCGTAAACGATCTGTTAACCTCGGTGAGCCTTTCCTGCACATCGGCAACCGCCTCTGCCTGCAAGAAGGGATCCGTCGCGCGGGCGCGATTGCGGGCTAGGGCTGCAAGGTCGGTCAGGATGGGTGGGGTCTGCTGCATGGCGGCGGACCATAGGAGGACGCGATGGGAATGCAAGCTGCCCTGCACCTGATCTACCCGCCGCAATGCCTGACCTGCGATGCGCTGGTCACGACGGATTTCGGTCTGTGTGGCCCGTGTTGGCGGCAGACGCCGTTCATCACCGGGCTGGTTTGCGACCTGTGCGGCGTACCGCTTCCGGGAACCGAAGATGAAACGCCCGTCCATTGCGACGATTGCCTGCTGGTCGCCCGGCCATGGTCACAGGGCCGCGCCGCGATGCTGTACCGCGACAACGCCCGACAGATGGTGCTGGCGTTCAAACATGGCGACCGGCTGGACCTGGCCCGACCCGCCGCCGGATGGCTGCTGAAAGCCGCCCAGCCGATGCTGAAACCGGGGATGCTGGTCGCCCCCATCCCGCTGCACTGGCTGCGCCTGATCAAGCGGCGCTACAACCAGTCGGCGGTGCTGTCCAAGGCGCTGGCGGGGCTGGCAGGGTTGGACCATTGCCCCGACCTGCTGATCCGCCGTCGCTTTACCGGTACGCAGGACGGGCGCGACCGTGACGGGCGGTTTGCCAACATGGCCGACGCCCTGACCATCCATCCCCGCCGCAGACTGCGCGCCGAAAAACGTCACATCCTGCTGATCGACGATGTGATGACCTCGGGCGCAACCCTCGCCGCCGCCGCCGAAGCCTGTGTGGCCGCCGGAGCGATCGGGGTTTCGGTTCTGACACTGGCGCGCGTTGCAAAGGACGCCTGACCGGGTCACATTGCCAGAACAACAGGAAAAGGCAGGGCCATGCGCAGTCATGTCGGGTTCGATACGCTTTGGTCGATGAAAATCCCCGTGCCCTATGCGCTGTTGCTGCGCGACGGGGCGTTTGGCTGGTCCTGCGGCCAGTGCCCGCTGGACCGCAGCGGTGCCGTCGTGGCCCCCGATGATCCTGTCGCACAAGCGGCTCTTGTCACGGAATATTGCGCACAGGTTCTGGCGCAGGCCCGGTTCGCGCCACAGGATCTGGTCATGGCGCTGGTCTATCACGACGTTGCAGACCCCGTCCCCTTGCTGTTCTGTCTGCAAAAGGTCTTGGGCAAGGCGGCGCTGCTGGTACCGGTCAGGGTTACAGCCTTTTATTACCCCGGCATGCGGATCGAGGTTGATCTGTTCGCCGTCGCAGATGGCCCTCATCCTGTGCAACCTTTCGCCCGCAACGGCCTTGTGGGACGCGAAGTCACGGCCGGCGGGCTCACCTACCTGGCGGCCACTCTGATCCCCGGCCATGACCCCGGCACTGCCCGCGCGGCGTTGCCAGATACGCTGATCATCGAACATTGGGCTTCCCCCAACCCGCTGCCCGGCCTGCCCGCACACACGCTGATCGACCGCGACCTGCCCGATACGCTGGTTTGGGCAGTCTCTGCGGAACCGGACCATGCGGGCGCAGGCAAGTGGCTGTCGCTGACCGGTACTGCCCCTGATCAACCCGGTCTGGTCGCGCAGACCGAGGCGATCATGCAAGCCCATGCCGATGCGTTGCACGCGGCGGGTCTGAGATTTGCCGATGTCGTGAAATCGACCACGCATTACATCGGCGAACCCACGGCCCATGACCTCCATGCCAACATGCAGGTGCGCAACCGCCGCTACATCGGGCCCGATTCTGGCCTGAACGGCGGCATCGGACCGGCTTCGACCGGCATCCGGGTAGCGGGCCTTGCAAGCCCCGGCGCGCTGACCGCCATCAGCCTGCTGATCCGCGCGCCTGCGCGATCCGATTCTCCGGCCACATTGCACAGTGTCGGCAAAACCCTATAGTCCTGCTTGACCATCTGGATGCGCCCATGAAACCCGTTGAAATCTACACCACCCAAAGCTGCCCCTATTGCCACGCCGCCAAACGCCTGCTGGCCAAGAAGGGGGCTGCGTTCACCGAGATCGACGTGGGCCGTGACCCCGACAAACGCCGCGTGATGACACAGCGAGCCGGAGGAGGCTACACCGTGCCGCAGATTTTCATCGGGGGCGTCCATGTAGGCGGCAGCGACGATCTTCATGCGCTGGACCATGGCGGGAAACTCGACCCGATGTTGGCCGACTGACATGCGGATAGGCTTGGTCCAATTGACCGTGGGGGATGAACCTGCCGCCAATCTTCCCGAAACCGTGGCGCTGATCCGTGCGGCGGCGGCAGGGCGGGCACAGTTCGTCCTGACCCCGGAGTGCACCAACCTGCTGTCGGCCAATCGCGCTCATCAACGCAACGTGCTGCACCCGCAAGACAGCGACCCGACGCTGGCTGCCTTGCGGTCCGAGGCTGCCGCCGCCAACATCTGGCTGCTGATCGGATCGCTGGGCCTGCTCACCACCGACCCCGATGGCCGCTTTGCCAATCGCAGTTTGCTGATCGCTCCCGATGGCAGTGTCCATGCGAGCTATGACAAGATCCACATGTTCGATGTGAACGTATCGGAAACCGAAGTTTACCGCGAATCGGCAGGTTACCGCCCCGGTGCGCTGGCCGTGCTGGCCGATACCGCAATCGGCAAGATCGGGATGACCGTCTGCTATGACCTGCGGTTCCCTCAGCTTTACCGCCGACTGGCCCAGTTCGGCGCGCAGATTCTGACCGTGCCCGCCGCGTTCAACCACATCACCGGAGCCGCGCATTGGGAGGTTCTGCTGCGTGCCCGCGCGATTGAAACCGGCTGCTATGTGCTGGCCCCGGCGCAGACCGGGTTTCATCCCGAAGACCTGTCTGCCGGCAAGGGCCGCCGCACTCATGGTCATTCGCTGGCCATCTCACCGTGGGGCGAGGTGATTGCCGATGCAGGCACCGAGCCCGGCGTGACCTTTGCCGAGATCGACCTGGCCGAAGTCACCCGCGCCCGCGCGCGCATCCCCAGCCTGACCCATGACCGCGACTATGCCGGACCATGAGCCAGGAACGCACCGAAGACACCGCTGTTGCCCTGTTCGGCGAGTTGTTCATGGCAGATCAACTGGCGCGCAACCGCATCTCCAAAGCCCTGCCAAAGGGGATGGAACTGTCGCACTTCTCGGTGCTGAACCATCTCGCGCGCAGCAACGACGAACGCACCCCGGCACAATTGGCAAAAGTGTTTCATGTCACGCGGGGGGCGATGACCAATACATTGGCCAAGCTGGAATGGGCGGGCCACGTCCATATCCGCCCAGACTGGGACGATGCCCGCCGCAAACTGGTGGCCATAAGCCCGTCAGGCCGCGCCGCCCGCGATGCTGCCGTACAAGTCATCACACCCCTGATTGCCGATGTGGTCACGGCCCTTGGCGCAGACCGCGTGCGGGCGGTGCTGCCTGTCTTGCGGGAATTGCGGACCAGACTGGAAGCCGAAGATTAAAGTGACTCGACCTGACCGCTCAAGCCGATGGCACGCCCGATCAGGCCAAAGATGGTGTTCACCGTGTTCAGCGGGCTTTCGGTGATCAGGACCAGATCACGGTGCTGAATGGCGAACTGTCCGGCCGAAAACAGGCCGTCCGCCGAGGTCAGGTCCAGCGCGAAGATCACCCGCTCCCGCTCCGGTCCGCGTCCGTCCAGCCGCACCTGCGATGCCGGATAATCGCGCAGGATCAGGATGCCCTTGGGGTTGGCGCGGTTGTCGTTCAACCCACCGGTCAGAGACATCGCGTCGATTGCCGTGACACGGTCCTGCGGAAACCCGATCTGCGCCTCTTTGCCGGCCGCGCCGAGGGTGAGGAAAAACCGCTCTTCGCTTTCGACAAACACCTTGTCGCCGCCGCGCATTGTGGTGTCCAGACCGGGATTCTTCAACAGCCGATCCATCGAGATGCCATATAAAGTGCCGCCGCGCACGAGACGCACCTGCGGGTTCGGCACGTTTTCCGGCACCCCGCCACCCTGCGCCAACAGGCTCAGGAGGGTAAAGTTGCGGTCCGGCAATGGATAGCTGCCGGGTTTCGCCACGCCAGACACCAGATCGACCGCACTTTTGCGACCGGGCACATGGTTCAGCTGCACCTGAACCGAGGGCACGATTTCCAGCATTTTTTCGGTGATCGCCAAGCGCGCCTGATCCGGCGTCATCTTCGCGACATAGACTTCGTCGGCATAGGGCAGGAACACTGTCCCCTTGCTGGACACCGAGAGGCCGGACAGTTGCACCATCTTCTGTCCGGCAGAAGACAGCAACGAACTTTCCTCGTTGTCCCAGATCGTGAGGTCGATCTTGTCGCCCGGCTCGATGATCTGACCTGACGCGCCGCCTTGTTGCCCGATCCATCCGGCCGTCGCCGCCGGACCATTGACAGGCCACCGGTTGAGCAAGGTAAGGCTGTCCCGCGTCACGACCTGAATTTCGAACGTCGCGTTCGGATCTTTCGAGCCTTTCAGAACCTGCCCTTGCATCCCCGCGCCCTGTGGCAGGCCACAGGCCACAAGAACCAGTGTCGCCATCATCACGACGATGGACCGGGGCAACAGTTGCATGCAAATCTCCAGGCTGGCCGCGAAATCATAAAGCGTCCACAGATGACGCGAACATACTTGTGCCTGACCGCCGGTCAACTGTGATCGTTCGGCAGAAACCTTCGGAGGGGACAGATTGACCAGGTCAGGCGAAACCTTGCTGATAACCGGATCGGCGGGGCGGCTTGGACGCGGTTTGCATTTGTTATGGCCTTCAAAGGTTTGCGGGCTGACACCACACTGGTTCGGGCGATATGGGACTTACGAAACCGAGGCGTGGCACATCGGCAACAGTGAGCCGCCGTCATGCTTGCAAGGAGCGGTCGTCCTGCATCTGGCCGCCGTTCTGCGGGGGACGGCGGCAGAACTGGCGGCGAATGCCTGCATGGCAACCGCGCTGTGCGCTGCTGCCAAAAACGCAGGAGCCCGGCATATTCTGCTTGCGTCGACCGCCGCCGTCTACCGACCCGGAGCACAGGACATTCCCGAATCCCAGCCGCCCCACCCCGCAAATCCTTATGGGGCGGCCAAACTTGCAGCCGAGCACGCCGCAGCACAGGCGCTGGCGTCGCCCGGTGATCCTGACCTGACCGTCCTGAGGATCGGCAACGTGGCAGGGGCGGATGCCTTGCTGGGTTGCCAAGGTCCGGTGCTGCTGGACCCGGTCAAAGGCCAGTCAGGCGGTCCGTTGCGATCCTACATCGGGCCGCAGGTTCTGGCGCAGGTTCTGGCTGAACTGGCAGGACTGGCGGCGCGGGGCGCGACGCTGCCTCAGGTTCTGAACATCGCCCAAAGTCCTGTGGTGGCGATGGGCGATCTGCTGACCGCAGCCCAACGGGACTGGCGATTCGGCCCGCCCCGCGACGGGGTGGTTCCGCGCGTCGGGCTTGACGCCAACCTGCTTGGCAGTCTCGTCCGCTTGCCACCGGCCACTGCGACAGGCATCGTGGCCGATCTGGACGCTTTGAAAGGCCGCTGGCCGTGAAGGTACATCGTTGATGACTCCGTCAAAGCGTGCGCTGGACCTGATCTGTGCGTTGGGCCTGATGGGTCTGCTTGCCGTGCCGTTCGGCCTTCTGCTGCTGGTCCTGCTGCTGGTCGAGGGTCGTCCGCTGTTCTATGTGGCAGAACGGATGCACGCGCCGGGTCGCTCGTTCAATCTGTGGAAACTGCGCACCATGCGGACTGCGGCCCAGAATGCCGGCGTGTCGGGGGGCGACAAATCCGACCGGATCACGCCGACGGGCCGCTTTCTGCGCCGCAGCCGGTTGGACGAAGTGCCTCAGCTTTGGAATGTCCTGCGCGGCGACATGAGCTTTGTCGGCCCCCGCCCACCGTTGCGAAGCTATGTCGAGCGGTTCCCCGACCTTTATGCCCGCGTCCTGCGCAGCCGCCCCGGAATCACGGGCCTTGCGACGCTGACCTTTCACCGCCACGAAGAACGCCTGCTGGCTGACTGCCATAGTGCCGCAGAAACTGATTCGGTTTATGCGCGGCGTTGTATACCGCGCAAGGCGACGCTCGATCTGATGTATCAACGCAAGCGGAACTTGGGCTCGGATCTTGTGTTGATGGTGGAAACGCTGCGCCGTGCCGCCGGAGCAGGCAAGCGACGGTGTGGATTGAGCAAAACTTTGCCGAGAGACTCATGAAGCACTTGCGGCGTAACGGGTTTGTGATCTACGTTGCGGTGCAGAAACGGTATTCTTTCAACCATTGATTGACGGCGAAATTTTGATGTCGAGATCAGTTCGACAAGATCGGAATGTTTCAAATGGTAAAGCTGCGGAGCCTGCTTTTTTCGACAGTCGAGGCGCTTTCGCGTCGTCAAAAGCAGCACGTACTGCTGCTTGTAGATATTATACTCGCCCCGCTTGCCTTGTTTTTGACCTGCCAATTGGTTTTCAACGCGCTTTATCCCACCGGATTTCTGTCGCAGATCTGGCTGTTGTTTCCGATAATCTCGATCCTTGCGGCGCTCTTGTCGTCGGCGATGGGAATTCCGCGAATCAAGTTGAAGGCTTACGAATCGCTGGCCATCCTGCGGACTGCCGCGTTTTCGGTTTTGCTGGCCGTGTGCTTCATCGCCCTGCTGCCCCTGCTTGACCTGACCTTCCCGACCGCCGGGATCATCCTGTTCGGATTGGTGTTCTTTCTTTTGTCCGTGACGACCCGCGTCGGCATGCTTCATGTGTTCATGTGGGTGCTGCGCTTGGGCAAGCCGCGCTGCCGGGTGTTGATCTATGGCGCTGGCACTACCGGAATGCAGTTGGTGGCTGCGCTGAAATCGCATGAATCCATTGTGCCCGTGGCATTCATCGATGACAGCAAGACCCTGCAATCAAACACAATCTCGGGGCTTCGCGTCTACGCGCCAGAGCGTATCGAAGCCTTGGTTCGCGACCGGAACATCGATCGGGTGATCTTGGCGATGCCTTCGGCATCTGCCCCCAAACAGGCGCAGATTGCCCGCCGCCTGCAGGTCATGGGGCTGGATGTGTTCGCCGTGCCGTCCTTCGCGCAGTTGGTGGGAACCGAGGCGTTGGTCGAAACTCTGGCCCCTATCGTTCCGGGCAAATTTCTGGGCCGCAAGCAGATCGACGATGCGCTGCCCGATGGCGCACAGGCCTATGAGGCCCGCGCGGTGTTGGTATCAGGGGCAGGGGGGTCCATCGGCTCGGAAATTTGTCGTCAGTTGCTCTCGCACAGGCCGCGCCGGATCGTCCTGTTCGATGTCAGCGAAATCGCCCTCTATAATATTGACCGCGAATTGCGCGAACTTTGCGAACATTCCCCTGTCGAGATCGTACCGGTCTTGGGAACCGTAACCGATTCTCGCAGCGCGCGGATGGTGATGACGGACCATCAGATCGATGTGGTCATCCACGCCGCTGCCTACAAGCATGTGCCATTGGTCGAGGCCAACCCGATTGCGGGGCTTGCCAACAATGTCCTTGGCACCCGGACCCTGGCCGATGCGGCAGAGGATGCAGGGGTCGAACGCTTCATCCTGATTTCGACCGACAAGGCGGTCCGTCCGACCAACGTCATGGGTGCCTCGAA
This sequence comes from Rhodobacterales bacterium, assembly GCA_038246975.1. GTDB lineage: Bacteria > Pseudomonadota > Alphaproteobacteria > Rhodobacterales > Rhodobacteraceae > JAIYDJ01. The sequence goes on along the minus strand of JBBRVJ010000003.1, from coordinate 21,560 downwards.
ACGGCTGGCGGAACTGGTGATCCAGGACCTTGCCAAACGGTCGCGCAGCACGGTGTTCTCGATGGTGCGCTTTGGCAACGTGCTGGGCTCTTCAGGGTCGGTCATTCCGCTGTTCCGCGAACAAATCCTGCGAGGCGGACCTGTGACGGTGACGCACGAGGATGTGACGCGCTATTTCATGACCCTTTCCGAGGCGGTGCGTCTGGTTCTGCTGGCGGGGTCGTTCGCGCAGTCGGGTCCGAACAAGGGCGGCGATGTGCTGGTGCTGGACATGGGCAAACCGATTCGCATCCAGGACCTCGCCGAACAGATGATCCGCGAAGCGGGCTATACGGTGCGCACCCCGGCCAACCCCGATGGCGATATCGAGATCGCCGTCGTCGGCCTGCGTCCGGGCGAAAAGATGCATGAAGAACTGCTGATCGGCGAAGGCTTGCTGACGACACCGCACCCCAAGATCCTTCGGGCGCGAGAACACAGCCTTTCGGAACTGCAAATGGCAAAAGCCCTGCAATCGCTGCGCGCGGCCGTGGCCAGTGGCGATGCTTTGGCCGCACGTGCCGTCGCTGCCAACTATGTCGAAGGGTTTGGCCCCAACTCAGCATCGGAACCGGCAATGCGTGCGATAACCAACGTCGGCATCCCGCTGCCCGAGCGCAGCCCGCAGCCTGTCCGTTAGCCGGAGCCAACCAGTCAAGTGAGGCTTCTGGGTCATAGAAGTCCGCGCAAGAGCTTCAATGTGGCAAAACTGGTTGCCTCGCCCGTCCGACCGCCTAAGCTGGTTCAAGTCCAAGGGGCAATCATGCGCGTTTACACGTTTCTTCGCCGTCAGGCCCAATGGTCGTTGGTTGCCGCTTGCGCGGTTCTGCTGCCCCTTCAGGTCATGGCGCAAGACCGTCCCAGCCTGAACTTTTACGGCGCAACCGGACTGATCGACATGCCGACCGCCGAGGCGCAGCCGGATGGGTTCCTTGGCTTTACCGCCGCCTATTTCGGCCCGATCCGCCGCAATACGCTGACTTTCCAGATCACGCCCCGCCTGTCCGGCAGCTTCCGCTACATGGGCGTTCGCAAATGGTCCGAACTGTTCTGCCCGCCCGACTGCACCGGAACCAACGAGTATCCGACTTATTACGACCGCGCCTTCGATCTGCGGTACAAGCTGCTGGACGAAGGGCGCTACCTTCCCGCCGTGACCGTCGGCTTTCAGGATTTTGTCGGCACCGGCCTGCAATCGGCAGAATACATCGTTGCGACCAAACACATCACGCCCGCCATCAAGGTGACGGCAGGTCTGGGCTGGGGCCGCCTTGGCAGCAACAATCCGATCGGGTCGCCCTTCGGCACCCGTCCGCCGCTGCAAGGGGGCGACAGCAACAACGTCAACACCCAGCAGTGGTTCAAGGGCGACGTCGCTCCGTTCGGTGGCATCGAGTGGCAAGTCAACGAGAAGCTGGGCGTGAAGGTCGAATACTCGTCCGACGCCTACACCGAGGAAGTCGGCACGCGCCAAACCTTTGAAATCAAGAGCCCCTTCAACTTTGGCATCGAGTATCAGAGGAGCGCTACGACCCGTTTTGGCCTGTATTACCTGTATGGCAGTCAGGTCGGAGTCACCGCACAACTGGTGATCAACCCCAAACAACGCCCGATGGGCGGCGTCGGGGGCCCCGGACCGAACCCGGTCAAACCACGGCCCAGCCGCGCCGCCGACCCCGAGGCTTGGGCGACCGATTGGGTGTTGCAGCCCGATGCCAAGCAGATTCTGATCGGCAACGTCAACACGCGGCTGCAACGCGACGGGATTTTCGTCGAGGGCATGGCCTACACCGCCGAACGTGTCCAGATTCGCATCCGTAACGGGCGGTATGACGCCGAATCCCAAGCCATCGGTCGCGTGGCCCGCGTGCTGACCGAGGTTATGCCGGCTTCGGTAGAGGTATTCGAGATCATCCCCATAACAAACGGCATCACGGCGTCCAAAGTGACCGTGCGTCGTACCGATCTGGAAGAGTTGGAGTTTTCGACCGAAGCCTCCAACCTGATGTGGGCGCGAACGCGGGTCACGGACGCCGGTCGCCCGCTGGCCGGGATGGAGGCGACCGAGGGTCGCTATCCTTTTTTCAACTATTCTCTGACCCCCTATACCCGGCTGCGGCTGTTCGACCTCGATACGCCCGTCAAAGCCGACTTTGGTTTGCGTCTGTCCGCGCGATATGAATTCCGCCCCGGTCTGGTACTGTCAGGCGCGGTCACAAAGAGGCTGACAGGCAACCTTGAAGAGCCGCCACCGAACATCGCAAGCAAACTGCCGCCCGTGCGATCGGATGGTGATGTTTACGACGCCCTTGGCGACCCCGCGCTGGATAATCTGACACTGGCCTACTACACCCGGTTGGCTCCCAACTTTTTCGGCCGGGTCACGGTCGGATATCTGGAGCGGATGTACGGCGGTATATCGACCGAAGTTCTATGGAAACCCGTCGAAAGCCGCTTGGCGTTGGGCATCGAGGTGAATTACGTCGCCCAACGCAACCCGGATCAATTGTTCGGGTTCGACTATTATGACTACAAGGTCGCGACGGGCCATGTGTCGGGATACGCCGACCTCGGCAAGGGTTATCTCGCGCAACTGGACGTCGGGCGCTACCTCGCGGGGGATGTCGGTGCGACATTGTCGCTGGACCGCGAGTTTGCAAACGGCTGGAAGGTCGGCGCCTTCGCCACTCTGACCAACGTGTCGCCCGAAGACTTCGGGTCAGGGTCGTTCGACAAGGGTATCCGGGTACGGGTGCCGCTCAATTGGTTGACCGGACAGCCGTCGCGTCAGACCAAGGGCCTGACGCTTCGCCCGTTCGGGCGGGACGGCGGGGCGCGGCTGGACGTGGATGGCCGTCTGTACGAGACAGTCCGCGATTACGACCGTGCGGGTATCGACGCCCAATGGGGAAGGTTCTGGAAATGACGCTTCGCCGTTGCTCTGCCGCTCTGGCTCTTTCGTTCGCCGTCTTGCTGGGCGCTTGCGGCAACGAATCCGACATGGACCCCAGCTCGATGTTGCTGCGTGCCGCGTCGCAAGCCGCGACGGCCCGTCTTGCAGCCCGAAGCCCGACAGCACCACCGCCGACCGACCTGCAACTGCGGGCCGCGCTTCAGGCTGAAGGTAAACCGATCTTGCGAATGCAATCCATGGCAAACGGGTCTGTCGCCTTCCTGGCACCGGTCGCCAGCAATCAGGGCGTTCAGACCTGGTCCACCAATGAGCGTCTCCTCTTGTCGAGCCGCGATGGGGTGATTTTGGCGACGCGTGGGTTCGGGTCTGACATCATGGCCGCGACCGTGCCGAGCCTTGCACAGATCGCGCGCGGATCGGGCAGCCACACCCGGCTGCACGTCTATCTTGACGGGGCCGATCAGCCACGGAAGTTCACGATGACCTGCACGGTTTCAACCGTGGGGGCAGAAACGATCACCGTCTTGGGCTTGCGCTATGCCACCCGTCACATTCGCGAAACCTGCGACGGCAAAGCCGGCAGCGGCGCGAATGACTATTGGTTCCAAGGCGGTACGTTGCGCCAGTCGCAGCAGTTTCTGGTGCCGGGCCAATCGGGCTTGATCCTGCAATCCATCGTCGACTAGCCGTAGTCCGCCGTGGCCAGGGACGGACCCGAGAATCATTTGATCAGACTTGAATTTCGGGTTGCAAGCTGATTATGACGTTCGCGAATTGCCTATCCTTCAGGCATTGCCGTAAACTTTTACGACAGATTTATGTTCCAGCAATAAGTTTTTGTAAAAGCGATCGACAAAAAAGAGAATCACCTTGTTTCGTTGTCGTTATCGTGGTAAAATAAATCTCTCTTAAAGGAGGTTGATATGAAGAAAATTATGAGACTCTTCGTTGCTTCGCTCATGGTCGTTCAGGCTTCTGCAGCGATGGCCGACACGAAAGCGAACCAGATCACCAAGTCTACGCAGTCGATTCCGATTGTCGGTGCTGTTGGCAGCATCCCAGTTGCGGCAGTCGTCGGTGGCGTAGCTTTTGTTGCTATCGTGGCGGTATTCGCGATTGACAACTCGTCGGGAAGCCACGGCTCAAACATCGGCAACTGATGAACCGGTCATGACAAGACCCCCCTCTCCAGCAGCGGCGTAAAGTCTTGCTGGATATCGAACAGCTGCGCCTGCGTTACCAGCACTCCTTAAGTGCTGGTATGTCACAATTTGCGTACCCTCTCGAGTGACACCTTGGTGTTGCTTGAGTTGTGTGCTATGTAGTATTGTGTTTATCTAGGGGTATGAAAATGTTCAAACGTTCGGTTCTCGGTTCTTTTCTGGTGATAGCTTCAATTTGCACAGCGGCAAATGCTGGTGGGCCGGTAGAGGCGGTTGACGAAGGTGAGCCTGTTGTTGTTGTCAAGCAGACCTCCTCGTCCAGTCTTCCAGGCGGTGCGTCTTTCAGCTTGGGCGGAGGTGCCGCTGGAGCAGTCGCCGTCGCTGGCTTGGCTGCAGTATTGTTCGCGGTCGCACAGTCGTCAGGTTCGCACGGCTCTAACATTCAGTGACCGACCAAAAACAGGCAATCAAAGTTTGAACATAGCCCGGCGCAAGCCGGGCTATGTTGTTTCAGAGCACGAGGGTCAGCCCTACCCGCCAGTTTGTCGCAAAGTTGCCAAACTGATGCATAAATGATACCTTCTATTAGAACCGCCTGACCCCAAGAATCGAAACCAACTTTGCGATCGACCGGAAGCATGCTAAAGATCAATGAGATAACAACATCGAGGAGTCTTGAAATGAAAAAGTTTGCATCCCTCCTGTCAGGTCTTTCGTTGGCTGCTTTCGCCACCGCAGCGACGGCAGGCGGACCTGTAACAGTGGTCGATGAACCGGTTGTCATCGCGACCGGAACGAACAAATCCAGAGGGGGCATCATTGTGCCGCTGCTGATCCTGCTCGTGATCGGTGCTGCGATTTCCGGCGGAAACGACGACGACAACGGCGAATCCGGTGGCGGCGAAAATTAGTAAGTCGGGACCAGGCTGTTCCGATGATGTTAACGAAGCGCAATTCATTGCGCTTCGTATACGTTACGCTGACTTAATTGGGTGCGCAAACTTCCGATCTCCCCGCTTCTGATCGCCGCACTACTGCGGCTATACAGGCGGACCGAGCAGGCGGAACTCAGTCTGATCGCCGCAGGTGTCGCTTTCTTTGGCTTCCTGGCGATTTTCCCTGCCGTGGCCGCCGTGATCGCCATCTGGGGCGCGCTGTCGGACCCGTCGGTGATTCGCACCGAAATCGACCTTTTGCGCCAGATCCTGCCGCCCGAAGCCCATAGTCTGATCATCGGCCAAGTCGAAGCGCTGTTGGCTGTCAGCCAGCGGGGCATCGGCTGGGCCACCACGTTGACCACCCTCTTTGCGCTATGGTCGGCGAGGGCGGGGGTCGCTGCGTTGATACGCGGGTTGAATGCCATTCTCGGCCTGCCCAACCGGTATGGTCACTGGCATCAGTTGCGCGCCACGTTGCTGACGCTGGCGTTGGTAGGGTTGGTGCTGGGGTCTATGTTGCTCGCCGTCGTAGTGCCGCTGGTGGCGCAGTTCTTGCCCGACATCGCGCTGCAATATGCCACTTTGCAACAAGTCAATCAGGCATTGGGGCTTGCCCTTGTGGTGCTTGCCGTCGGGCTGGCCTATCGCTTTGGTCCGAACCACAGCACGACACCGCCTCTGTTCACCTGGGGTCTTCTGGTCGCTGTGCTGCTGTGGGGGGCTGCAGCGCGCGGATTCATGATCTACCTTGCCAACTTCCCGGCCTATAATCAGGTTTACGGGTCCATCGGGGCCGTCGCGGCGCTGATGATGTCGCTGTATGTCAGCGCCTATGCCGTTCTGCTGGGCGCCGCCGTCGATGCCGAACGCCGCCGGCGCCAGATCAAGCCGTTTCCACCGCCGCCCTGACCTGCCCGACTTCGGGCAGATCAGACGCGGCGCAGGTCAGGTAAAGTCGTAGCCGATCTTGCCGTCCTTCATTACCACTTCGACCGCCTTCATTTCGGTCTGCGCCACCATCCGGCTCAGAACCTCTCGCGACAGGTCAGGCAGAATCGTATTGGTGATGATGTTGTCCACCATGCGCCCGCCCGAATCCGGGTCCTTGCACTGATCGACGATGAAGCTCATCACCTCGGGCGACACGGTCATTACCGCCCCGTGGTTTTCCTTCATTCGCCGCACGATGGCTTTCAGCTTCAGCTTGACGATGCCGGCCAGCACTTCGGTCGACAGCGGGAAATAGGGGATGGTCACGATCCGGCCGAGCAGGGCAGCCGGGAACACCCGCGTCAGATAGGGTTTCATCGCCTCGGTCAGCGCATCGACTTCTGGTTTGGTCTCGCCCTTGTCGGCCAGATCCATGATCACTTCGGTCCCGACGTTCGAGGTCAGCAAGATCAGCGTGTTCTTGAAGTTGATCGACCGGCCGGACCCATCCTCCATGATCCCCTTGTCGAACACCTGAAAAAACAGCTCATGGACATCCGGATGCGCCTTTTCGACCTCGTCCAGCAGCACCACCGAATGGGGTTTGCGCCGCACCGCCTCGGTCAGCCGTCCGCCCTCGCCGTAACCCACATAGCCCGGAGGCGCGCCTTTCAGCAGGCTGACCGTATGCGCCTCTTGAAACTCGCTCATGTTGATCGTGATGATGTTCTGCTCGCCGCCGTAAACGGCCTCGGCCAGAGCCAGCGCGGTTTCGGTCTTGCCGACGCCCGAAGGCCCGCACAGCATGAACACGCCGATCGGCTTGTTCGGGTTTGACAGTTTGGCCGAGGATGTCTCGATCCGCTTGGCGATCATTTCCAGCCCGTGATCCTGCCCGATGACCCGCTCTTTCAACCGGTCGCCCAGCGTCAGGATCATCTGCAACTCGTCCGACACCATCCGCCCTGCCGGAATTCCGGTCCAGTCCGAGATGATCGAGGCCACCGACTGTTCATCGACATGAGAGTAAACCATCCGGTCGTCCGGGTTGGTTTCCTCCAGCCCGGTCATCTTGACGGCAAGCTGGCCACGCATCGACACGGTATCCGCGCCTTCCTCGCCCAACGCCGCGCGCAGCGACAGGATTTCGTCGACCATCTGCTTTTCGCCAGAATACATCGCCTCGGCCACCGCCAACTCTGCCTCGGCCAGCAGTTGTTCGCCCATCGCTTCGGTGATGCGGTCCTCGTTCACCTCGCCCAAATCGCGCTGCGCCTCTTTCGCCTTGATTTCAGAGGCCAGCGCCTGAATTTTCACCCGCAAATCCTGCACTTTGGCGGGTGTGGTGGATTGGCTGATCGCCACTCGGGCGCATGCGGTATCCAGCAGCGACACGGCCTTGTCGGGCAGTTGGCGCGACGGGATATAGCGGGCCGACAGGTTGACCGCCGCGACCACCGCCTCGTCCGAAATTCGCACGCCGTGGTGTTTTTCCATCGGAGCGAGAATGCCGCGCAACATGTAACAGGCGCGCTCGATCGACGGCTCGTCAATCGTCACCGGTTGAAACCGCCGCGTCATCGCCGGGTCTTTCTCGAAATACTTGGCGTATTCCATCCAGGTGGTCGCCCCGACCGTGCGCAAGGTGCCCCGCGCCAGCGCCGGTTTCAGCAGGTTCGCGGCGTCGCCGGTCCCCGCAGCCCCCCCGGCCCCCATCAGCGTGTGAATCTCGTCGATGAACAGGATGATCGGCACAGGCGAGGCCTGCACTTCGTCGATCACCGACCGCAGACGCTGCTCGAATTCGCCCTTCATGCTGGCCCCGGCCTGCATCAGCCCCATGTCCAGCATGAACAGCTTGTTGCCCTGCAATTTCGGTGGCACATCGCCCGACGCCAGACGCTGGGCAAAGCCTTCGACGACCGCCGTCTTGCCGACGCCCGCTTCGCCGGTCAGAATCGGGTTGTTCTGCCGACGCCGCAGCAGGATGTCGATGATCTGCCTGATTTCTTCATCCCGGCCCACAATCGGGTCCATCGTGCCCGATGCCGCCACGGCCGTCATGTCCACCGAAAACCTGTCAAGGGCAGTCGTTCCGCCACCCCCGGTCGCCGCCGGTGAGCCCGCCGCCGCCCGGCCAATGCCGGTGCCGTCCATCGGGCGCATGTCCTCTTCGTCCGACTCCTTCCACGCCGACCGTGCCTCGCTGACCAGCGTTTCGACGTTGATCTCGCCAAACACCTTGGACATCTGCACGAGTTCACGCCGCAGCGAGGTGTTCTTCAGCGCCGCCACCAAAGCATGCCCGGTGCGAATCTGCGCCTCGGCAAACAGCAGCGTCGCGTAGTGCCAGCCGCGATCCAGAATGTCGGTCATCTGTTCGGAAATTGCGGGCATCTCGGTCGCATTCTTGCGCAGCGCGTCGATGACAGCGCCCAAGTCCTTGACCAGTCTGGCGCGGTCCAACTTGAAATGGTTCAGCGTCGCCGACAGATCCGACTTGGGGTTCGCCGCGATGTGGAACAGCCAATGCGATAATTCCACATTGCGGTTCCCCTCGTTCTTGGCGTGGCGCAGCGACTGCAGGAAAGCGTCATATCCGACGCGGTTCAGCTTGCCCGCAACGGTTTCTAGACTGATATCGGCCATGGTCTGTCCCTCCAGATTTGTTTTTGTTTCAACGATCGTATCATCGTTCCGAAGAAAAAACCGCATCGCTGCGATATGTGCCCGGCGCACCTTTTGGCGGGTCGATCCACCCGGTCCACCCCAACGCCCCGCTTTCCCCCAAAGCCATGCCCTTGACCTGATCTGCAGGCAGCGCAGGGGCGATCTCGACTTCGACCTCGTGACCCAGATAGCGGAACAGCAGGTCGGTCAGTCGGGCAAAGTTGCCCCCCCCCGGCAGAAAACTTTGGTATTCCGCCAGACTTTCGGTCCGCACGCCCAACCGGATTTTCTCGTTCACCCCCTGTACGCGGCTGCCCAAACGGCAATCCCGCCCGAGGCTCGACCCCGCCATGCCCAATCGGCTCAGATCCGAAGCCTCGAACGGCAGCCAGGTCGGGATATGCTCATCGACCGTCACCTTCACGCCGCACAGCGCCTCGATCAACTGGCGCAGCCGCACCGGGCTTTTGACCCGCGCCATCGCCAGCCCGACCAAGGGCAGGCGCGACACATCGGCCACCCGATCCCGGTTGCGCAAGGCATGGCTCGCCAGCCCGACAAAGGCCCCGACGTAAGTCTGAAACCGATCGTCGTCGGGGTGATCATATTGCGTGATCCCGCGCGCATCCGACCAGGCCCGGAAAAACAACTGCTGAAATCGTGAGGTGAACAGGTCGGCCAGCCGCACGAAACTTTCGTCCCGCCCCCTGAACCACTGATAAACCTCGGCTGTGGTGTTCAGCGGCAGCGCGCCTTGCGGGCCGAAATACCCGAGGAAGTTGGATCGGACCCGCTGGGTATGCCCCTCGCTGTCGTCGAAATGCGTCACGTTGCAATCGGGAAAAGCCAGGAACGGGTCCTGGCCCAACCGCACGCTTTCATCCCGCAGCGCCGCATTGCGTCCGATGCGCGGCAGATCGGGGCGCGACCGTTCGATATCGCGCATCAGGGCAAAGAAACCGAAGTCGGGCGGATGGTTGCGCAGCGCGCGGCGGCGGTCGGAAACCGGGGTGTCCGCGTCGGTCACAGCAACGGCCCTTGTCCGGTGCGGGGCGGCCAGGTCTTGACGACCCCCCGCTGATCCGACCGGACCACCACTTGGGTAAAGCTGTTGATCGAGGCGTACTCCGCCATGAACCGATCCAGCACCGCGCCGAGCAGGAAAATCCCTGATCCTTCAAACGCCCGCTCGTCGAAGCGCAGCGAAACTTCGGTGCCCCGCGCCGCATGATAGCCGCCGCCCCGGCGAATGGTCCGCGTCACCGGGCGGCTCGACACCGCCTTTAATCCCTGCAACTGCCGCTCGCTGACCGACGACGATAAGTCGGTGAACAGCGTCAACAACTCACGCAGCACCGCCGCTTCATCCCGGCTGCCGCGATTGTCCAAGCCCAGAAAGTTCAGCGACAGAAACGAAATCAACCGCCAATGTACCGGCCCCGCTGTCGTGCGGTGCGGCGCGTTGCGTTCCAACTCGATCACACTCTCGCGCGGCACCGAAGGACCGGCAATGCAGCGCAGCGGCAGAGAAGTGTCATCGTTCATCCGAAAATCGGCACCACCTTGGGCGATGGGCAGATACTGGGGCAAATGCCGGTTGGAACACAACAGCTTGACCTGCAACCGCTTCACCCGGTCCGTCGAATCCAGATGCCCAGGCTCATAGATCGAGATCAGCGTTTCCGTCCCAGTGTACCCCGCCGCCCCGCCAAAGCGTTTTTCCTTGGCGGTCAACCGGCGCGGGCGAGCGCTGGTGGTGAAATACAACGCCTCGCGCGGCTGCATCACATCGGCGGGCACCCCATACAACGGATGCACCGGCACCTTGTTCTGCACGCCGGTGTAATAGGCATAGACCTCGTTGACCCTGTGTACCTCGTAATGCGACGCGGGGCTGCTGTCGGCGACCACCAGATACTCGTGGCGCAGCGTGTCCAGCTTGACCGAACTGCAATTTTCTTCGAACAGGTTGATCGCGGGGGCCGCGAACAGCCGAAAATGATCGGGGCCAACCCGTGCGGGCAGGTTCGGGCGCACCTGCTCCATCTCGATCATCACATCGAACCCCGACGCCGCGATGCGGGGCAGCACCGATTGCAACCCCGTCAGCCGAAAGCCCAGAAACTTCTGCGGAAACAGAAAGAACTCGCGCAGCAGGCTAAAACCGCGAAACACCCGCGTATCCTCGGGAAACAGCGCCTCATCCTCGGCAAAACCGATCTGCTCCAACGCGCCGGGGTCCAGCCGGATGAACACAGGATCGCCCCGCGCATCCAGATGGCGCAGCGTGATCCGGGTAACATCGCGGAACAATTGTTCATAGATTGCAATGCTTTCGCTGAAATCCCCCACCAGATGTACTGTCAGGTGGCTGGCCGCAATGCTGCTGACGGGCTTGCCCGGCTTGTCTTTGTCGGCGGGTTTGCCCGGCCGCTCAAAGGACAGGATCAACCCGCCCGCCGTGCCGCTGCCGACATCCAGCCCCATCGCCTGAAAGCTGGCAGGCCCCGTGACGAACCGCGCCGCCGAAAGCTTCAGCGGCCACAGAACCAGCGGCGCAGACAGCCTGAAGCGGCACGAAATCCGCTGTTCGCGGTCCACATACCGCGCGTCCAGATAATCGCCGGGGGCGAAAGACACCCCCTTTTCCAGCGCGTCATCGCCAAAAGGCGGCTCTGCCTGCACCATGATGGCACTGGGCGTCGGGGCCATGAAATTCGGCAGCAACTGGTTCAGCAATTCCGAGGTAAAGGTGTCGAACTCGGTATCCAGCTTCAACTGAACCCGCGCGGCCATGAAAGCGGCCCCTTCCAGCAATCCGGCCACCGCAGGGTCCAGATTGTCTTGCGTCAGCCCACCCAACCGTTCGGCAATGCCCGGAAAATCCTCTGAAAACTCTTTGGCCCCCTCATACAGCAACCCAAGTTCGCGGTTGTAAGCTTCAAGGAAAGCCCGGTTCATCCGCGAACCACAAGGTTGGCCAAGGCGACCTTGCCGACGCCGGTATCAATCTCGGCGACAAACTCCAAGGGCACATCGACAGGTCGCGCAGTCATTTCGGCGCGGATGTCGAAGGAGATTCGCTGCTGTGCATCCGCTTGTTGCGTCCGCAGCTTGATCACAAGGGTGTCGGCAATCAAGCGCGGCTCGTGCGCCAGAAGCGCATCGCGCAGGTCACGGATCACCTTGGCATTCTTGAAATCATCCGTCGTCAGGCTGGTCATGTCCTGCATGCCATAGTTCAGGACAGACTTCCTGACGTGGTCCAACCCGTCGAGCGACTGTGCGGCTTCCAGATGGATCGTGCCCATAAGATTGCCCAGATCCTGCGCCAGATGATCGCGCAACGTCGCTTGTCCCGCACCCTCCCGCCGCTCGATCGTGCGCGATGAAAGAACGCGGCCACCGTCTTCGGACAACGTGTTGTCGACCTTGCGCGAGTCACGCTCGCGCGCGGCTTGCCGAAAGACATTCATCAGGGAAACTTGAAATAGCCCGTCACGATCGGCCATCGGCGGCAATCTCCGCGATCAACGGCAGGTCGGGAGCAAAGCGATCGGGCAGGTTTCGTCCGGTTTCATGCGTCTCACACTGCGGAACGCTGCCTGCCCGGTCATGTCTTAGCTCAAGAGCCTTTGTTGGTCGACATGTTGTAGTGCTTGACGACCTTGGCACCTTGGCCACCGTTTGGCGTCTGCGGCCAGTAGAACAGCTTCAGCTGCTCAAAGTTCAACGAGAACTGTTCAGAGATCAGCGAGCCTGAACCGCCGCCCGAACCGGTCTGGTACGACGAGACGATGACCTTGGTCATTTCGAACTGGAAGTAGACATAGGGTTTGCCGCCGGCCTTGCGCACGAACAGCGTCGAGTCATCAATATGAACACCCGTCGCGCAATGAAGCATGATGTCGGGCGATGCCAGACAGATGAACTTCGAGAAGTGCATGTCCTGGACGTTGGACCGCCCCGCGCCACCGCCAACACCAGTACCCGCGTTGAAACCACCCTGCTGGGTGATGCCCCACGAGTAGCTTTCGATGTTCACATGTTCCTTGTAGGTCGCATCATTAGATTCGCCTTTGATATTCGGCCCCAGCTTCAGGAAAATATCGGTCGCCATGTTCGTCTCCTTTTCAATCGATTTTCAGAACGCGGGCAACGCCCTTACATTCAGTCTCAAGCACCTTTGGGCAGCTTGGAAACCAGGCTCATCCCGATATCCATGCCCTCCAGTTGATAGTGCGGACGCAAAAAGAACTTACCCATATAGTAGCCGGGATTCTCTTCATCCGCAATGATTTCGACCTTCGCAGCCGCCAGAGGCATCAACGCCTTTTCGCGGTCCGAGGCCGTCGCCGGGTTGCCGTGGACATACTGGTTGATCCAGCCCTGCAACTCCCGTTCCAACTGTTCGCGTTCCCGGTTTGACCCGATCATGTCGCGAACCATGCATTTCAAGTAGTGGCTGAAGCGTGAAACCGCGAAAATATACGGGATCCGCGACGACAGGTTGTCCGAGGCCGTCGCCTCTTCGTTCTGGTACTTCTTCGGCCGGTACAACGACTGGGCCCCGATGAACGCAGCGCGGTCGGTGTTCTTGCGGTGGATCAGGCTGATCAGACCCGACTTCGACAACTCGCCTTCGCGACGGTCGCTGATCGCGAACTCGGTCGGGCATTTCATGTCGGTCGACCCATCGCCGGTGTCAAAGTTGTGCACCGGCAGGCTGGTCATCTCGCCGCCAGACTGCACACCCCGGATTTGCACCGTCCATCCGTATTCCTTGTGGGCACGGTTGATATTGACCGCCATAGCATGGGCGGCGTTCATCCAGGCGTAGTGCTTGCCCTCGTGCCCGTCGGTGGTCTCCTCAAAATTGAACTCTTCCACCGGCTCGCCGTTCTGGCCGTAAACCCCGCGCGCCAGAACGCGCGGCATGGTGATCGCCAGATAGCGGGAGTTTTCCGAGTCGCGCAGCGAATGCCAACCAGCATAATCGGGCGTGTCGAACACCGTCGACAGATCGCGCGGGTTGCCCAACTCGTTCCAGCTGTCCATCCCCAGCAGGGTCGGCGCGGCGGCGGCGATGAACGGAGCGTGGGCGGAAGCGGCAATCTTGCCCAGATCACGCAGCAGTCTCACGTCGGCGGCAGAATGGTCGAAGTAGAAATCGCCAACCAATGCGCCGTAAGGCTGGCCACCCAACTGGCCGAACTCTGCTTCGTAGATCTTCTTGAAAATCGGGCTCTGGTCCCACTTGGCCCCCGGATAACCGCGCAACTCGCGCTCCAGTTCGGCCTTGGACACGTTCATCACGTTGACCTTCAACGTCGCATCCGACTCGGTATTGTTGATCGTATAGGCCAACCCGCGCCAAGAGCTTTCCAGCTTCTGATACTCGGGGTGGTGGATGATCTCGTTGATCTGGGCCGAAAGCTTTTCGTCGATCTTGGCCAGCATCTGGTCGATGGTGTCCAGGATGTCTTCCGAGATCACCGAATCGTCCGACAACGCTTCGCGAACCAGGGTGCTGACCGCATTCTCGACTTCCTTCGCCGCCACGTCGCTGCGCGGTTTGAAGTTCTGCTTCAGGATCGCCGAAAACTCGTCGAGTTCGCTCAGCGCGCCCCCACCAACCCCTGTGCCTCTTTCAAGTTCTGTTGCCATAATTCAATCCCAATGATGATCCAGCATGGTCAGACCGGTCCGTAACCGGGCTCAATGTCTGCGACTATTCTTCCGTCTTTGGGTCGTCCTTGCGGTCGGCAAGGGCGGCCATCAGTTTGGGATCCGCAAGCAGCGCCTTCAATTGGTCCTGCGCTGCCGACTTGCCGTTCATGTAGCGTTGCAGGTTCGCCAGTTGTTGACGCGCCTCCAGCAGCTTGTTCAGCGCGGGCACCTGACGGGCAATTTCGCCGGGGGTCAGATCGGCCATCTTCTTGAAGTGCAACTCGACCGAAAGCTTACCACCCTGTTCGGGGTCAAGCTTGTTGGTCACGTTCAGCGCCACACCTGGGGCAACCGAGCCCATGAAGTCGTCCAGCGTGTCCGACGTGACCGGGGTGAATTCACGGTCGGCAATCGGCGCTTTCTCGGTCTTGGAGGCGTTGCCGGAAAGGTCCGACATCACACCCATCACGAAGGGCAGTTCGACCTGCTTGTTCACTTCGATGGGATCGGCATAGGAAATCTGTACACGCGGCGGCCGGTTACGCTTGATAAAGCCGGTGGCGGAATCTGAAGCTGCCATAACATTCCCCTATCTATTTTCTCGAATGAAACCCGAATTTGGGCCTTTGAGTCAACACATTTACGCGCCCGCGGCAGTCAGAAAATCTCAGGTCGCCGGGGGCAGAAGTTCGCGCACAATCGCATGGAAGTCTTTAGACAACATATTTCTTGCCTTGAACAGCAGGATCGGGATCGGGCTTGCGGGTTCCCGCATGCGGAAATAGTCCTCGACTGTTTTCAGAACCTGCGCCGCATGGTCGCGCGACACAATCTCGGAAAGATCCTCGTCGCCTTCCACCGGGTTTTCCCATTCTTCGGTCACAGGAAGCAGGGCATAGCCCGACAACTCGCGCATCCTCGACATCGAGATCGCCATGTTGTTTTCGCCGCCCAAGGACAGCACGGCGTTGCCCGAAGTGTATTCCAGCAGCGTATCCAGGGCCTCGACCAGAGGCCGCCCGATCAACTTGCGCGATTGCATGACCAGAATCATGGCCAGCGACGACGGCTCTTGCATGGCGAAATACCGCTCGACCGCGCCCAGCAGCCGCCAAGCGGCACGGTGATCCGGCACACCGGCCGGGGTGGCAGCAATCGTGAAGGTGGTGCTGCCCGCAGCCCCGGTGCCCTGCTCCCCTGCGGAGCCATCGCCGCCCACCTCGCCGGGTTCTGCCACAGCCCCCCCAAGATCGGCGCGAGCCTGAAGGATCATCTCTTCGATGTCCTTCAACCGTCCCTTCACCCGATCAAGTGTCGGCGTAAACCGACCCGGTCCGGCCTGACAGATCGACTCTATCGTCTTGATCGCCGCCAGCAGGTCAACAACCTGCCCATAGAGAGCATCGACCCCCTTGATGTTTTCCGAGTTGCCAAGCGCGCCCAGAACGCCGCCTGAATCCCCTGCCGTTTCACCGTCGCGCGGCACAATCTTGCCGGTGCCGGTGCCGTAGGCGCGAAACGACACTTCGCCATAGCGCTTGTCGGTCAACAGCGGCACATACTCCAGCGGGGCCGCAATCGTCGCCAGCGCGTTCAATTCCTCGATCGCGTTGCGGCGGTCCACAGGATCGGTGGGATGGACGGCATCCGGATAGGCCTCCAGCAACCTGGCAACCCCCAACACCGCCTCGGCAAAACCCTTGAACCGCCCTGCAAGGATCTGGAACTTCGCCTCCAGCGCCAACAGCCGCAGATCGCGGCTGCGCTTCAACAGTGCGTCGATCTGCGCCGATTCGGACTTCTGGTCGATGGACTTCGCATCGAACAAACTGCCGCGCAACACATTGAAATAGCTGGTCGGCAGCCGGTCTTCGACATTGAAATAATAGTCGATGAAATCAGTGTCGTCGATGGTCAGCAGGTCTTCGCCGCAGGGCGCATCGGGCGAGATCGGCTTGAGAAGATCATCCAGCCGCATGGCCAGAGATCAGAGGCGGCGGGCGGCCACGCGAACGGGCGCAGGCGCGCGCCGGGGCAGGGCAACCGCAAAAGCCACGGCGCATAGCGACAGCGCGGCAACCATAAGGATCAGATCGGACATGCAGACACCCTTTCAAAAACAGAATCGCAGCCTAGCCGGGCTGGTGCAGCGGGTCAATCCTTGCTGCTTTCCAGTTTTTTCAACGCAACATCATAGGCATCGGCGAAGTAATTCAGAAACACCGTCAGCATCCCGTGTTCATGCGGATGCGTCTTGGCGTCCCAGCGTTCGACAAACGTCTCCCATGCACGGGTCTTTTTCGACGACATCAACCCGCCCGTCGTGCGTTCCTCGATCGATTCCGGCGACAATCCGTCCAGCAGGTTGGCCAGTGCCGGTTGCAGCGCGGCCATCACCGCCATCTGATGTCGCCCGATATCGGCAAAGCCCTGCTGAATCGCCGTGGTTGCCGACAGATAGCTTTCGGGCCGCTGCACGAACATCGTCATCATCGCCTCGGTCGCACTCGGCTTGAATTTCAAGGGACTGTTGTTCATTCCGGCAATCATGGTGCGACTGCCGCTCTTGACCATTTTCTTGGCTTCCGCCCGCGCGCCCAGCAACTGCATCAATTCTTGCGTGGCGATCCGCAGACAGCGGCCGATTTCCTCGCCGGTCTGCATCGGATCCCCGCGCGACAGACTGCCGGGCGGCAGCCCCGCCCCCCGGCAGATCGCGTCCAGAATATCCCCCGACACACCACTGGCAGCCATGTTCTGCGGTGGTGCGGCAGGCGGCACCGACCGTTGCGCAGGCTCGGGTGCGCGCGGCACGGGTGCGGCGGCAAAGCCCGGCTGCGGCGTGTGGTTCGGCAGGGGTGGCGAGGGCTGCGATGGGGCATCTGGCGACGCGGCATAAGGGGGAGGGGCCACGCGCGGAATTTCCACCAGACTGTCGCCATACTGCCCCGCCAAGGGCGCTGCCATCCGGCCCGGCACAGGCATCGGGGCAGGCGTCGGCACCATGCTCCAAGGATCGGCTGGCGCTGCCAAGATCGGCATCCCCGGCGGCGGCACATTGATCGGCGGCGCATCGAAGCCGCGCGCGAACCCCTGATTGGCCTGAGCAGCAGCGTCTTCGATCAACACCCGGATGATGTAGTGACCCACCTGCAGCCGGTCATTATGGGTCAACTGAAAGGGCGAGCTGACCCGCATCGACTGACCATAGACAAAGGTCCCGTTGGTCGAAATGTCGTTCAGCAGGAACTTGCGGTCACGGTACAGCACTTCGAAATGGCGGCTGGAAATGTGCCGGTTCGGGTCGGGCAGCGTCAGGTCCATCTGCGAGTCTCGACCGACTTCCATTCCGCGCGCCGACACGGAATACTCCAGCGGCCCGCCGTCCGGCAAATAGTCGAAGTTCTCGATTCGCAGCGTCAGTTTCATGTCGGGCCCAAGCATTTGCAGCTTTTACATAATGCAGCCTGCAGCCTTACACACCATACCCGCACAACAAATTTCGCAAGAGGGCAGGCAGGTTGCCTGCCGCCAATTCGCCCGAATCCGGGCAGCCAATCCGCCGCCCGATCAAGGTTCAGCCGCTTTTCGCCAGAACTTCGCCAATGCTGACATAGTGATCCAGCATCCGGCGGCGGCGGTCCTGCGGCACCCGCGCCAGCGCCGAATGCACGCCAGCGTTCAAGGCCCGCCCCATCAGATAGCGCGGCGGCGGCACGGCGGGCAGGCCAGGCCCCGACATGGACCCCCCTGACCATCCCGCCGCCAGCGCCAGCCAGCCGCCGGGACTGCGCACCGGTTCAGCCATCCCGGCATCCAGTGCGGCATAGCGGTGGTCTTCATCCGGTTCCGCCACCCAGGCGGCAATCAGCGCCAGCATGACGCGGTCCTGATCCGTCACCAGATCGGGCGAGGCTTGCAGGCATTCATGCCCCCACCACAGCGCATGGCGCGGCTGCAGACTGTAGGCCAGCAGCGTGGCCGATTCTTCGGGCGTAGGGCCGGCCTGCAAATGCCGCAGGAATTCCAGACAGTGCATCCCGTGGCGTGGGCGCGACGCGATGTCTTCGCCCATCTGCGGCAGATAATCGAACAATTCGGCGACCTGTTGAAAAAACAAACCTGGCGCCATCTGCGGCTGGGTCGGCGGGTGAGTGTCGGTCCGCTGGGTCATGTCAGTTGATCGTCACGAGCGGGCTTTGAATCTGCAGCACGCCACCTGCGGTATGTTTGGCCGTGGCCGACCCGTTGGTTTCCAGCATCGCGCTGGCCAGAACCTCGATCTTCACCGCCGCGATCTTGATGCCGGTCGGGGTTATCGTGATCACGCTGGTTCCGACCTTGATCTCGATCTCGGCGTCCGACGCGATGATGATCTTCTTGGTGACCTTGGTGGTTTCGGTTCCCGTCACGGTGACAGTGCGGTCGCCCGACACAGTGGTCGACTCGTTCTCGCCGATCTTGTCGGTCCGGTTGCCGGTGATCGTGTGTTTGGAATCGTGCTTGATGACATGCGTCTCGTCATTCTCGATGGTGACTTCCAGGTCCTTCTGGCCGTGCATCCGGATCAGTTCTTTGCCTGCCGTGTCGTCAAAGATGAACTCGTTATAGCCCGATCCACCCATCGTCTGTGACTTGATCCCGCTGATTTCCTTGTCGTCCGGCAGCGGATAGGGCGGCATGTTGGTCTCGTTGTAGACGCAACCCACCACAATCGGCCGATCCGGGTCACCCTCCAGAAACTCGACGATGACTTCCATCCCGACGCGCGGGATGAACACCGTGCCCCACGATGGCCCAGACCACATCTGCGACACCCGGCAAGGCATGGACTGGGCGTAGGTATCCCAGTGAAACTTGACGTTGATCCGGCCCCATTTATCGACAGCGCTGTCGGCGCCCACCGTGACGACTGCCGTCTGCGGCCCGCGCACTACCGATCGAGGAGTAATCCGCTCAGGGGCAATGGGCGAGGATTCCTTGGTCAACGCGAAATAGCCGTCGTAACTCGCCGAATGCCCGCCGCCTGACCGATACCCGCCGTCGACGAAGTGGTGATGCGCCGACAAGCAGACATACTTGCCGTTCTGATCGGTCTGTTCATGGGCCCTGAGGGTGAACATCATCCCCGCCCCGAGACTTAGCAGATTTCCGTCCGCCCGCACCGTCGCATCCGCCGAACGGAACCCGTCCAGCCGCCGCTTGGCCAGCGATTTGCCATCCGCAGACTCAATATAGCGGCCGGGATAATCGTAGCTTTCAAACGAACTGTTCACATAAGGCTGATCGTTCTTCTGCGTCACTTCCATCGCGACAGTCGGACGTTTGAAGTCATAGTCTGTTATGCGCACCGCACCCGTGGTCAGCGTTCGTTGGGCAAGCCATGTGTGAATATGCTCGACGCTGCTTTCGTGGTGGCCGGCGTTGGGCACGAATGGCCGAACGGGGCCTGCCACTGCGACAAAGCCGTCGGTGTTGTCCGACATCACCAGAGTCTGGCCACGCATATCCATCTTCATGTGGAAATTGATGCCGAATTCCTCCAGCAACCGCCGCACAAAGTTCAGATCGGTCTCTCGATACTGCACTGTATATTCCAGTTTCGGCATGCTCGTCTGGATGTGAAATTCATGGGCCGCCCCGGTCAGCGACGTGTAGTCCCCAAGCACCTCGGCGATAATCTCCTTGACGGTCTTCTTGTGAAAAATGCGCGAGGTTTCGCGCCGGGACATCGCCCAGATCCACGGGCGCAACTCAAAGTCATAGAAATGATTGGTCCGCTCATTGCCCAGATAGCGGGCAGAAAACACCGTCAGGTTGAACCAGCGGTCGCCATGCAGCGCCTTGAAATCGACCGTCATCGGCTGGCCCAGCAACTTGTCCAGATCGACGGGCCCGTCTGCCGCTACGGCACGCACCCGGAAGGAACTGATGTCGTTGATGAATTCCGTACCGCTGAACTCTTGCAGAACCAGCGTGTTTTCCGGCAACGGCGTCAAAAGGCGACCGATACGGAAGGCTTGCGTAAACGACGGCATGCGATGACCACTCTCAAGAAAGCAGCAGGTTAAACGTGGTGGTGAGGCAAAGACACCCCTGCAATCCTTGTCACGTTACAGAACGCGGGCCTGTCTGGCAACACCGCCGCACCCAAGGCAGCCCCCTCAGTTTTCAAGGCGCAGAAAGCCCAGCCCAAAGGCCGTCGGCCCGTCACTGTCCTTCATAGCCACCTCGATGAAGGGCATCAGGGATTTGGCCGACACTCCGTTCGGCACCGCGTCCAGCTTGTTCAGCGGCCCCTCGGTCGCCATGACCATGATCAGTTGCGGCGCAGGCGGCGCGTCGGCGGCCATCGACAGCGTGAAGTTGAAACTGGCCGTGCCGTCCGGAGCCACGGTGATGAACGGCTTCAGATTGGTCGCCCCGCCTGCATCGCTGAACAAAAAGGCCTGATAGGGCCGCCCGTTGATCCCTTCGATGACCCCCGCGATCTGGCTGCCGCTTTTCACCCCGTCGCCTTCCTGGCCGCGCCGCACCGTCAGGGCAGGCACCTCGGGCACGCTTCGGCGATTGACGAAGTCCAGAACGGGGCATTGTTCCTCGTTTATCAGATGCGGCAGGATGTCGGCATCCTGCCCCACGCTCGTCTTGTAGCCCGACGCCAATGCCTCCAGCGGTGCCGTACCAGTAGCAAACCCGTCCAAGGCCAACCCGTCGCCGGGGGCAGGGTGAAGACGGGTGCAGGCGTCAAAGGTCAACCCGGCGAGCCAAGCCGTCTGCGCGATGCGCGGATCTGCCGTTGCGGCGGCAGCGGCGTCCGCCTCCGCCTTGGCGGCAGCATCCGCATCAGCCTTGGCGGCGGCGTCAACTTCGGCTTTCACCCGCGCCTCTTCTTCGGCGGCCTTGGCGGCCTCCGCCTCTGCGGCAGCGGTCGCTGCGGCTGTGGCTGCGGCCTGTGCCTCGGCAGCCGCCGTTGTCGCGGCTTCGGCATCGGCTTTCACCCGCGCTTCTTCTTCGGCGGCCTTGGCGATAGCCGCCTGTTGTTCGGCGGTCTGATTGGCCAAAGCCTCGGCATCCCGTGCGGACTGGGCTGCAGCCGCCGCCGCTGCGTCTGCCGCCGCCCGATCCGCCGCCGCCTTTTCTGCGGCGTCCGCAGCGGATTTGGCATCTGCTTCGGCCTGCGCTTCTGCTTCGGCCTGATCTGCCGCCGCTTTCGTCTGTTCGATCACCTTTTGC
>JBBRVJ010000002.1:0-64247 GCA_038246975.1 Rhodobacterales bacterium | reverse complement strand
GGCGCCTTTGGCGGACCCGCCTGCCGAGTCGCCTTCGACGATGAACAATTCGGTGCCTTCGCGCGATTTGGCGGTGCAGTCGGTCAGTTTTCCCGGAAGGCGCAGCTTTTTGGTTGCGGTTTTGCGCTGGGTTTCCTTTTCAGCGCGGCGTTTGAGGCGTTCTTCGGCGCGCAGGACAAGGAAATCGAGGATTGCACTTGCGGACCTTGAATCGTTGGCGAGCCAGGTATCGAAATGGTCGCGTACCGCGCCTTCGACGAAACGGGCGGCTTCTTCGGTGGACAGGCGGTCTTTGGTTTGGCCGACGAACTGCGGATCACGGATGAAGACCGAGATCAGCGCGCAGCCGCCTGCCAGCATGTCGTCGCGGGTGATGAGTTCCGCCTTGCGGTTCTTGGTCAGTTCGCCGTAAGCGCGCACGCCTTTCAGGATCGCGGACCAGAACCCGGCCTCATGCGTCCCGCCTTCGGGGGTGGGGACGGTGTTGCAATAGGACTGGATGAAGCCGTCGCGGGCGGGGGTCCAGTTGATCGCCCATTCGACCGAACCGGGGACGCCGTATTTTTCCTGGAACTGGACCTTTCCGGCAAAGGGGCGGTCGGCGTAGGTCGTGGTTTTTTCGAGCTGATCCGACAGGTAATCGGCCAGTCCGCCCGGAAAGTGGAACGTAGCCTCTTGCGGCATGTCGCCGTCCGGCAAGGCGGACTTCCAGCGAATTTCGACGCCCGAGAACAGATACGCCTTGGAGCGGACCATCTTCATCACGCGCAGAGGTTTGAAGTGCAGCGAGCCGAAGATTTCGGGGTCGGGGTGGAAGGTGACGCTGGTGCCGCGACGGTTTGGGGCGGGGCCGATCTTCTGGATCGGGCCTTGCGGGATGCCGCGTGCGAAGGATTGGGCGTAAAGCTCTCGGTTGCGGGCGACCTCGACGCGCATGGTGTCGGACAGGGCGTTGACGACGGACGATCCGACGCCGTTCAAACCGCCAGAGGTCTGATAGGCCTTGCCGCTGAACTTGCCGCCGGCGTGCAACGTGCAGAGGATCACCTCCAGCGCCGATTTGCCGGGAAATTTGGGGTGGGGGTCGACCGGGATGCCGCGCCCGTTGTCGCGGATCGTGATGGAGTGGTCGGCGTGCAGGTCGACCTCGATCCGGTTGGCGTGGCCAGCCACTGCCTCATCCATCGAATTGTCCAGAATTTCGGCCACAAGGTGATGGAGTGCCCGCTCATCCGTGCCGCCGATGTACATGCCGGGCCGTTTGCGCACGGGTTCCAACCCTTCGAGCACCTCGATCGACGAGGCGTCATAGGTTTCAGGTTGGCCGGAGAGGAGGTCGGATGCCATTCAGCGCTCGATTCTTGTTTTGCGGCTTTGGTCGGTGATTAGAGCATTGCCGGGGTATCGGACGCAAGATGTGGGGTCATGCCCGCTTGCGCAACCAATGCGCCAACTCCCCCTCATCCAGCAGACGCTGGGCGGTGCGGATGATGACGGGACCGATGTCTTGTTCGTTGACCGGAAACGCATGGCCGTTCAGGTCAAGGCAGGTCTGCATGACCCGATAGGCCGTGCGCTTGTTCCCGTCGTTGAAGCAATGGCCTTGCGAAAACGCAACAGCATAGGCGGCTGCGAGGTCAAAGACGTCGGTGATCATCCCATATGCCAGCCGATTTTCCACCCGCGCCAAGGCCCCTTCGAGGGATTTGTCGAGCGCGCGGCCCGTCAATTCGCCCGGATTGAGAACCTCGTCATGGATGGCGTCGATCAACTCGACGAGGAGTAAGACAAAGTTCATTTGTCTTTCAGGTAGTCAAGCACCGGCTGCACCTGTGCGCGCGTCCGCTTGAGGCTTTCCATCACCTCGTCCATCGTCGCATAGCTGTGCTGGCCTGTGTACATCGCCTCGGCCGGGACCAGATAGCCGACCAGCGCGGAGTTCTTGAGGATTGCCACCGGTTGGCCATTGGCGCGGTCGAACACTTTTTGCGGCTCGCGCAGTTCGGTCATGGTGCAGATCTGGGGCGTGGCGAGGCGGGTCATCGGGTTCTCCGGAATTAATGTGTGGCGCAGTATACATTACAGTACACAAAACGCAAGGAGATGGTGGCGCAACCGCGCGCGACCCCGCCAATTCTATCTAAGCCGGTTCGGCAAGCCGCCCGGCCCACATCGCCTGAAACGCTGGACGGGACTGGCAGCGTTCGAGCCACGCCTTTACCGCCGGAAATTCCGCCAGCAGGGTGGGGTGGCCCTGAGCATAGCGGACACACTCGGCGGTGTTGATGTCGGCTACGGTAAAGCGGTTGCCGACCAGATAGTCCTGCCCGGCAAGGTACAGATCCAGACGGCCCAAGGGGCGGCGAAGTTTTTCGGCATTGATCGCGATGGCGGCCTGACCCTCGGGCGTTTTATCGCCGCCGTCGCCCTGGGTATACAGAATCTCCAGCGCCGGGGTCTCGATGGATGTGGCGGCGAACAGGGCCCATTGCTCCATCAGCGCGGATTCGGCATCCGTGGCGGGTCCAAGGCTGCCGCCGTGGCGGCGCGCGATATGCAGCGTGATCGCGAGCGATTCTGTCAGCACCAGATCATCCTCGACCATGGCGGGAATCTGTGCCTGCGGATTGATCGCCAGAAAGGCGGGCGACGCGGTGTGCATCGGCGCGTCGGGGGCCTTGGCATCGGCCAGCCGGTAGACCTGCATGACCGGCACATGGGTAAAGGGCGTGCCGGTTTCGCCCAAGAGCCACAACGGGCGCGAGGCGCGGGAACGATAGACGCCGTATAGGGTGATCATCTGGCTCTCCTGTCACAACCTCCTCCAGCTTAGCCGGGTCGCGCGGCGTTGGGTAGCGGGGTCGGGATATCCTGACCCATAGCGGGGTGTGCCCGGATTTTTCTTGCCGGATGCATCCGGTTCGGCCAGTTAAGACGGCATGGCGCAGCCGGGGCCGACATCGAACGATCCGCCGCAGATCGCGCGGGACCAAAGGGCCGAGATCGTTGATCGGCTCTATGACGTTGCGCTGAATCCCCTCAGGCTGGAAGAATTGATCGACGCATGGGAAGCGCATATCGGTCCGACCCGGCAGGGGCCTGTCGATCAGGCCGTGATGTTCTGCGACCCCGAGATCGACGCGCATATCAAGCGGGCGGCAGTGTTTCTGGACCGACTGGAGGCGACGCGCGACGATGCGGTGTATCGGTCGGTGCTGGAGGATATTCCGCGTTCTGCCGCGTTCATCAGCGACGGGGGGCCGCTGGTCACCGCCTGCAACCGCCCTGCGATGATTGCCTTTGGCCTCCGTGAAGGCGCGCCGTTGTCCGGGCTGCCATTCGAGCCGGGGGATATTGCGGCGCTGCGCAGTGCCATTCACCGGGTGGCGTCGGGGCGTTCCGAGCAGGTAATCACGCTGCGCCTGCGATCAAAGATCACCGGCAGTCCGGTGATTGTGCGGATCGGCCCGGTGGCGAGTGCCGAGGCCAAGCCGATGGCGTTGGTCCTGTCAACCGAACTGGTGTGGCCGGAAGGCTTCGAGTTGACGGTTCAGGAAGCGTTCGGCCTGACGCTGGCCGAGGTGGACATCGTGCGCGGCATCTCGCAGGGCCTCCCCGTCAAGGATATTGCCGAGGCGCGGGGCAGGTCGGTGGAAACCGTGCGGACGCAGGTGCGGTCGGTTCTGGCCAAGACCGAAACCCATTCGCAGGCAGAACTGGTGCGGGTGGTGCTGGGTCTGATGGATGTGGCGCGGATGCCGTCGGACGGGGTGGGGCCGTCGACGCCACTGGGCACGCTGGACCCGGTGTCGTTCAACCACATGAAGGGGCCGGACGGGCGGCGGCTGGAGTGGATAGAGTTCGGCACGCCGACCGGGGCGCCGTGCCTGTATCTGCATCTGAATTACGGGCTGATCCGCTGGCCGGCCACGGCGGAACGCGCGGCGCGGTTGCGCGGGTTGCGGGTGATCGTGCCGGTGCGGGCCGGCTATGGGCGTACCGACCCGTTTCCCAAGGGGTCGCACCATCTGAACGGTGTGACGCGCGATTATCTGGCGGTGCTGGACCGGCTGGGGGTGCGGCGGGCGGCGGTGATTTCGATGGGGGCGGACCTGCGCTACGCCGTCAGTCTGGCGGCGGCGCGGCCCGGTCTGTTCACCGGGATTCTGGGCTGTGCCGCGTTTCTGCCGCTGCGCCATGCCGATCAGTATGACCGGATGGGCAAGTGGCAGCGGTTTGCGCAGGCGAATGCCCGCTACGCGCCCCGGATTGTGCCGTTTGTCGTGCAAGCCGGATTCTCGTTGGCGCGGCGGATCGGCAAGGAGGCTTTCTTTGCGCAGCTCAACGCAGAGTCCTCTGCCGACATGGCGGCGATGATGCAACTGGAGGTGCGCGAGGCGATGCTGGCGGGGTCGGAAGTCGCCATCGGGGCGAAGATTTCGGCGCATCAGGCATTTGCCGACGAATGTCTGGGAGCCGAGTTGGATTGGTCGGACCGTCTGCGCGACTGCCCTTTGCCCATCGTTCTGTTGCAGGGCGATCAGGATCCGGCCAGCCCTGCGGCCACGATGCGCGAGGTGATGACCGGCTATCCGGCGCTGGAGGTGCGATTCGTTTCCGGGGCCGGCCAGTTGCTTTTCTTTTCGGAATGGGCACTGGTGCTGGATGTTCTGGAAAGATTCCTGCCAAGGCGGTGAAGATTTTTCCGGGCATACCGCGAATGGGGTATGTGGACATTGCTACGGGCAGTTATGGTCGGTTCATCAAGTAAAACTTTGCAAGTTCCTATATAAAACAATTACTTTCATCCCCGCGAAGGGGCGGTGACACCCTCGGTGTCACCGCCTTCCTTTGTTTGTTGGGGTGCGGTTTTCCGCCATGCAGGTCGGCTTGCTGCTTGGCTTGCCGCGAGGGCCGTCTTAGGGTCCTTCGATGGGACAGAGGTGGTCGATGGTCCGGTGCAGCATGATGGCAGCGGCGGTTTGGGCGGGGCTGGGAACGGTTGCCGCAGCCCATCCGCATGTGTTTGTCGATACTGGCATCGAGGTGATCTTTGACGATCAGGGCCGGGCAGAGGCGCTGCGGATGACTTGGACCTATGACGATCTGTTTTCCTTGCTGATCCTTGAGGATCGGTCGATGGACCCGGATTTCGACGGGGTTCTGACGGCCGAGGAAACCGCGGCGATCCAAGGGTTCGACATGGCGTGGGACGCTGGGTATCCGGGCGATACCTATGCGGTGCTCGGCGATGCGGCGCTGGGCTTGTCAGGGCCGTCGGACTGGACCACGACTTATGCTGATGGTCGGTTGACCTCGACTCATTTGCGGCGGTTTGCGGACCCTGTGCCGGTGGCGGATCAGCCGCTGCTGGTGCAGGTGTACGACCCCAGCTTCTATACCGCCTACACGATTGCATCGGACACGGTGGTGACGGGGGATCCCGACTGCACGGCGCAGAACTTCGAGCCGGACCGCGCGGCGGCCGATGCGCAGTTGCAGGCCTCGATGGCCGAGATGGCCGGGTCTGCGGGGTTGGAGGGCGACTTTCCGGCGATTGGAGCGGCCTATGCCGAGGAGGCCCGGATCACATGCGCCGCACGTTCCTGATCCTGGGGTTGGTCGTTGCGCTGGCGCTGGCCGTGCTGTGGGTCACGGGCGCGGGGGCGGTGGTCCAGCATTGGGTTCTGGACCAGCAGCGCGCGGTGCAGACGCAGTTGGCGGGGGCAGTGCGCGCGTTGAGGGCGGGGCATCCGGGGGCACTGGCGGGGTTGCTGACGGTGTGTTTCGGCTATGGCGTGGCCCATGCGGCGGGTCCGGGGCATGGCAAGCTGGTGATCGGCGGCTATGGCGTGGCGCAGCGGATCGCGTTGTTGCCGCTGGCGGGCATCGCCTTGGCGGCCAGTCTGGCGCAGGCGGCGGTGGCGGTGGGGCTGGTCGGGACCGGCGTTCTGCTGCTCGGCTGGTCGCGGGATCGGCTGGAGGGGGTGAACGAGCAGATCATGGCTCCGCTCGGCACTGCGGCGATTGCCGGGGTCGGGCTTTGGTTGATGCTGCGGGGTTGGCGGGCGATGGCGCGGGCTGGGGGTGGTAACAGGGGCCATGGCGCAGACGGGCAAGTGCATCAGGGTCATGTGGACCGCGCCCATGGTTCGGCGGGTCACGTTCACGATGCGCATTGCGGTCATGCGCACGGCCCGACGCTGGATCAGGTGACGGGCATGGCAAACTGGCGCGATGCAGTGGTGTTGATCGGCGGCATCGCCTTGCGGCCCTGTACGGGGGCGTTGTTCCTGTTGATCCTGGGTTTTGCGATGGGCATCGGGGCGGCGGGCGTGGCGGGGGCGTTTGCGATGGGGCTTGGCACGGCTTGCGTTACCATCGCCGTGGCAGCGCTGGCCGTCTGGGCGCGCGAGGGGATGTTCGCCAGTTTGCCGGAGGCGCATGGGGCTGCGGCAAGGTTGGCGGTGGCCGTGCCGGTGGTGCAGATAGTGGCCGGTGCCGGGGTGGCGGCGGTGGCTTTGTCTTTGCTGTGGCAGGGGTTATAGGGTCAG
Source organism: Rhodobacterales bacterium (assembly GCA_038246975.1). Classification (GTDB taxonomy): domain Bacteria; phylum Pseudomonadota; class Alphaproteobacteria; order Rhodobacterales; family Rhodobacteraceae; genus JAIYDJ01. The sequence goes on along the minus strand of JBBRVJ010000002.1, from coordinate 57,693 downwards.
CCCACCCATTGCGCAGGGATCAGGCCGCGCAAGGAATTGCCGATCCAAAGGCGGATGTCGGACAGGTCGTCGGCCATCAGGGTTTCTTCGGGCACATTCAGCGCCGTGCGCAACACGCCGGGCAGCAACCCCGCCGACAGGGGGGGCGTGCGCATCCCTTGTCCCCGGTCGAAAAACAGGGTGGTGATGGTGCCATCGCAGACCTGCCCCCGTTCGTTCTGAAAGATCATCTCGTCGATGCCGGGGGGCAAGGCGGCGCGGGCGGCGTCATAAGCGGGGCGCCGTGTGGTTTTCAGGCCCAACCATGGGTCCGCCGACGACAGCCGGTCCGGGGCCAACGCGAGGGTCCAGACCTGTTTGGCTGGGGGCAGGGCGGCGGTGGACACGTCTATCGCACCGGTGGCGTCCAGCGTCAGGCGGACGCGGGCCGGGCCTTCCGGGACCGCGGACTGCAGCGCCGCCGCTGCACCGTCGCAGGTCCAGCCCAACCGTGCCGCCGAGCGGTGCAGCCGGGACAGGTGCAGGGGCAGGCGGGCAAAGAGCGCGCCGTCCCACCCCAACGTCTCGATCAGGCGAAGCCCCGGCTCAGCCCCGTCACATAGCGCGCTTTCCACAGCGCCTCCTCCCACTCGCCGTCTTCGGTACTGTCTTGCACCACACCGCCGCCCACATTGAGCGTCACGTCGCCATTTGCAAAGACCGACAGGGTGCGGATCGCGACCGAAAAGGCGGCGGACCCGTCGGGGGCCATCCAGCCGATCGCCCCGCAATAGGCCCCGCGCGGCGTGGGCTCTACCTCGCGGATGATCTGCATCGCGCGGATCTTGGGGGCGCCGGTGATTGATCCGCAAGGAAACAGCGCGGTCATCGTGTTCAGCATGCTGGCGGGAGCGGCGAGTTGGCCGGTGATGCGGCTGCTCATCTGGTGCAGGGTGGCGAAACTGTCGACGGCGAACAGTTCCGGCACCCGGACTGAACCTATCCGGCTGATCCGGGCGATGTCGTTGCGCAACAGGTCGACGATCATCAGGTTTTCGGCCCTCGCCTTTTCGGACTCGCGCAGGTTGGCGGCGAGTTCGGCATCGGCGACCGGGTCGGGATCGCGCGGGGCGGTGCCCTTCATCGGGCGGGCATCGACGCGGCCTGTGGCGTCCAGACGCAGGAACAACTCAGGCGAGCGGGAGACGATGGCCGGGCCATGCCCGAGGTCCAGAACCGCGCCGTAGCCGACCGTCTGCCGCGCGCGCAGGGCGGCGTAAAGATCAAGCGCGGAGCCTGCGGTCAGGCGGCTGTGCAGCGGAAAGGTCAGGTTGATCTGATAGCAGTCGCCTGCGCCGATGTAGGATTTCACGCGGTCGAAGGCCGCAGAATAGGTCTGTCGCGCCACGCCAAGCCGCAAGGGGGTCAGATGGGCGCGGGTCGGACATGCGGCGGCCAGTGCCGCGGTGCCTTCCTTGGGGCCGTCGTAGACCCCCAGCACCATCAGGGGTGCAACGGTTGCGGGCATCAGGCAATGCAGGCGGGGTTCCAGCGCATAACCCGCTTCGTAGCTGATCACACCTGCCACCCAATGCCCCTGCGCCCGCGCCGCATCGGCAGCCCGCAAGACCGGCACCACCTGATCCGCCGTTTCGGCGACCAGCGTCTGGCGGGCGCGGTCGAACAGGGCGAGGCTGCCGTGGGGGCCGAATTCGCAAAGGATCACGCCGGGTTGCCTTTCTGGGACGGCCTGTGGGGTGGGTAGCGCGTCAGTGCCAGATCGACCCGGTGTCAGCAAGAGCAGCGCCGCGCGCCGTGATGACGCGGGCAGGCGGGGTCACCCGCCGTTCAACAACCGGTTCTGCGTCGCCCGGACCAGCGCCTTGCGTTGCGCATTGGCGGGGTGGGTGCCCAGAAACTGATTGCCGGGGTCGGGCAGCCGGTCAAAGAACGCCGACCCGCGCACCGCGTCGAACCCGGCGCGCAGGGCGATTTCGGTGCCCATCGCGTCGGCCTGCAGTTCGAAATCCTTGGAGAACCGCCGCGCCGCGCGTTCTGCGCCCAGCCGTTGCGCCTCGACAATCCCGGCCTCGTCGACTCCGGCGGCGGCGGCGATCATGGCCCCGCGCAGCGCGCCCGACAGCGCCTCTCGTTCACGCTGGGGGATATGACCCAGGATGTGGTGCGACGCCTCGTGCCCCATGGTGAAGGCCAACTCGTCGGCATTGCGCGCCTCTGCGATCAGGGCGGCGGTGAAGCCGATGATCGGGCGGCCGTTGCGGTCCAGCGTCTGGAAGGCATTCGGCGGCGCGTCGCGGCGGGTGTCGACCACGATGCGGAAATTGCAGCGGTTGGTGCGGCCCCGCTCGCGGCACATCGCCTCGGCCACCGGCTCGATCCGCGCGGCCACCTCGATAAAGCTGATCTGGCCGGGGCGGGCGGTGGCGATCAGAGTGGCGGCGTTCGCGCGCTGTTCCAGAAGGGCGGGGTCCATCGTCACACCGCCGCATGCCACCAGCATCAGGAACGCCAGCAGGAGGGAAGCCCGGATCAGGGCGGGGGGGCGCTGCATGGCGGGCTCCAAGATACGGTTCGCCGCAGACACATAGCAAAGCCGCAGGGCGGGGAAAGGGCTTTCACGCAAGCGTGCGGGCGATGGGCGGAAGCCGGTCGCGCATTCGCGGTTGCCGGGCTGGCGAGGGGCGGCTAGGCTGAAGACATGTTCACAATCGAGCACGAATTTGACGCGACGGTCATCACCCTTATCGACGAGGGGGCGGTGGCATTGCAGGAAGATGTCACGGTCGAGGCGTTCGAGGATTGCGTGGTGATCGAACAGTTGGACCCGCGCACCGACAGGGCTTTGCGGATCACGCTGTCGCTGGGCCAGGTGGCCGATCTGGCCGCCGCGCTGAACCTGCCCGAAGGAAGCTACCGGATCGAGCGGCCAAAGAGGCCGTAGGGGTGGGGGGAACCCTGACCTATAGGCAGGAGGCAGGGCGGGATTGATCCTGCCGGTCCTTCTGGCGTCGGCACGCACTGGCGTTCCGCCTTTGCCACACCGCTATTGACGGTCGAACCCCGCCGAAGTGGAGGCGAGCCTGCTGGCGATCATCTGGCGCAGGGTGTCGACCGGGGTGCCTTGACTGGCACAGGTTTCGGCGGCGTCGGCAAGCGGGCGGTCTTGTGATTGCCGTGCGATGCCTTGAACGAAGCCCGCCAGATAGCGCTGTGTCACGGCATCCGGGCCGGCCGCCAGCCGTTCGGCGGCGCGGGTCAGGTCATCGCGCAGGGCCAGCGGATCGGGGTGGGGCAGCGGGTCGGGCTGGAGCAAGGGCGGGTCGGGATCAGGCAGCAACCCCGCCACGGCCAGTTGGAATGCGGCGAGGCTGGCCATCGGTTTTTCCAGAAACCCGTCCGCCCCTGCCGCCAGCGCCGAAGCCCGCCCCGACGCATGGCCCGAGGTGCCCAGAATCAGGGGCGGGCGGGGCGACAGCAGGACCAGATCGCGAATCAGCACCTCACCCCGGCCATCGGGCAGGCCGAGGTCGATGATCACCACATCGGGGCGATAAAGCCGCAGATGCCCGCGCGCCGCCGTCAGCGTTTCGGCCCGGCGCAACCGCGCGCCCGACCTATGGCACATCAGGCGCAAAGCCTCGGACGCAAAGCGGCTGTCCTCGACCGCGAGCACGGTCAAACCGCGCAATGGCAACCGGGGCTGATCATCACGCGGACCCGCCATCGCATATCCGGCAGATCGGGGCATGGCGGGCAGTTCGACAGTCGGCATCTGGGGCATGGCGGCAGCCTTTGCATCGGGGACAACTCATTCAAACACGCGGATGGCTAACGCCCGGTTAAATCCGCCGCAGGTCCGCGACGAATTATTCCTGCGTTGCCTCTTGCCCGCCTGCCCGGTGCCGCCCATACCAGTGACGTGCAAATCAAAGGTGCCCCATGATCGGCCGTCTGAACCATGTCGCCATAGCGGTGCCCGACCTTGCCGCCGCCGCCGCGCAATACCGCGAGACGTTGGGGGCTGTGGTAGGCCCGGTGCAGGAGGAACCCGACCACGGGGTCAGCGTTGTGTTCATCACCCTGCCCAACACCAAGATCGAGCTTCTGACTCCGCTGGGCGAGGGCAGTCCGATTGCGGGGTATCTGGAAAAGAACCCCTCGGGCGGCATTCATCATCTGTGTTATGAGGTGGACGATATTCTGGCGGCGCGCGATGCGCTGAAGGCCAGGGGCGCGCGGGTTCTGGGGTCGGGCGAGCCAAAGATCGGCGCGCATGGCAAGCCTGTACTGTTCCTGCACCCCAAGGATTTCACCGGAACGCTGGTCGAGTTGGAACAGGCATGACGATCACCGCCGGACTGGTGCTGTTTTCGGTGACGTGGTTCATGGTGTTTTTCTGTGTGCTGCCGCTGCGGTTCCAGAGTCAGGCCGAGGCGGGGTCGGTCGTACCCGGCACCCCCAAAAGCGCCCCTGCCGATGCGCAGATTGGCCGCAAGGCGCGGCTGACCACGTGGATTGCGATGGGACTGTTCGTTGTGATGGCGAGCGTCATCATCTGGGGCGGGATCGGGGTGCGGGATATTGATTTCATGGGCTGGATGGACGACGCGCCTTAGGTTTGCGCCCCTTCAGGGTAATGGTCTTGGGGCTGCGGCGCGGCTGAGGCGGTCGTTGATCGCGCGGCCAAGGCCGTGGTCGGGGATCGGGGCGATGGCGATGCGGCCTTGGGGGCCTGCGATGGCGTCGGCGGTGCGGAGGGTGGCGAACAGGGTGGCTGCGGCTTCGATCAGGTCGCCGGATGGCGAAAAAGACAGGTCAGCCGTCACATCGCCAAAACCGATCAGGGTTTCGCCTGGACGGGCTTCGCGGGCGTTCAGACGCAGGGGGGCATTGGGGGCATAGTGCGATGCCAGTTGGCCGGGGGCGGTGATCTGTGCGCCGGGTTGGGCCAGCGGGCCGGTGATGGGTTCGATCTGTTCCACAGGCAGGCCGCCGGGGCGCAGCAGGGTGGGGCGGGGTTTCAAAGTCAGAATCGTGGATTCAAGGCCGACCGAGCAAGCCCCGCCATCAAGGATTGCGGCGATGCGCCCGGTCAGGCCGGACGCGACATGGGCGGCGGTGGTGGGCGAGATTTTGCCCGACAGGTTGGCCGAGGGCGCGGCCAGCGGGATGGCTGCAGTGCAAAGCAGGGCTTGGGCCGTGGCGTGGGCCGGGATGCGGATCGCCACGGTTTGCAGTGCGGCAGTGACCAGCGGCGACAGGGTGCCTTCGATCAGCGGCAGCACGAGGGTCAGGGGGCCGGGCCAGAACCGGGCGGCCAAGGCTTCGGCCTCGGCGCTGAAATGCGCATAAAGGCGGGCGGTTCGCAGGTCGGGGACGTGGACGATCAGCGGGTTGAAGGTCGGGCGGTTCTTCGCCTGAAAGATGCGGGCCACGGCGGTATCGCTGCGGGCGTCGCCGCCAAGGCCGTAGACGGTTTCGGTGGGAAAGGCCACAAGCAGGCCCTCGCGCAGCAGGTGGGCGGCGCGGGAAAGTCCGGGGATGTCTGGCAACAGGTGTTCGGTCACGGTTTGACGCTGCGTTGGGGTTGAGTGATGCCGGGGTTCGATTAGGGTCCGGGCATAGTCTTGCGCCTGGCCTTTGCCAAGCCGTGACCTTGGGAGGATGTTATGCCGTATGTCGCGCCTGTGTCGGAGTTCCGGTTTCTGCTGAACCATGTGGTGGGGTTCGACCGCGTGGCCGCGACTACGCGGTTTGCGGATGCCGTGCCCGAAACCGTCGAGGCGATCCTGTCCGAGGCCGGGCGGTTGTGCGTCGAGGTGCTGGCTCCGTTGCAGCGGGTCGGGGACACGCATCCTTCGCGATTGGAAAATGGCGTCGTGCGCACGCCGCCGGGGTTTGCTGCGGGGTATCGTGCGATCGTCGACGGCGGCTGGGTCGGCATCGCGGCGGACCCGGCGTTTGGCGGGCTTGGGTTGCCGATGGCGCTTGCCACTTGCGTCAATGACATGATGGCCTCGGCCTGTCTGAGCCTGCAGATCAACCCGCTGATGACCCAAGGCCAGATCGAGGCGCTGGAGCATCATGCCAGCGATACGCTCAAGGCGCTGTATCTGCCGCGCCTGATCAGCGGCGAATGGTGCGGCACGATGAACCTGACCGAACCGCAGGCGGGGTCCGACGTGGGGGCGTTGCGGACCAGAGCGCAGCCCAAGGGCGACGGAACGTATGCGGTGACCGGGCAGAAGATTTATATCTCTTGGGCCGACAACGATTTTACGGCAAACGTCTGCCATCTGGTGCTCGCGCGTTTGCCCGATGCGGGCAAGGGAACCAAGGGGATCAGTCTGTTTCTGGTGCCCAAGATCATTCCCGATGCCGAGGGGACGCTTGGCGCGCGCAACAGCCTGAAAGTCATCAGTCTGGAGCATAAGCTGGGCCTGCATGGGTCCCCCACGGCGGTCATGCAATATGACGGGGCCACCGGCTGGCTGGTGGGAGAGCCGCATCACGGAATGGCCGCGATGTTCACCATGATGAACAACGCGCGGCTTGGGGTGGGCACGCAGGGTATCGGGGTGGCCGAGGTGGCAACACAGGCCGCGCTCGCTTATGCGCTGGACCGCAAGCAGGGGAAGACTCCGCTGGGGACGACCGCGATCTTTGATCATGCCGATGTGCGCCGCATGCTGGGCCAGATGCGGGCCGAGACCTTTGCCGCGCGGGCGATTGCACTGTCTTGTGCGGTGGCCATCGACATGGGGCACGCGACGGGCGATGCGGCGTGGGCCGCGCGGGCGGCGTTCCTGACGCCGATTGCCAAGGCTTACGGGACGGACGTGGGCTGCGAGGTGGCCCAGATGGGCATTCAGGTGCATGGCGGCATGGGGTTCATCGAGGACACCGGGGCGGCGCAGTTCGCTCGCGATGTGCGGGTGACGGCGATCTACGAGGGCACCAACGGGATTCAGGCGATGGATCTGGTGGGGCGCAAGTTGATGGACGGCGGGGCGGCGGCGTTTGCCGTGCTGGACGAGTTGGCGGGGTGTTCGGGGCCGGACGATCTGGTGGCCGATGTCGTGGCGGCTGCGGCGGCGCTGCGCGCGGCGACGGCGGCACTGGTGGCGCAGGAGATGAACGACCGCTTTGCCGGGGCTGTGCCGTATTTGCGGGCCTTCGCGCGGGTTCTGGGCGCGCATTTCCATCTGATCGCGGCGGCGGATCCGGCGCGGGAACCGCTCGCCCGGTTCTACATCAAGCGGTTGTTGCCGGAACACGGCGCGCTTTTGGCGCAAGCGCGCGAGGGCGCGGCGGGGCTTTATGCGCTGGACGCGATGGCGCTTTCGGCGTGATCAGGCATCCGTTTCACGCACCGCCCACCGAGGGGCAGGCGGTCCAGGTCGCCGAAGGCGTGCTGTGGATGCGCCTGCCGCTGCCGATGGCGCTGGACCATGTGAACGTCTATGCGCTGGACGAGGGCGATGGGTGGACGGTGGTGGACACCGGGATGGACACCAGACGCAGCCGCGCGATCTGGGGGGCGTTGCTGGCGGGGCCGCTGGCGGGCAAGCCAGTGACGCGGGTTCTGGTCACGCATTACCACCCCGACCACATCGGGCTGGCCGGATGGTTTCAGGCGCAGGGGGCAGAGTTGATCACCACCCGCACCAGTTGGCTTTACGCACGGATGCTGGTGCTGGACGAACAGGCAACGCCATCGCCCGAGGCGATGCTGTTTGAACAACGCGCAGGAGTTCCCGCCCCCATGCGGGAAAAGCGTGCAAGTGCGCGGCCATTCAACTTCTCCGATGTGGTTGCCGCGTTGCCGCTGGGATTTACCCGGCTGATCGAAGGGCAGGTGTTCAACGCCGCCGGGCGGCGCTGGCTGGTGCGGCTGGGCCATGGCCATGCGCCCGATCATGTGACGCTCTGGTCGATGGACGACGATCTGGTGATCGGCGGCGATCAGTTGTTGCCGGGCATTTCGGCCAATATCGGGGTCTATCCGACCGAACCGGATGCCGACCCCTTGGGCGAATGGCTGGACAGCACACGGGCCTTCGGCGTCCATGCGCGGGACGATCAGGTGATCTTGCCGGGGCACAAGCTGCCCTTTACCGGGTTGCCGTTCCGGTTGGTGCAGATGGTCGAGAATCACGAGCAGGCGCTGGACCGACTGCTGACCTGTCTAGCGGTGCCGCGACGGGCGTCCGAAGTTTTCTTGCCTTTGTTCAAGCGCGAGATCGTGGGGGATGCCTTTGGCATGGCCTTGGTCGAGGCGGTGGCGCATCTGAACTATCTTTGGGCACGCGGAATGGTCGTGCGCGATCTGGCGACCGATGGGGCGTGGATGTGGCGCGCGGTGCAAGGCGGCGGGCGAAGTGCCATGCGACGACCACAACGGTAGACCCATCGTCCGCCGAACGTGCCTGTCAGATGGTGATCCTTGCGATTCGCGGCTTCGAGGCCGGGTTGGACCGCGATGACCAGGGCGCAATGGGCTTTGCGGGCGGCGAGGCAGGGGTGTTGCGGATCAAGGGGATCAGCTTTCATCTGGTGCCAGAAACCGGCTGGCAGGGCGGCGAGGCGGGCGATGCGTCTGCGTGACGGCGTGACAGGCTGCGAATAATCGGGTAAGCGAATTTTCAGGCCGCAGGCGCGGCACGGGTAACGAGGGACGGAACCAATGGCCGAACACAAAGCCGATGAGGAACAGGGCAAAATGGACATCCGCGCGCAGGAAAAGACCTTTGCCGGGTTCATGGGCATGGTCACCAATGCGGTGATCATCATTCTGGTGCTGGTGATCTTCATGGCGCTGGTCAACGCGTGATGTGGGGCCTTGCGGGGCGCGGCAGTTTATCCAAGGAATTTTTGCGATGATGCGATTGGTGATGGCGCTTCTGGCGGTATTGAGCCTGACGGCCTGTGCAGCGGACCGCGAATTTGCCAGCGATGCCGAAGTGGCCGCCGCGCAATTTGTCTCGCGCGCACCGACGTCTGTGACGCTGTTCACCGTGATCAGCACGCGTAACGGGTCGGGCGCGCATTCCGGGCTGCTGATCAATGGGGCGGAGCGGGTGATATATGACCCGGCTGGCACCTGGCATCATCCCAATCTGCCCGAACGATATGATATGCATTACGGAATGAGTGACAAGATGGTGAACTTCTACATCGACTATCATGCGCGCGAGACGTTCAATGTGGTCGAACAGACGGTTCCGGTCACCCCGCAGCAGGCGGCCCTGGTCAAGGCGCGCGCGCAGCAGTACGGGGCGGCACGCAAGGCCTATTGTTCAAGCTCGATTACCGAGATCCTGTCGGGGGTGCCGGGGTTCGAAAGCGTCGGGCGGACCATGCTGCCCAAGATTCTGTCGCAAGGGTTCGCGGCGCTTCCGGGGGTGACGACGCGCACGATCACCGATGACGATGCCGACGAAAACCACGGTGTGTTGCTGGTGCAGGCCAATGGCCAGCCCTTCCCCGAGGGACAGAACTAAGCGCTGGCAGGATCAGCCCAACAGCGTCTGTGCCGCAAACAGCGTCGCGGCCCCCGCGCCGATGCCGGCCAGCATGCTGCGAAAGGTGACCCCCGCCGCCACGGTCGCCAGAGCGGCCAGCAGGCGCGCCGGATCGGGGTCGCCTCCGGTCGCGGTCGGCCACAGCACGCCGGGGGCCACCAGTCCCGGCAGGATGGCCACCGCCGTGTAACGCAGGACGCGTTGCAGCCAGCCGGGCAGGACGGCGCTGCCCAGCAGCCCCAGAAACGAAAACCGCAGGAGGTAAGTGCCGGCGGCCAGGGCGGGCATCACGGTCCACAGCACGGTTTTGTCCACACTCATGGCGCGACCTGCGGGGTTTGGATCGTCTCGACCAAAGCACCGGCGACCATGGCGATTGCGGCGGCGATCAGCAATCCCGTGCCATAAGGCAGCCCCGCCAGCGCCAGCGCCCCTGCCACCGACAGCCCCGCCGCGACCCAATCCGCCGGTTTGCGCAGCAAGGGGGCGACCAGCGCCAGAAAGGTGATCGGGATCGCGAAATCCAGCGCGTATTCCGGCGGAATCGCCTGACCCATCTGCGCGCCAGCAAGGTTCGCCGCAAACCACATCACCATTACCGGCGTCACGACGCCAAAGAAATAGGCGATCTTGTCGGAGCGGGTCATTGCCGGGTGGCGGGTGTATTCGGCCATCACCATCGCAAAGCTTTGGTCCACCAGAAAATAGGCGATGATTGCCCGGATACCCAAGGGTGCCCCGCCCAGATGTGGCGTCAGCGCCACCGAATACATCAGCAGCCGCAGGTTGACCGCCATCGCGGTGGCCAAAATGGCCCAGAGCGGGGCCTGATCCTGCATCATCTGCAACGCGGCAAACTGTGCCGCCCCGGCGAACACCGTCAACGAGAAGGTGATGACTTCGGTCAGTGTCAGACCGGCCTCGGTCGCCAGCACGCCGAACAGCATTCCGAACGGCATCAACACCACGAAAAACGGCAGGCTGTGACGGAAGCCGCGCAGAAAGGCGGTGCGGGTGGGCGTCATCTGGGGCCTGTCGATCCAAGCGGGCGGCTTTACGCGGCGGTGGGGGTGGCTTAGGCCTTTGACACGACAAGGTGAAGGGGTCGATTTGCGGATTTTCGGGATAATTCTGGCAGGCGGGCAGGGGCGGCGCATGGGCGGCGCGGACAAGGCGCTGATCCGGTTGGGCGGCCAGACCCTGCTGGACCGCGTGGTCGCGCGGTTCGAGCCGCAGGTCGAGAGGTTGGCAGTGTCGGCACGCACGGCGCATCCGGGATTTTGCGTGCTGACGGATGCGGGGGGGGCGGGGGCATACCTTGGGCCTTTGGCGGGGGTTCTTGCGGGGGTAACCTGGGCTGCGGGTCAGGGGGCGGATGCCGTGGTGACGGTGCCGGTCGACGCGCCGTTCGTCCCCGGCGATCTGGTCGCGCGGCTGGTTATGGCGGGTGACATGGGCGTGGCTGTCGCTGAAAGCGGTGGGCGGGCGCATCCGACCTGCGCGGTGTGGCCGGTGGGGGTGCAGGCCGCGCTGGCCGCATTTCTGGCGTCGGGGGTCAAGGCGCGGGTGCTGGATTTTGCCGCCTCGCAAGGCGCGGCGCGGGCGGTGTTTCCCGATGACGGGGCTTTTTTGAACCTGAACACGCCCGAGGATCTGGCCTTGGCCGAAGAGTTGCTGGCGGGCTCGGCATGAGGGTTTACGGGGTCGTCGGGTGGAAGAACGCGGGCAAGACCAGTCTGATGGAGCGGCTGGTGGCCGACATCACGGGAAGGGGCTTTACCGTGTCGACCGTCAAGCATGTGCATCATGATGTGGACCTCGACCACCCCGGCAAGGACAGTTTCCGCCATCGGGCGGCGGGGGCGTCCGAGGTGGTGCTGGCCTCGGCCAGGCGATTCGCGCTGATGCGGGAACATCGCGGTCCGGAGCCTGATCTGCCGGCCGTTCTGGCGCGTATGATGCCCGTCGATCTGATTCTGGTCGAAGGTTACAAGCGCGATATTCACTGCAAGATCGAAGTTTATCGGGAGGGCGCCGAGCAGGGCTTGATCCAGCCCGGCGATCCGTTGGTACGGGCGGTGGCGACGGATCTGGCGGAGTTGCAGGTGTCGGTGCCGGTGCTGGATTTGAACGATACGCGGGCGGTCGCGGATTTCATCTTGCAGCAGGTGGGGTTGATTGCCGCTCCCCGGCCCGGCAGGGAGGACGCGGTTGACGACGTGTTCGACACGGTGATCATCGTGGATTGGTCGGCCTCTGCCACGCCGTCGCCCGACCGTCCGTCGGCAGATGCGATCTGGACCGCGATTGCGCGCGATGACCTGGTAGAGCCGCAGTACCACCGGACGCGGGCAGCGGCAGAGGCGTACCTGACGGCCGTTCTGGCCGGGGAAGCGGCGGCGGGGCGGCGGGTTCTGGTCGGGTTCGATTTTCCGATGGGCTACCCGGCGGGGTTTGCCGCACGCCTGACCGGGCAGGCACGGGCGCAGGCGGTTTGGGCCTGGCTGGCAGACCGGATCGAGGACGACGCCCGCAACCGCAACAACCGCTTTGAGGTTGCCGATGCGATCAACCGGCAGTTCGAAGGGTCGGGTCCGTTCTGGGGGCGGCCGGAGGGGTTGCTGCTGCCTGCGCTTCACCCGCGCAAGGTGGTCGATTATGCCGCACTCGGTTTGGCGGAACGGCGGGCGGTCGAACGGCTGGTACCGCGCGCCCAGCCGGTGTGGAAGCTGTTCACCACCGGCTCGGTGGGGTCGCAAAGTCTGATGGGGTTGCCCGTGGTTCACCGGTTGGCAGCGGCGGGGGCGGCGGTTTGGCCGTTTGACCGGGCGGATGCGCGGGTGGTGGTGGCCGAAGTTTACCCGTCGCTGTTGGCTGCGGCGGTGGTGGCGGATGGCGGGGCGATCAAGGACGAGGTGCAGGTGCGGCTGTTGGCGCGGGCGCTGTGGCGGTTGTCGCAGGCGGGTCGGCTGGGGGCTTTGTTCGATGTGCCGGGGGGCGATGTGGTGACAGAAGAGGGGTGGATCCTGGGCGCAGGGCATCAGGACACCCTGGCAGGTGTGGAGTGACGTTGAAGGTACAGACCGGATTGCCCGCAGCATTACGCGGTCAGGCGGCGGCGCTGTATTGGCAGGCGTTTGGCGGCAAGCTGGGGTTCGTGCTTGGACCGGAGCCTGTGGCCTTGCGGTTTCTGGAACGGGTGATGCGGGCGGATCATGTGATTGTCGCGGTCGAGGACGGGCAGTTGCGCGGAATGGCCGGGTTCAAATCGCCGCAGGGCAGTTTCGCGGGCGGCGATCTGTCCGATCTGGCGGCGGTCTATGGCAGGATCGGCGGGCTGTGGCGCGGGCTGTTGCTGGGGCTGTTGATGCGCGGGGTGGACAACGACCGGTTCCTGCTGGACGGCATCTGTGTCGCGCAAGAGGCGCGCAGCCGGGGGATCGGGTCGCGCCTGTTGGCCGCCATCGAAGCCGAGGCGGTGCGGCGCGGTTACAGCGCCGTGCGGCTGGAGGTGATTGACGACAATTGGCGTGCCAGGGCGCTGTATGAACGGTTGGGGTTCGTCGTGCTGCGGCGGGAACGATTGGGTCCGCTGCGGCTGGTGTTCGGGTTTGCCGCGTCGATGACGATGGTCAAAGTGCTGGACTGACGGGTCCGCCACGGCGTTCGCGCCGTGGCGAGGTCGAAAGCCGCCCGCCAGCGCCTGAACCGTAACCGCCTGAACCGCAAGCGCCTGAACCGCAAGCATCAAAGGGGGATGGACGTCCGCAGTCGGACAGCGGCGCGCGGCTTTCTCCGCTACCATGAGGCGGCTTGCGAAATTTTCCCCATGCGGAACTGTTATGGTTTGTGTCATAGGCTTTGTCACGCCCTGCCGGGCGCGACACAAATGGGTGCGAAAAGTGCCTGCGAAAATCGAGGGAAAGTAAAATGCTGAATGAATTCAAAGCCTTCATTGCTAAGGGCAATGTGGTCGATCTGGCCGTCGGGATTATCATCGGGGCGGCGTTCATCGCCATCGTGAACAGCCTTGTCGGCGATTTGATCAACCCGCTGATCGGCCTGATCACCGGCGGGGTCGATTTCTCGAACCTGTTCATTGATCTGTCGGGGACCAATCCAGTGTCGCTGGCAGCGGCCAAGGAAGCCGGGGCCCCGGTGTTTGCCTATGGCGCGTTTCTGACGGCGGTCATCAATTTCGTGATCATCGCCTGGGTCGTGTTCCTGCTGGTCAAGGCGGTGAACAAGATGAAGAACGCGGCGATCAAGAAAGAGGCCGAAGTGGCGGCAGTTTCGGGGCCGACCGAACTGGATATCCTGATGGAAATCCGGGATTCGCTGAAAAAGTAACGCGTTCACGGCGGCGCAGAGTGGCGGCCCCCAGAGCGTTCCAGAGCGTTCCGGGGGCCGTTTCCGGGGGCCGTTGTCGTTACAACGCAAGGGCATCGGCACCCGTGATCACCGGCAGGCCAAGCGCCGTGCCGACGGCCGCATAGGTCAGATGCCCCGCATGGGTGTTCAACCCTGCCAGCAGATGCCGGTCATCGGTGCAGGCTTGCCGCCAGCCCTTGTCGGCCAAGGCCAACATGAACGGCATGGTTGCGTTGCCCAAGGCTTGGGTCGAGGTCCGCGCGACCGCCCCCGGCATGTTGGCAACGCAATAATGCACGATGCCGTCTACCTCGTAGATCGGGTCCTGATGGGTCGTGGCATGCGAGGTTTCAAAGCAGCCGCCCTGATCGATCGCCACATCGACCAGTGCTGCGCCGGGTTTCAGTTCCGAAAGATGCGCGCGGGTGATCAGTTTGGGGGCGGCGGCACCAGGGATCAGGACCGCACCGATGATCAGATCGGCTTGCCGGGCAAGGTCCAGCGTGGTCGCCGCATCGGAAAAGGCGGATTTGAAGACCCCGCCGAACACATCGTCCAGATAGCGCAGACGGTTGATCGACCGGTCGAGCACGGTGACATCCGCCCCCATCCCGGCGGCAATCTTTGCGGCATGGGTGCCGACGACGCCGCCGCCCAGCACTAGCACCTTTGCTGGCAACACGCCCGGCACTCCGCCCAGCAGGACCCCGCGCCCGCCGTTGGCCTTTTGCAGCGTCCATGCCCCGACTTGCGGGGCCAGCCGCCCTGCCACCTCGGACATCGGGGCCAGCAAGGGAAGGCCGCCGCGATCGTCGGTGACGGTTTCATAGGCAATGGCGGTGACGCCGGACGCCAGCAGGTCGGCGGTCTGTTCGGGATCGGGGGCGAGGTGCAGATAGGTGAACAACACCTGACCCGCCCGCAGACGCTTGCGTTCAGCGGGTTGCGGTTCCTTGACCTTGACGATCATGTCGGCCTGTCCGAACACTTCTGCCGCTGTCCCAAGGATCACCGCCCCGGCAGCCAGATAGTCGGCATCGGTGAACCCCGCACCATTTCCGGCACTGGTTTCGATCAGGACGGTGTGGCCGTGGCGGGCCGCCTCGCGCGCGGCGTTAGGGGTCAGGCCGACACGGTACTCCTGCGGCTTGATCTCTTTCGGGCAACCGATTTTCATTTGAATCCTCCCAGGCGGGGTGAAAGTATTGTTTGAATTATCTGCTCTTTTCCGCCGCGATGTCTTGTTTTCGGGATGACATTGTAGCCGATCTGTGCAAATATCTTCGACGATTTGACCGATTTGCAGAAGAAAACACCGCGCGCATGGAATTGGACGCCACAGACCGCCGCATCCTTGGGGTGTTGCAGAAAGAGGGCCGCATCACCAATGCGGAACTTTCCGAACGGGTGAACCTGTCGGCATCGGCCTGCCACCGGCGCACCCAGCGGCTGGAGGAAGAGGGGTTCATCGCCGGATATGTAGCGCTGCTGGATGCGCGGCGGATGGGGCGGCCGACGGTGGTGTTCGTCGAGATCACCTTGCAGGGGCAGGCGGACGACGTGCTGGACGCGTTCGAGCGGGAGGTGGCGCGGGTGCCGGATATTCTGGAGTGTCATCTGATGGCGGGGACGGCGGACTATCTGCTGAAGATCGTGGCGGCGGACACCGAGGATTTCGCGCGCATCCACCGGCAATATCTGTCGCGTTTGCCGGGGGTGCGGCAGATGCAGACCTCGTTTTCGTTGAGGACGGTGGTGAAGACGACGGCGTTGGTGGTTTGAGGGGGGTGAGATGCACTTTGCAGATTACAAGACTGAAAGCCTTGAAAGGATCGCTGCGGACCCGCGTCATGCCAAGCATCACGATGAAATCGAGGCCATTCTGCGTACGCGCGAGGGGCATTTGAGTGTCAAGCGCGGCATCGAGGTTTTGACCGATGTCGCCGAGACTGGTGAGATCACGAATTACAAGGTGTTTTTCGAGGCTTGCGTCGGGGGTGAGGGCAAGTGGAACCACACGAAAATGGGAGCGACGGCCAGGTTTCTTGGAAAGCTCCAGCGATACTGCGCGGACCATAATCTGCCCATTCTAACGGCTTTGGTCGTTAATGCCCAAACTGGTGATTGCGGCGAGGGCTTCTTCAAGGATCTTGTGGCGATTGGTCTTGCGTCAGACCTTGATGATCCGAAGGAACGCGCACGGAAAGAGCGTGATAGATGTTGGGCTTGGGCGACGTCTATGGAATGAGTTCGCTGCAGGGCGGGGTTTTGTTCCGTCACACCAACATTAGGCGGCGCTAGAGCGCCTTGATTTCGGGCGAAAGGAAAGCGTAGCGGGGTGAACTCCGCCCTACGGGTCAGATGGGCGCCTGCCAATGAAAAACCCCCGGCCTTCGCAGGACGGGGGCTGATCGGGTGAGCCTTGCGGCTCCAGTGTCGCTGAACGGTTAGAGGCCGCCCTCCCGCTGAAGCTTCTTGCGCGCGAGTTTTCTCGCGCGGCGAACGGCTTCGGCTTGCTCGCGCGCTTTCTTGACGGAGGGTTTCTCGAAATGTTGCTTGAGCTTCATTTCGCGGAATACGCCTTCGCGCTGCAGCTTTTTCTTGAGGGCCCGGAGGGCCTGTTCGACGTTATTGTCGCGGACGCTGACCTGCATGTGGTTTTCACCACCTTTCTAAGTTTGAGTTGCACTATATGTGCAGGCTTGCGGGCCATAGCAAAGGCCCGCAGGCTTGTCTACCAAAGGCTGAACGGAGGTGTGCGATGCAGAGTGAAAACGGTGTGGATCAGGCAAAAGACCGGGTTTTGGACGCGGCTTTGGGCCATGTGGCGTTTGACGGGTGGTCAGAGGTTACGCTGAAGGCGGCGATTGCCGATTCGGGTGTGGCCGCTGGGTTGGCGCGGGCGCTGTTTCCGCGTGGCGGGGTCGATCTGGCGGTGGCCTATCATCAGCGCGGCAATGCGGCGATGCGCGCGGAGTTGGCGTTGCGCGATCTGGGCAGCTTGCGGTATCGCGACCGGATTGCGCTGGCCGTGCGGTTGCGGTTGGAGGCGATCAGCGACCCCGAAGCGGTGCGGCGCGGCACGGCGATGTTCGCGCTGCCTCAGCACGCGGCTGAGGGCGCACGTCTGATCTGGGGCACGGCGGATGCGATCTGGGTCGCGATGGGCGACAGCAGCACCGACATCAACTGGTACACCAAGCGGATTACCCTGTCGGCGGTCTATGGGTCCACAGTGTTGTATTGGCTGGGCGATGACAGCGCCGGGCATAGCGCCACCTGGGAGTTTCTTGACCGCCGCATCGAAAACGTCATGGCGATCGAAAAGCTGAAATCCGGGGTGCGGGAAAACGCCTTCGTGAAGGCCATGATGGCGGGGCCACTGAAAGGGTTGGAAAAGCTGCGGGGCTTGCGGATGCCGCCGGACTTTCGCGGCGATCTGCCGGGGGGTCCGCCCGGATGACGATGTCGCATACCATGTTGGCGATCGAGATATCGGCCCCCGGCAATCCCGATGTGTTGCAACCCGTGACGCTGCCGGTGCCGGTGCCGGGGCATGGACAGATCATCCTGCGGGTCGCGTATGCCGGGGTGAACCGGCCCGATGCGCTGCAACGCGCCGGGGCCTATGCGCCGCCCCCGTCCGCCTCGCCCCTGCCGGGGTTGGAGGCGTCGGGCACGGTGGTCGAGATCGGGCCGGGGGTGGCGCGCTGGCAGGTCGGCGACAAGGTCTGTGCCCTGCTGCCCGGCGGCGGGTATGCCGAATATGTGGCCTGTCCTGCCGATCATGCGTTGCCGATCCCGGCGGGGATGGGGATGCGCGAGGCGGCTTGTCTGCCGGAAACGTGTTTCACGGTCTGGTCGAACATGGTGCTGCGCGGCGGATTGCGTGGCGGCGAGCGGTTTCTGGTGCATGGCGGCACGTCGGGCATCGGCACGACGGCCATTCAGATTGCCCATGCCATGGGCGCACGGGTGTTCGCCACGGCGGGGTCCGACGCCAAGGTGGCGGTGTGTCGGGATCTGGGGGCCGAGGTCGGCATCAACTATCACGACGCGGATTTTGTCGAGATCATGCGGGGGCAAGATGGGGCGAACCTGATCCTCGACATGGTCGGCGGGGCCTATTTGCCGCGCAACGTCAAGGCTTTGGCCGATGACGGGCGCTTGGTGCAGATCGCGTTCCTGCAGGGGCCGAAGGTGGAGTTGAACTTTGCCGAGGTGATGATGCGGCGGCTGACGATCACCGGATCCACGCTGCGTCCGCAATCCGATTTCGCCAAGGCGCGCTATGCCGCCGAGGTCGAACGCCATGTCTGGCCGATGGTGGCGGCAGGCAAGCTGCGGGTGGTGGTGGACTCGGAATTTTCGCTGACCGAGGCGGCGGCGGCGCATTGGCGGATCGAGGATCAGGGCCATATCGGCAAGATCGTGATGAAGGTCGAAAGTTAAGGCTGCGGGCAGTCAGCGCACCGCGTCCAGCCCGGCGTCGGTCAGGGTGCAGTCGCGGATCACGTCTGCACCGCAGCGGCGCGGGGTCAAGTCTTTCGCAAGGCAGATGCGCGCTTCCTGGATCATGCCGCTGGTACAGGTCACGGTGATCTGATCGCGGGCAAGACCGGGATTGCTTTGCAGGAACGCGCTTTCGATGAGCGAGGCCGGAACCTTCAGATCCTTGGAAATCCCGGCAAAGACCGGCGGGATGGTGACGCTGCGATAGGCGCGGCGCATCAGAGCGTAATAGTCCTTGGCCGCAAGACCGGCGCAGCGGCCGTGTTTCTTCCACTGATACCACGCAAGGCCCGACCCGCCCATGATGTCTGCCATCGCCTCGGACTCGTTACGCGAAGGGTCGCGGGCGGTGGTGCGGCAATAGCTGGGCCAGCCGGTTTCAAACTGTGGCCACAGCCCATGCAGCGTGAAGGTCAGACCCAGCCCATCGTTGCATTGCGGATCGCGGCGGTCGTCGCCTTGCCGCGCGCACCAGTTTGACGACCACGACAGCGCCATGACGTAATAGTCGAAATCCCCCGCCGCCTCGCCTTCGGCCCCCGCGGGAAGGGGGGCGGCAGTCAGACACAACAGCAGGGCAAGCGTCCGCATTTTCACTTTCCTATCCGTCCAAAGCGCACTATACGGCATGTCAATTCCCGAAAACGAGACACCCCGCGACCCAGGTTGCAGCCGTTTTCCCGGCTCGGGAGAGATTTGTAAAGGAGTGATCCGATGAGCCTTCCCCTGATGTCCAAGGCGACCGCCGTCTGGCTGGTCGACAATACCGCCCTGAACTTTCGCCAGATCGCCGAATTCTGCGGGATGCACGAGTTGGAAGTGCAGGGCATTGCCGATGGCGACGTGGCAACGGGGGTCAAGGGGTCCGATCCGGTGGCCAACAGCCAGCTGGATCAGATCGAGATCGACCGGGCACAGCGCGACCCGCTGTACAAGATGAAGCTGAAGTTCAACGCCTCGGCCGTGGGCGAGGAAAAGCGCCGGGGGCCGCGCTATACCCCGCTGTCCAAACGGCAGGACCGCCCGGCGGCCATCTTGTGGCTGGTCAAGTTTCACCCGGAATTGTCGGACGGAGCCATCGGCAAGTTGGTCGGCACGACCAAACCGACCATCCAGTCGATCCGCAGCCGCAGCCACTGGAACATCAGCAACATCACGCCGATTGACCCCGTGGCGCTGGGCCTGTGCCGCCAGACCGAACTGGACATCGCCGTGCAGGCAGCAGCCCGCAAGAAGGCCGCCGAGGGTGTGGTGATGACCGATGACGAGCGGCGCAAACTGGTGTCGACCGCACAGTCGCTGGGCATGGGTGTGGAACCCAAGATGCCCGAAGAAGCCCCGGCCTTTGCCGGCTTTGCCCCGACCGAGCGGGAAGAGAAGGCGGCCGATTTCTCGGACGCCGACAGCTTCTTCAACCTGCCCGCCGATGACGAAGACGACGATGACGACGACGAGACCGATCCGCGCCGCTGAGTTTTCGCGGGGCTGAGTTTTTGGGGCCCTGAGTTGCAGGAGGCCGTGTTTTCGGGGCGCCGAGATCCACAGCAGACCGCAATCCGCTGCTTTGTTCTGGAGCGATTCTGTGTTGAAGGAAGTATGCTGTTTTGGGGGCATAGAGTATCTTGTCGTCTGGGCGAGGATTGGTGGCCTGCTCGGTGCCAAGACCTCGCGCAGAGAAAACCGATAGTTCGGCAAGGCGATACCGCTTCTGCATCCCTAACGCGCATGGGACTTGCCAGATAGTATTAACTCTTGAAAATGGATATTGCCGATGACCCCGAATGATCCGCTTTACGCCCAGCAATGGCACTTCGCGCTGATTGGCGATATTGAAACCATCTGGAACGAATTCACCGGCGACGGTGTGACCGTCGCTGTTTACGATGAAGGGGTGCAATACACCCACCCTGATCTGGCGGCGAATTACGACGCGTCGATGCATCTTGTCGAGAACGATTTCGTCTATGACGGGGCGCCGATCTTCAGCGACCATGCGCACGGTACCGCCTGCGCCGGGCTGATCGGCGCGGTTGCGAACAATGGGGTCGGCGGTGTCGGCGTCGCGTTCGACGTTATGATGACCTCGGTCAACTACCTGGAGGTGATCCAATACGGGTCTGCCGCGCTGATGGAAGCCGGGTTACTGTGGGCGGTGAATTTTGATGTCATGTCGAACAGTTGGGGTTACTCCGATCAATTCTTGCCCGAACAGAATCTGAGCGACCGCTTCAGCGATGCCGCCTTGATTGATGGCGGCTATGAGGCCATCGCCCGCGGGGGGTTGGGGACGGTTGTCGTGCAGGCGGCTGGCAATGACGCGGTGAACGCCAACAGCGACGGCATAAACGTCTCGCGCTTTACGATCACCGTGGCTGCAACCGAAGATACCGGCATCGCCGCCACCTATTCCAACTGGGGCCAGAACATCCTTGTCGCGGCTCCTGCGGCGTCTGTCACGACCGACATGCTGGCCAACGCAGGCTATAACACGGACTCCGACGCCGATCCGATCAACCGGGATTACACCAGCGACTTCAACGGCACATCGGCGGCAACGCCCGTGGTCGCCGGCGTTGTGGCCCTGATGCTGGAGGCGAATGCCGACCTCGGATGGCGCGATGTGCATAATATTCTGGCGATGTCAGCCGGCCATACCGGGTCTGCCTTGGGCGGCCCCGCAGATCTTGACGAGGTTGACGTCTGGCGCGTGACCGGCGGCAACCAGTGGAACGGCGGCGGCAACGGGTTTCACGCCAATTACGGCTTCGGCATGGTCGATGCCTTTGCGGCCGTGCGGATGGCAGAGGCATGGCTGGTGATGCAGGGGCCTGCGCGCACGACGGCCAACGAAGTCGTGCGCAATCTGGTGTCCAATCCGGGGGCATCGGTGCTGCCCGACTTCGACCCGGTTTCCGGCAACGGCACGCTGTTGTGGAACAAGACCGCGGGTTTTGCGATGGAGATCGAGACGATCTATGTCACGGTCGAGATAACCCACAGCTACGCCCCCGATCTGATCCTGACGCTGATCGCACCTGACGGGGTCGAAGTCACGCTGATGGCGAACGAACAAAGCCTTGGAGTGGTAGGAGCCAACGATTTGACCGACCTGATGGACGGCGGCTTTCGCTGGACGTTCGCGGTCGAGGCATTGCGCGGCTATTCCTCGCTGGGCGATTGGACGTTGCGGGTCGAAGATACCTTTGCGGGCGACACCGGGTTCATCAGCGATTTCGACCTGAAGTTCTTTGGAGCGCGGGCGTCGAGCAATGACGTCTTCCATTTTACCGATGATTACCTGGACTATCTGGCACTGGATGCGTCGCGCGCGGTCATTGACGATGTGAACGGCGGAGTGGATTGGCTGAACTTCTCGGCGATCAACGGGGATATCGTCGCCAATCTGAACGCCAATTCGGTGATCACGGTGGACGGGGTGGCGTGGGCCACGCTGTCGTCGGACAACCGCGAGTTCGAAAACCTGAATGCAGGGGATGGGGACGACAACATCATCGGAAATGCATCGGCCAACCGGCTTTTTGGCGCGCGTGGGGCCGACACGCTGTCGGGGGGCAATGGTGCGGATGTGCTGGATGGCGGTTCCGGGGCCGACAGGCTGCTGGGCGGCAATGGAAACGACACTCTGCGCGGCGGTGCCGGGATTGATTTTCTGGACGGCGGTCGCAACAACGACAGTCTGACCGGGGGCGATGGCGTGGACGTCTTTGTGTTCGCCAGCGGGTACGGCGTCGACGTGATCACGGACTTCATGGACAACATCGACACCTTGCGGCTGAACGACAATCTGTGGGCCGGGGTCCTGACGGTTCAGCAGGTCATCAACACCTATGGCATCAACCTGGGCGGCGGCGGCGTGTTGCTGGACTTTGGTGCTGCGGAGTTGACGTTTGCGGGGCTTGCCGACCGTCAGTTGCTGATCGACGACATCACGATCATCTAAGCCTTCTGGTGGCTTGCCCGCCCATCAGAACGCCCGGCGCGCACGCAGGGCGGCGCTGATCGTGCCGTCGTCCAGATAGTCCAACTCGCCGCCGATCGGCACACCCTGCGCCAGCGACGTGACGGGCACGCCCGTGGGTTCCAGCGCTTCGGCGATGTAGTGCGCCGTGGTTTGCCCATCGACCGTGGCGTTCAGGGCCAGGATCACCTCGCGGACGCTATCGGTTGCAATACGGTCGATCAGGCGAGGGATGCGCAATTCATCCGGGCCGATGGCATCCAGTGCCGACAGCGTGCCCCCCAGCACATGATAGCGCCCTTTGAAGGCCCCCGACCGCTCCATCGCCCACAGGTCGGCGACATCCTCGACCACGCACAGGCTGCCGGCTCGGGCCGGGTCGGCGCAAATTGCGCAAATGTCGGACGTGCCGATGTTGCCGCAGGTCAAGCAGTCGCGGGCCGAGAGCGCCACATTTGCCATCGCCTGCGCCAGAGGTGCCATCAGGCCCCCGCGTTTTTTCAGCAACATCAGAACTGCCCGGCGCGCCGACCGCGGCCCAAGGCCGGGCAACCGTGCCATCAGGTCGATCAGCGCCTCGATGTCGCGGGGGGTGTCGGGTTGATTGAAAGGCGGCATTCAGAACGGCAGGTTCATGCCGGGCGGCAGGCCCAGACCTTCGGTCAGCTTTGCCATTTCCTGCTGCCCCTTGGCGGCGGCCTTGGCCTGTGCGTCGCGGATCGCGGCAAGGATCAGATCCTCGACGATCTCTTTTTCGGACGCGACAAGGATCGACGGATCAATGTCCAGCCCGGCTACGTCGCCCTTGGCGGTCACCCGTGCCTTGACCAGGCCCGCACCGGATTCGCCCGTCACGACGGTCTTGGCCAGAGCCTCCTGCATTTCGGCCATCTTTGCCTGCATTTCGGTGGCGGCTTTCACCATCTTGGCCATGTCGCCAAGACCTCCCAGACCTTTCAGCATATCCTATCCTCTCAACTGTCCTCGAACGGGTCCCATTCGTCGTCCACTTCCGGCAGCGCTTCGGCGGCGGCGCTTGCGGTGATTTCGGCGGCGCGGCGCATGGTGATCTGCGCCCCCGGAAAGGCGGCAAGAACCGCCTGCACCAGCGGGTTTTCCCGCGCCTGCGCCACGGCTGAGCGTTTGCCTTCGTCCTGCGCCTCGGCAATCGTCGCCGCGCCGCCCTCATTCACCACACTGACCGCCCAACGGCTGCCGGTCCAGCCTTGCAGGCGCTGGCTCAGCCGCGAGGCAAGGTCGGTGGCGGCCTTGGCTGTCGGCTGAAATTCGATCCGCCCCGGCGAATAGCGGGCAAGCCGAAGGTTGGTTTCCACCTCGACAAGCAGCGCCATGTCGCGCTTTTCGCGGATCAGGCCGACGACGGCGTCGAAAGTGGCCAGCATCGGCAGGGCAGGGGCCAAAGCCAGCGCCTGCCCGCCCTGCGCCACGGGCGCGCGCGGCGTGTGCAGCATCGGCCCATGAACCTGCCCACCGCCGCCCGCAGGGGCGCTGCCCATCGCAGGGGCGGGTTGTGACGATTGGAGCCGCTTGATCAGGGTTTCGGGGTCGGGCAAGTCCGCCACATGGGTCAGCCGGATCACCGCCATTTCTGCCGCCATCATCGCGTTGGGGGCCAGCGCCACCTCTTCCAGCGCCTTGAGGAGCATCTGCCAGGTTCGTGAAAGCACCCGCATCGGCAACCGGCCCGCCATGTCGCGGCCCCGGTCCCGCTCGTCCGGCGGCGTGGTCGGATCGTCGGCAGCCTCGGGCGCGATCTTGATGACCGACAGCCAGTGGGTGATCTCGGCCAGGTCTCGCAGCACGGCCATCGGGTCCGCGCCTTCGGCATATTGCCCCGACAACTCGGCCAGCGCCGCCGCCGCATCGCCCCGCATGATCAGATCGAACAGGTCCAGCACCCGCCCCCGGTCGGCCAGCCCGAGCATCGACCGTACCTGCGCCGCGCTGGTTTCCCCCGCCCCATGCGCAATCGCCTGATCCAGCAGCGACAGCGCATCGCGCACCGACCCCTCTGCCGCCCGCGTGATCAGCGCCAGCGCATCCGGCGCCACCGCCGCATGCTCGCGGCCCAGGATCGACGACAGATGCGCCATCATCACCTCGGGCTCGATCCGCCGCAGGTCATAGCGCTGACAGCGCGACAGGATCGTCACAGGAACCTTGCGAATTTCGGTAGTGGCAAAGATGAACTTCACGTGGGGTGGCGGCTCCTCCAGCGTTTTCAGCAGCGCGTTGAAGGCATTGGTCGACAGCATGTGCACTTCGTCGATGATATAGACCTTGTACCGCGCCGACGCCGCCCGGTAATGCACCGAGTCGATGATTTCGCGGATATCACCCACCCCGGTACGGCTGGCGGCATCCATTTCCATCACATCGACATGGCGGCCTTCGGTGATCGCGATGCAGGCGTCGCAGACCCCGCAAGGCTCGGTGGTAGGCCCGCCCGCCCCGTCCGGTCCGATACAGTTCAACCCTTTGGCAATGATCCGGGCGGTGGTGGTTTTGCCCGTGCCCCGGATGCCCGTCATGATGAAGGCCTGCGCGATGCGGTCGGACGCAAAGGCGTTCTTCAACGTCCGCACCATCGCCTCTTGCCCGATCAGATCGGCAAAGGTCGCAGGGCGGTATTTGCGGGCCAGCACCTGATAGGCGGGGGCATCGGTCATCGGGTCACCTCTTCAACCATCAATCTAATGCCCGAACCGCCCAAGGTAAACCTGCTCACCTCTGTCCCTTTCCTCTTGGCAGAAATATCCCACGGGGGGTGCGGGGGGTGTGAAACCCCCCGCCCTGTCCGCAAAACTGCCGCATCAATCCCGTCTCAATCCCGGGCCAGCGCCGCCACCGGGTCCAGCCGTGACGCCGACCGGGCAGGCAGATATCCGAACAGGATGCCGATCATCGACGACGCGGCAAAGGCCGCCGCCGCAATGGTCGGTGAAAACTCCAGCCGGAAGACGGAAATGAACTGCCCGGCGATGTAACCACCCGCCATCGCCAGAGCGACCCCCAGAACGCCGCCCAACAGGCAGACCAGAACCGCCTCGATCAGGAACTGCGCGATGATGTCGGACCGCCGCGCGCCGACGGCGATGCGCACGCCGATCTCGCGGGTGCGTTCGGTGACGGACACCAGCATGATGTTCATCACGCCGATTCCGCCCACCATCAGGCTTATCACCGCAATCGCCGCCACCAGAAGGCTCAGCGTTTGTGCCGTACTCGTGATCGTGTCGCGGATCGTGTCCGAGTTCACCAGAAAGAAATCCTGTTTGCCGTGCCGTGCGATCATCAGGTCGGTGATAAGTTGCTCGGCGGTGTCCATCTCGTACGTCTCGGCCACCCGGACCGAAATGCTGTTCAGCGTGGTGTCGCCGGTCAGCCGCGCCCCGGCTGTGGTGTAGGGGATGTAAACGCGCGGGGATTGCGAGCCGAAACTCGACCCTGCCGGTTTGACCACGCCGACGATGCGCACCGGTACGCGGTTCAGCAACAGGGTCTGCCCCAAAGGATCGCTGCCATCGGCAAAGAACGTGCTGGCGGCGGTGCTGTCCAGAACGGCCACCTGATCCCGTGTGGCGACGGCCCTCTCGCCAAAGACATGGCCCGCCTCCAGCGTGAAGGCGCCGACGTTGAAGTAATCTCCCCCGACACCGCGCACCGAAACGGTTGTGGTCACCTCGCGCCGGGTGCCCATGGCGGTGGACGATACCTCGGGCGAGACCGACAGCGCGTAGGGTTGCTGCGCCAGTGCCACGGCGTCGGCAGGGACAAGGGTGGTGATCGCGTTGGCCCGGCGGTCGCCAAAGCCTGATCCTTTGCGAATCTCTATGGTCGAAGACCCGATGGAGGCGATGTTTTCCAGCACCCGCTGTTGGCTGCCGGTGCCCAACGCCACCATCGACACGACCGAGGCGATGCCGATGATGATGCCCAGCATCGTCAGAAAGCTGCGCAGTTTGTGGGCGGTCATCGACTTGACGGCCATCCGCAGCGCCTCTTGCAGGCGGCCCGCGAATGCAGCCACGCCTGCGCTGCCGTGCTGCGGGATGGTCAGGCGGGGGGTGGCGGTTTGCGGCGTCTTGCGGGTGTCGCCGATGATGCGGCCGTCCTTGATCTCGATCACCCGATTGGCGCGGGCGGCGATGGCGGGGTCATGAGTCACGATGATGATGGTGTGGCCGCGTGTGTGCAGATCATCCAGCAGGCCCAGCAGGTCGGCCCCCGATTTGCTGTCCAACGCGCCGGTGGGTTCGTCAGCCAGAATGACCTCGCCGCCGTTGATCAGGGCGCGGGCGACCGAGACGCGCTGTTGTTGGCCACCCGACAGTTCGGAGGGGCGGTGGTGGCTGCGGTCGGTCAGGCCAAGCTGGCCAAGAATCGCCTTGGCCGATGCGCGCCGGGTGCCCCGTGCGGTGCCGTTGTAGACCGCAGGCATCTCGACATTCGACAGCGCGTCAAGATCGGGCAGCAGTTGATAGCGTTGGAAGATAAAGCCGAAATGCTCGCGCCGCAGCTTGGCACGGCTGTTTTCGTCCATTTGGGCAACATCTCGCCCGGCAAAGTGAAAAGTGCCGGCGCTGGGGGTATCCAGACAACCCATGATGTTCATCAGCGTCGACTTGCCCGACCCGGATTGCCCGATGATTGCGACGCTTTCGCCGGAATAGATGTCAAGATCGACGTCGTTCAGCACCGTCGTCACCTGATCGCCCGCCGTATAGCTGCGCGACACGCCGCGCAGCGAAATCAGGGGAGTGGACATGTCAGAACAGCCCCGGCATGCGGCGCAGGTTGGCCGCAGCCGACCCGTTGCCCGAGACCCGGTCGGCGACCACCAGATCGCCCTCGGCCAGGCCCGCCTTGACCTCGGCGGTGATGTTGTCGGTGACGCCGATGGTGACGGTGCGGAGTTCGCGGCGCGCGGTGCCGGGGTTCCAGACTTCGACCTGATAGCTGCCATCGGGCTGCACCGCGCCCAGCGTTGACGCAAGAACCAGCGGCACATCGGTGGCTTGCGCCAGGCTGATCTTGACCTCTGCCGTCATGCCGATCCGCAGTTTGCCGTCGGGATTTACCACGTCGAACAGTGCGTTGTAGTAAATCGCCTGATCGGTCGCGACCTCGTCGCTTTCCTTGATCGACGCCGGGGCCGGTTCGATCGCGCGCAAGGTGGCGGCGATGGCGACATCGGGCTCGCCCAGCAGGGTCAGGCTGGCCGATTGGCCGGGGGCGACGCGGGTCACGTCGGCTTCGGAAATCTCGGCCTTGACCACCATCCGGGCAAGGTCGGCAATCTTCACGATTGTCGGTGTGTTGGACGAGGCGTTGACGGTCTGCCCCTGCGCCGTGACCACGGCCACCACAGTCCCCGACACCGGAGCCGTGATGCGGGTGCGTTCCAGCGCGAGGCGGGCCGACGAGACCGCCACAGAGGCCCGCGCCTTTTGGGCATCCAGCGATCCCAGTTGGGCACGGGCAACGGCCAGCGCGGCATCGGCAGCCTCGACCACTGACGTCGCGGTCAGGTTCTTGTCGTTCAGGGTCCGCTTGCGGTTCATCGCCAGTTCGGCCTCTTTCAACGATGCGTTCGACGCCACGATCTGTGCTGCGATCTGCGCAAGATCGGCTTCTGCTTGCAAAACGTCATTCTGCTGATCCAGCGAATCGATCTGCGCAATCAGATCGCCTTCGGTCACCTTGTCGCCAAGCCCCACCGCGAGCGTCTCGATCAGCCCGGATTCGCGGGCACCGACCGACACCAGACTGCCCGCCTCGATAACTCCAGACGCCAGAACCGTGCGCTCGACCGTGCCGCGCGTCACCGAAACGGTCGCCGGAGCCTCGGCCAGTTGGTCCGCTTCGGCCTTGGCCCATGACCAATAGCCATACCCGCCCCCGATCAGGATAAAAGCGGCGATGATCCAGAGGCGTTTCATGATCGGCGATCCTTAAGCTGGCCACGGCCGAGCGGTCTTGCTGCGTCTGTGTCTGATATATGTTCGGCATCGGCATTTCTGTCGAAATGCCGATGCATTCGGTCACACAAAAGCGTGACAGGCCGGGTTGGGGAAAAAGGAGGAAAAGGGTGAGAGGCTGAACACGACCCAAGCGGGTCTCGTTGCGGCTGCTTCCTTCCGGACCTGACCGGGTTGGCGAGGCGCTTACCCGCGCCAACCTCTCAAGAGCCGATATAGGCGCGGGGGGCGGGATTCGCAAGCGGGTGGAATCTGCGCCGCACTTCGCTTACCGTCCCGGTCAAATCCAGCAAGCGAGGTTTGCCATGGCCCATCTGATCCGCATCGACTGGCCCGATTTCGGGATGCCGGATGTGCCGGCGGGCCTGTCATTGGCCGAAGCGTGCGGGCGGTTGGCGGCGGTGCGCGCGGCGATGCAGGCACGCGGTCAGGCGGCGCTGGTCATCTATGGCGACCGCGAACATGCAGCGAACCTGCACTGGATCACCGGGTTCGATCCCCGGTTCGAGGAAGCGCTGCTGGTGGTGACAGAAGGTTCCGCGCTGCTGCTGGCGGGGAATGAATGCCTGCCCTACACCGGGATTTCGCCCCTTGTCGCGGCGGGCGATGTGACGGTGGGCCATTGCGCCAGCCTGTCGCTGCCGTCGCAGCCGCGGGGCGGGCCGCGGCTGGCGGATTGGCTGGCCGACGCGGTGCCCGCGGGTGCCGCTGTCGGGCTGGTCGGGTGGAAGTGGTTCGGAGCCGACGAGGTGGACGATCCGGCTGGTGCGGTTTCGGTGCCGTCCTTCATCACCGACCCGCTGCGCCGCATCGCGGGGACGGTGGCGGATGCGACGGATCTGATGATGCACCCCAGCCACGGGTTGCGCGCGCGGGTCGACGCAGATGAGATTGCAAGGTTGGAGTTTGCCAATCACCTGGCCGCCAAGGCTTTGACCCGCATGGCCTTTGCCTTTCGTGAAGGTATGACGGATTTCGCGGCCTATCAGGCGGCGGGGGTTGGCGGCTTGCCGATGGGCTGTCATTCGACCTTTGCGACGGGCGGGCGGGCAGCGCAGGGGGTTGTCGGGGCCGACCGGCGAAGTCTTGCGGCGCGGGTCGCAGCTTTCGTTCAATGTCTGCCACTGGGGGTCGAACATCTGCCGGTCTGGCTGGGTCGCCTCGACCGCGGATGATCTGCCTGTGGCGGCACAAGATTATCTTGAGGTCTTCGCGGGCCCCTTTGTGGCGGCGATGTCGACGTGGTGCGGGCTGATGCGGCCCGGTGTTGCGGGGGGCGAGGTCTGGACGGCGATGCACCGCGCGTTGCCATTCGACACGTTCGCGTTGTTCCTGAACCCCGGTCATCTGATCGGGCTGGACGAATGGATGTCGTCGCCGATCTATCAGGGGTCGGTGGAACCCTTGGCCAGCGGTATGGCGCTGCAGATGGATGTGATCCCTGGTCACGCGGTCTATGGGTCCACCCGGATGGAAGACGGCTATGTGATCGCCGACGCCGCCTTGCGGGCCGATCTGATGGCGCGTTTTCCGGCCGTGGCGGCGCGCTGTGCTGCGCGTGCGGCGTTCATGCGCGATGTGATCGGGATGGATGTGCCCGACTGCCTGCTGCCGCTGGCCGACACCTGCGGGATCGTCGCCCCCTATCTTCTGGACCCCGCGCAGGTGATCGCGGTCTAGATCAGCCCCGCCGCCCGCGCCCCGGTCATCAGATCGGGCGCAATGTGATGCGCAAAGGTGCCGCTGGCCGGAATGAGGTCGGGTACATGCACAACCGTGCAGCCCGCGCGGTGGGCGGCTTCGGACCCGGTTTCGCTGTCTTCAAACACCAGGCAGCGGGTGGGATCGACCCCCAGACGGGTGGCGGCCAGCAGATAGGGCTGCGGGTGGGGTTTCGGGATCGTCACGTCATCAAGGGTGACCAGTTCCGAAAAATGCGCCGCCAGACCCGCGATGGCCAGTTTGTGCACCGCCTCGGATCGGCTGGACGAGGTCACAAGCGCAATCGTACGGCCCGCAAGCTGTGTCAGCAAATCAACAGCGCCCGGTTTCAGCGGCAACCCGAGGTCAATCTGGGCGCGAAACCCCTGCCGCCACCGGGTGTTGACCTGATCCAGCGGCACTTCGGGCATCGCGGCGCGAATGATCGTCGAGGCGGTTGGCAGATCGACCCCGACCAGCCTGTGCAGAAAAACCTCGTCCACCGGGAATCCGGCTTCGGCAAAGGCGGCAAGACCCGACGTGATCGCCAGACTTTCAGTGTCGATCAGGGTGCCGTCCAGATCGAAAAGGATCGCGTCATACATCGGGGCCTCGGCTGTGCGGTTGCGCAAGCTCCCCTTACCGCATCACAGATGCAGACGAAAGCGGCGGAAACCGTCGGCAGTCGTCTCCAATGGTTCGATGTGGCGGTTGGGCAGATGATCGGCGGCTGCGGGCGCAGACGGAAAGATCACCGAGGTGCCGGGCATCGCCCCAAACCGCCAGTTGGCGCGGCCCTTGGCGGGGTTGCAGCCTTGCGCGGTGATGAAGTCGTGCAGCACGTCGCGGACCAGCAGACCGGTTGACAGGATGACGCGGTCAAGCTCGGCCCCGGCAAAGCCGCTGCCCCCGCCAGTGCGATAGCTGTTGGTCGCCAGCACGAAACGGTCATCGGCGGCCACGGCACGCGATTGAAACCGCAACTGCCTGATCCGGCGGGCGTTCGGGTTGATCAGCCCCCCGCGCGCATCATGACGTGCCGGTTGCGACAGGTCGATGCGATAGGTGACGCCTTCGATACAGTCGAAGTTGAAGCTGGGGAAATCGGGGTCGATCAGCGGCTGATCGGGCAGGCCGGGCGTAATCTGGTGGAACAGGCTGGCGCTCCTCTCCAGCCAGCAGCCCAGCTCCGCGCCGGAAATCTCGATGGCCGTCAGTGTGTTGGGATGGATGTAGAGGTCGGACAGATGGCGCATCTGAACATCGCCGATGGGCAGGACGGTGTAGTTGTCAGGCCCGCTGCGCCCGCCAGCCCGAAAGGGGGCGACGGCGGACAGCACAGGCAATCCGGCATGGCAGGTGCCGTCCAACGCCCGGATCACATGAACGGCCTGCGCCTGCGCCACCAGCCGCAGCGGCGCGCAGGCCATGACAAGGGCAAAATAGCTGTCCATCCGTCGGGAGTTTCCGGCCACGCGCGCGCGCGCACAATCGCGGGTGCGGGCATGGGCCGGGGCGGCCAGCGCCTCGACTTCGGGGTCTGACGCCACCAGTGCCGCCACTCTGCCCGCGCTATCGCGCTGCGCAATCGCGCGCAGGACGCTGGTGTGGCGCATGATCTGCCACCGCGCACCGTCATGGGTCAACCACAGGTCGATCACCCCCAGATGCCCGCCAAAGAACCCCGGCATCACGGCGGGTTTCCCCGACAGGGTGCCCGCCCGCGGATCGACTGACCCCGCCGCACGAAAACCGGAGGACGGAAAGGTCTGATGCGTGTGCCCCATGATCAGCGCGTCGATTCCGTCCAGCGCGGCCAGTGCTGCGCTGGCATTCTCCATGCAAGGCTCTGTCTGATCCGCGCCGATGCCCGTATGCGCCAGCGCGATCACCAGATCGGCCCCGGCGGCGCGCAGGCGGGGCACTTCCAAGTCTGCCGCCTGCAGAATGTCTCGGGTGCTGATCTGGCCCGCGACATGCTGATGCTCCCACAACACCAGTTGCGGCGGGGCAAAGCCGATCAGCCCGATGCGCAGCGGTGTCGGCTGATCGTTCACCGTCAGGGTTCGGGTCACGATCACCCAAGGCGGCCGAAACGGCACATCGCCCCCCGTTGGATCGCGCGCCGCATGAAAGATATTGGCGGAAACGATCGGAAAAGCCGCCTGATCCAGCGCCTGGATCAGGTAGGGCAGACCGTGGCTGAACTCGTGGTTGCCCAAAGTCGCTGCATCATAGCTCAGATGGTTCATCACCGTGATCATCGGATTGGGTGCGGAGCCGGAACCGAGCGCAATCAGGTCGCCCAGCGGGCTGCCTTGCAGAAAATCGCCGTTGTCCAGAAGCAGGCATTCGGCCACCTCGGCACGCGCCTGTGCAATCAGGCTGGCCGTGCGGGCCAGACCGACTGCCGGACTTGGCTGGTCCGCCAGATAGTCCCACGGGGCCAGATGCATGTGCAGGTCGGATGTCGCGAGGATGCGCAAACGGGCGGTATCTTGCGGGGTCACAACCTGAGCCCCGGACATCTGTACCTGTTTGAGATCAGCGAAAGCACCCTTTTCTCCGCACTGCCGCCCGCTCGGCGCCTTCTTGTGTTCTGCCGATGGTTTCATTTCGCTGCATCCCACGAAAGCAGGCGGCGGCATTGATGGCACGGCTTTTCATCCATTGGTTGCATTTGCGTCGCAGACTGTGGCGGGTTTGCCTCGGGCAGGGCGGCATGGCATGACGGTGTCGGTTCTCAGGGAACGGACGGGGGCGGGAATGCGGATTGCCGAGACGGTGACCTTTGGCGGATCAGGGTCGAATCGCGCCGCCCAACTGCGGCGCGATGGGGCGGCGATGGCACAAGCTTTGGCTCGTGGTCGCGTGCTGGCCTTGTGGCGCGGCAAGCCTTTGGCGGCAGCAACCGGCCTTGTCTGGCTTGCCGCCGATCATCCGGTTCTGGCCCCCGGCTGCCCGCCGGTGTTTCTGGGCATGGACGAAGGTGGGGCCGTCTTTGCGCAGGATGTGTCGGCTTGGCAGCCCGAGGTCGAAACTCCGGCAGGCGGATTCTTTGACCCATCGGCGCAACCCCATCCCGCGTTGACAGCGACAGAGGCGTTTCAGGATCTCCGCAGTGTGATGGTGGGTCTTTCCCCGCGCGAGGCGGAACTGGCCGCTACGGCCAAGGCGATCTGCGACTGGCACGCACGGCACGGGTTCTGCGCAGTCTGCGGTGCGGCGACCGAAGCGCGGGATGCGGGGTGGCGGCGCGGCTGTCCGGCCTGTGGCGCCTCGCATTTTCCGCGCACCGATCCGGTGGTGATCATGCTGATCACGTGCGGAAATGCGGTGTTGCTGGGCCGCAGCCCCGGCTGGCCCGAGGGAATGTATTCGCTGCTGGCGGGATTTGTCGAACCCGGCGAGACGGTCGAGGCTGCAGTGCGACGCGAGGTGTTCGAGGAATCGGGCGTGATCGTTGGCGCTGTGCGCTATCTGGCCAGCCAGCCTTGGCCGTTTCCGGCCTCGCTGATGCTGGGCTGCGCGGGCGAGGCGGTCAGCGAGGCGATCACGCTCGACCCGGCCGAATTGGAACATGCGCTGTGGGTCAGCCGCGAAGATCTGGTCACTGTGCTGTCAGGGGGTCACCCTCGGATCCGCCCGCCGCGAAAGGGCGCAATTGCACAGTTTCTGTTGGCCAACTGGCTTGCGGATCGGCTGGATTGACGCGAAAGTCGTTCCAAGGGCCAAAGCGCCCGCTGCGTCGGGCATTGGCGTAGCAGGAGGAAACGACGATGAAACTGACAACGAAACAGGATATCGAGGTGCCTGTCGCTTTTGTCTACAAGGTGTTGACCGATTTCGACGGCTGGGAACGCTCGGCCATGCGGCGGGGGGCGGATGTGAACCGCACCGACAAACTGCGTCAGCCGGGGCCGGGGATGACCTGGATCGCCAAGTTCCTGTATCGCGGCAAGGACCGCACCGTGTCGATCCGGGTCGATGCGATGGACCCGCCGGGTCATCTGGCGGTCACGACCTTTTCGCCGGTGTTCGAGGGGCGCTGCACGATGGAGCTTCTGGAAATGGCGGCCAAACGGACGCGGCTGCAAGTCAATCTGGACACCAAGCCCAAGACTTTTGCGGCCAAGCTTTACTTTCAGTCGCTGAAGCTGGCGCGGGCAAGGGTCGACCGCAACCTGTCCAAGCGGATGGCCGGGTTGGCCGCCGAGATCGAAGATCGCTATCGGCGCGAGGAACGATAGACATCTGCCTTCATTTTCTGTCCCTAAATATCCCACGGGGGTCCGGGGGTGTGAAACCCCCGGCTGCCCCCTCAGGCCCGCCGTTTGTCTGCCGGGTAAACCCCCAGAATCTCGGTCTGCGTGGTAAAGAACCGCAACTCTTCCAACGCGTTCTTCACCCCCTGATCGTCCGGGTGGCCTTCGATATCGGCATAAAAGGCAGTAGCGGTGAAGGACCCGCCCACCATGTAGCTTTCCAGCTTGGTCATGTTGACTCCGTTGGTCGCGAACCCGCCCATCGCCTTGTACAGCGCCGCCGGAATGTTGCGCACACGGAAAGTCAGCGTGGTCATCATCCGGTCGGCCCGGCGGCTGTGGTCGGCTTGGCGCGACATGACCAGGAACCGGGTGGTGTTGTTGGCCTGGTCTTCGATCTGGCTGGCCAGCACGTCCAGTCCGTAAATTTCGCCCGCCAGTTCCGAGGCCAGCGCCGCCTCTGCCGGGTCGCCAAGGGCTGCCACTTCGCGCGCGGCAGCCGCATTGTCGGTCCAGTTCAGCGTGGCCAGCCCGTGCTGTTTCAGGAACCCGCCGCACTGGCCCAGCAGGATGGACATGCAACGCACCCGCCGTACCTCTTCCAGCCGCGTGCCCTTGACTGCCAGCAGGTTGATGTGCACCCGCACGAAGACCTCGTCGATGATGTGCAAGCCACTTTGCGGCAACAGCGTGTGCACATCCGCCACCCTCCCATAGGTCGAGTTTTCGACCGCCAGCATTCCCAGATCCACCACGCCGCGCCTGGTCAGGTCCACCACATCCTCGAAGGTGGCGCAGGGCACGACCTCCATCGCGGGCCGTGCCGCGCGGCAGGCCTGATGCGAATAGGCCCCCGGTTCCCCCTGAAAGGCGATGCGTCCGGTCATGCTTGCCGTCTCCGTCCGATGTTTGGCGCCAAAAGGGGCGAATGGTCGCGCTACTACACCTTGAAGCCGGTGGGGTGAAGCGAGTACATACCGGTCCAACGATTGGCCAGACAAGGGTGCCCCATGTTCGACACGATGACTTTGACAAAAGTGACCGGTGCGGTGTGCGGCTCGTTGCTGATCTATCTGCTCGGAGCGTGGGCTGCCGAGTCTCTGTATCATGTCGGTGGTTACGGCCATGGCGAGGAACAGCAGGCCTATGTGATCGAAGTGCCCGATGCCGCCCCGACCGAGGCCGCTGTCGAAGAGGGTCCGGCCTTTACCGAAGTGTTCGCCTCAGCCGATGCGGTGGCGGGCGAAAAGGTCTATGCCAAATGCAAGGCCTGCCACAAGATGGACGGCAGCGACGGGACCGGCCCGCACCTGAACGGGGTCGTTGATCGCGCCAAGGGCGCGGTCGACGGCTTCGGATATTCCGAGGCGATGCTGGCGATGTCCGCCGACACCTGGACGCCGGAAAATCTGAACGGATTTCTCGAAAACCCCAAGGGGTATATGCCGGGCACCAAGATGTCGTTCGCCGGCCTCGGCAAGGTGGCAGATCGCGCGAATGTCGTGGCCTATCTTGCGTCGATCCCGTAAAACTGCCTGCTTTGACATCGGTCAGAGCCTGAACATTCAAACGGGGTCGCCTTCGGGGTGCGGGGTCGCCTTCAGGTTGGCCGTTCGGTGTTCTCAGTCGCGGGCTTCACGCATTCGCAACTTGTGAGTTTCGCGTGTTGTGATCTAGTTTGCGTCAGGCAAGACATGGGAAACCATGGACAAGAAACCGTGGGCAAGGTGGAGGCAGGCAATGGGCAGACGGTGGAGCGCAGGGACTGGTGTGGCGGCTGCACGCAGCGTTGGGTTGTGCAGGCTGGGGGCCGGGGCACTGATTGTAGGGCTGGGGCTGGCGCTGTCATCCGGGTTGGGGCGGGCGCAGGACCTGATCGTGTCGCACGGCATTTCGACCTTTGGCGAGTTGAAGTATCCCGCCGATTTTCCTCATCTGGACTATGTGAACCCTGACGCCCCCAAGGGCGGCGAAATTGCCCAATGGGCCCCCGGCGGGTTCGATTCGATGAACCCCTATTCGGTCAAGGGGCGGTCCGGGGCGCTAGCGTCGATTTCCTATGAAACGATCCTGGCGGGGGTTTCAGATGAAATCGGGTCGGCCTATTGCCTGCTGTGTTCGACGCTGGAATACCCAGAGGATCGGTCCTTCGTGATCTTCAATCTGCGGCCCGAGGCCGCGTTCTCCGATGGGACACCCTTGACCGCCGACGATGTGGTGTTCAGCTATCAGACTTTCCTTGCCAAGGGCCTGACCGATTTCCGCACCGTCTTTGCCCAACAGGTCGAAAGTGCCGAGGCGCTGGGTCCGCATCAGGTGAAGTTCACCTTCAGGCCCGGTGTGCCGACCCGTGACCTGCCGCAGGATGTGGGGGGGTTGCCGATCATGTCCAAGACCCATTACGAGGCGAACAAGCTGGACCTTGAGGAAAGCAGCCTTGTGCCCTTCCTTGGCTCCGGTCCTTATGTGCTGGAAAAGGCCGAGGCGGGCCGCACGCTGGTTTACAAACGCAACCCTGACTACTGGGGCCGCGATCTGCCGATCACCAGGGGCACCGGGAATTTTGATCGTCTGCGGGTGGAATACTTCGGCGACAGCAATGCCGCGTTCGAAGGCTTCAAAGGCGGTGCCTATACGTTCCGCAATGAAAATTCGGCGCGGGTATGGTCGACGCAATACGACTTTCCGGCGATTGCCACCGGGCATGTGGTCAAGGCGGAACTGCCGTCAGGCTCCAAGGCCAGCGGTCAGGGGTTCCTGTTCAACCTGCGGCGCGAGACGTTCAAGGACCCCAAGGTGCGCGAGGCGATCTCGCTGATGTTCAACTTTGAATGGTCCAACGAGACGCTGTTCTATGGCCTTTACGCGCGGGTCAACTCGGTCTGGGAAAACAGTTGGCTCGCCTCGACCGGTGCTCCGACGCCCGAAGAAGTGGCACTGTTGCAGCCGTTCGTGGACGAAGGTCTGCTGCCCGCGACAATTCTGACCGAGGATGCCATAATGGCCCCGACCTCTGGCACCACCCAGATGGACCGCAAGAACCTGCGCCGGGCATCCGCGCTGCTGGACGAGGCGGGCTGGACGCCGGGCACCGATGGCCTGCGCCGAAACGCGGCAGGGCAAGTCCTGACGGTCAGGTTCCTGAACGACGATCCGTCGTTTGAACGTGTGATCAACCCCTTCGTCGAAAACCTGAAATCTCTGGGGTTGGACGCAAGCATGGAATCGATAGATCAGGCGCAGATGGAGGCGCGGACCCGTCCGCCCAGCTATGACTTTGACATCATTACCGGAAATGCGCGGTCAACCTATATCTCTGGATCCGAGTTGAAGCAGTATTACGGCTCGGAAACCGCCGATGTGTCGGCGTTCAACGTGATGGGGCTGAAATCCCCTGCGGTGGACCGGATGGTCGAGGTGGTGATGGCCGCCAAGTCGAACGAAGACCTGACGGTGGCCACCAAGGCGCTGGACCGGGTGCTGCGCGCCGAACGGTTCTGGGTGCCGCAATGGTACAAGAACACTTTTACCGTCGCCTATTTCGACATGTTCGAACACCCCGAAACCCTGCCGCCCTATGCGCTGGGCGAGATGGATTTCTGGTGGTTCAACGCGGACAAGGCGGCGGCGCTGAAGGCCGCGGGCGCGCTGCGCTGATGGTCTGACGATGGGCGGCTATATCCTTCGGCGGTTGATGCTGGTGATCCCGACGCTGTTCGGGATCATGGTGATCAACTTTGGCCTGACGCAACTGGTGCCCGGTGGTCCGCTGGACCAGATCGAGGCGCGGCTGGAAGGCGGCGGCGATGCCATCGCCGCCATTTCGGGGGGCAGCGGGGCCGATGCCGGAACCGCGACGGCGACAGGGGCGGATGGCGGTCAGGGGTCTTATGTCGGCGCGCGCGGTCTGCCTCCCGATTTCCGCGCCAAGCTGGAGGTCGAGTTCGGCTTTGCCCGCTTTGTCTGCGAGCCTGGATTCACCGGCACGCCCTCGGTCAAAGCGCCGGAATGCAGGAAGGAAATGATCCCGACGATAGAGCGGTTCTTTCTGATGATGGGTAAATTCCTGCGGTTCGACTTTGGCACCAGCTATTTTCAGTCCAAGAGCGTGCTGGAACTGGTGGTTGAAAAGCTGCCGGTGTCGATCACGCTGGGCCTGTGGTCGACCGTCATCGCTTACATGATCTCGATCCCGCTGGGCATCCACAAGGCGGTGCGCGAGGGGACGCGGTTCGACAACTGGACGTCCGGCATCATCATCGCGGCCTATTCAATCCCCGGCTTTCTGTTCGCCATCCTGTTGCTGGTCTTGTTCGCAGGCGGGTCGTATTGGCAGATTTTCCCGCTGCGTGGCCTTGGCAGCGACGATTGGGAAACCCTGACGCCGTTGCAGAAGGCGGGGGATTATCTTTGGCACATCACCCTGCCCGTGCTGGCCTCGACGATTTCGTCCTTTGCGACGCTGACGCTGCTGACCAAGAACAGCTTTCTGGATGAAATCAAGAAACAGTATGTGATGACCGCGCGGGCCAAGGGGTTGTCCGAGCGGCGGGTTCTGTATGGACATGTCTTCCGCAATGCGATGCTGATCGTGATTGCCGGGTTTCCGGCACTGTTCGTCAGCGTGTTCTTTGGCGGCAGCCTGATCATCGAGACGGTGTTCTCGCTGGATGGCTTGGGGCAGTTGGGCTATCGGTCGGCGGTGGAGCGTGACTATCCGGTGATCTTTGGCACGTTGTTCGCGTTCGGGCTGATTGGTCTGGTGATCGGCATCCTGTCGGACCTGATGTATGTCTGGGTCGATCCGCGCATCGACTTTGACCGGAGGGGATGATGGCGCTTTCCCCGCTCAATCAACGCCGCTGGCGGAACTTCAAGGCGAACCGGCGAGCGTTCTGGTCGCTGTGGATTTTTTCGATCCTGTTCGGCCTGTCGCTGTTTGCCGAGGTGTTGGCGAATGACAAGCCGCTGCTGGTCGATTATCGCGGCGAATGGCACACGCCATTTCTGAAGTTTTATTCCGAAAAGGATTTTGGCGGCGATCTGGGCACGGAAGCCAACTATCGGTCGATCGAGGTGCAATGTCTGATCAAGACCGGCGGTT
Source organism: Rhodobacterales bacterium (assembly GCA_038246975.1). GTDB lineage: Bacteria > Pseudomonadota > Alphaproteobacteria > Rhodobacterales > Rhodobacteraceae > JAIYDJ01. The sequence continues at coordinate 18,235 of JBBRVJ010000002.1, read as the reverse complement.
TGGTCGAATGTTTCGACACGCCCGATGATCTGATCACGGCGGCAGACAACGGAACCCTTTCCGCGCCCGAGGCAAGTCAGGGTCGGATCGTCTGGGCGCCGATCCCCTACAGCTATCAGACGATCAACGATCTGGGCGGCAAGGCGGCCCCCTCGGCGCCCGACGCGCAGCATTGGTTCGGCACCGACGACACCGCGCGCGACGTGTTGGCGCGGGTGATCTACGGGTTCCGGTTGTCGGTGACGTTTGCATTGATCGTCACGCTGGCGACCACGGTGCTGGGTATCGTCGCGGGGGCGGTGCAGGGCTATTTCGGCGGGCTGACCGACCTGATCTTTCAGCGGGTGCTGGAGATTTGGGGGTCTACGCCGTCTCTTTACGTCATCATCATCGTGGGGGCGGTGTGGGAGAAGGGGTTCTGGCTGCTGGTCGGGTTGATGGTGCTGTTTGGCTGGACCAGTCTGGTCGGGGTGGTGCGGGCCGAGTTTCTGCGGGCGCGCAACTTCGAATACGTCCGGGCGGCGCGGGCGCTGGGGGTGCCGGACCGCATCATCATCTTCCGCCATGTGCTGCCCAACGCGATGGTGGCGACGCTGACCATGCTGCCGTTTGTCGTCGCGGGGGCCATCGGGTCGCTGGCGACGCTGGATTATCTGGGCTACGGATTGCCCGCCAGCCTGCCCTCGCTTGGGCAGTTGACACGGCTGGCCAAGGAAAACCTGCAGGTGCCGTCGCTGGCCTTCATTGCCTTTTTCACCTTTGCCATCATGCTGAGCCTGCTGGTGTTCATCTTTGAAGGCGTGCGCGACGCGTTCGACCCCAGAAAGACCTTTCAATGAACGTGTTGGAGGTGGCGGGCCTGAACATCCGGTTCCGGCAGGACGGGCGCATCATCCATGCGGTGCGCGATGTGTCGTTCACGGTGGGCAAGGGCGAAACCGTGGCGCTGGTGGGCGAGTCCGGGTCGGGCAAATCGGTGACGGCGCTGGCGACCGTGGCCCTGCTGCCCGATGCGGCCGAGGTTTCGGGGTCGGTGAAATACAACCGCGCCGAGATGGTGGGAGCGTCCGAGCCTGAACTGCGCCGGGTGCGCGGCAACGACATCAGCTTTATCTTTCAGGAGCCGATGACCAGTCTCAACCCGCTGCACACGATCGAAAAGCAGTTGAGCGAAAGTCTGGCGCTGCATCAAGGGTTGACCGGGGCTGCGGTGCGCGAACGCATTCTGGACTTGCTGCACAAGGTCGGAATTGTCGAGGCGGAAAGCCGCTTGGGTGCCTATCCGCATCAGTTGTCAGGCGGGCAGCGGCAGCGGGTGATGATCGCGATGGCGCTGGCCAACGGACCGGAATTGCTGATCGCGGACGAGCCTACCACGGCGCTGGACGTGACGATTCAGGCGCAGATCCTGGAACTGCTGGCCGATCTGAAACGGCGCGAGGGGTTGAGCCTGCTGTTCATCACCCATGATCTGGGCATCGTGCGCCGGATCGCCGACCGGGTCTGCGTGATGCAGGGCGGGCAGATCGTCGAGCAAGGGGTGACGGCAGACATCTTTGCCGATCCGCAGCACTCCTACACCCGCAAACTGCTGGCCGCAGAGCCGCACGGCAGGGCAGAACCTTTGGCCCCCGATGCGGCAGAGGTTCTGGCGACCGACAAATTGCGCGTCTGGTTCCCGATCACGGCGGGATTTCTGCGTAAGACGGTGGGCCATGTAAAGGCGGTCAACGAGGCGACGGTAAGCGTGCGCGCGGGCGAAACGCTGGGTATCGTCGGGGAAAGCGGTTCGGGCAAGACCACGCTGGCGCTGGCCATCCTGCGGCTGATCGAAAGTCAGGGCGGCATCCGGTTCGAGGGGCGCGATCTGCAGGCCCTGCGCGGGTCTGCGCTGCGCCCGGTGCGGCGCGAGATGCAGGTGGTGTTTCAGGACCCGTTCGGCAGCCTGTCGCCCCGGATGACGGCCGCGCAGATCATCGCCGAAGGTCTGGGGGTCCACGGCGTGGAACCGGGCCGCGACCGGGCGGAAATGGTGGCGGCGATCATGGTCGAGGTGGGCCTCGACCCTGCCACGATGCCGCGCTATCCGCACGAGTTTTCTGGCGGTCAGCGTCAGCGTATCGCGATTGCCCGCGCGATGATCCTGCGGCCAAGGCTGGTGGTGCTGGACGAACCGACCAGCGCGCTGGACATGACGGTGCAGGTACAGATCGTGGACCTGTTGCGCGACTTGCAGCGCAAATGGGGTTTGGCTTATGTGTTCATCAGCCATGACTTGCGGGTGGTCCGCGCGCTGGCCCATAAGGTGATGGTGATGAAACGCGGGGATGTGGTGGAATTCGGCGCCTGTGATCAAGTTTTCGCCAACCCGCAATCCGACTATACCCGCGCGTTGATGCAAGCGGCCTTCGGGGCGCGGCTGTGAAAATCCTGTTCGTCCACCAGAACTTTCCCGGCCAGTTTCTGCATCTGGCTCCGGAACTGGCCAAACGCGGGCATGAGTGTCTGGCGCTGACAGACCAACAAAATCAGCGCACAGCGCCCATCCCCGTGTTGCGCTACAAACACGATCCTGCAACGGTGGAGCCCGCATCGACAAGGCTGGGCCGCAACTACACCACGATGAGCGACCGGGGCGTCACCGTTTCCCGCGCCGCCCTGCAACTGCGGACCCAAAAGGGTTACGTGCCGGACGTGATCTTTGGTCATTCGGGCTGGGGTGAAACCCTGTTCCTGAAAGAGGTGTGGCCCGAAGCCAAGCTGCTGGTCTATGCCGAGTTCTACTACAAAGGGCGTGGGGCGGATGTGGGTTTCGACACAGAGTTCAGCCCGTTGTCCTTTGATCAGGTGATGATCGCGCAGGGGCGCGCGGCGCATCTGGGGCAATCGCTGATCCATGCCGATGCAGGCGTCGCACCGACGGCATGGCAGGCGTCAACCTTTCCGCCGGTGTTGCAGGGGATGCTGGATGTGATCCATGACGGGGTGGATACCGACGCGATGCGCCCCGATCCTGCGGCATCCGTCACTTTGCCCGACGGATCGGTAATCCGGGCTGGGGACGAGGTTCTGACCTTCGTGAATCGCAATCTGGAGCCGTATCGCGGCTATCACATCTTCATGCGGGCGCTGCCTGCGATCATGGCGGCGCGACCCGATGCTCAGGTGGTGATCGTCGGCGGTGACGAAGTGTCATACGGGACGACGCCCAAGGGTCAGAAGGGCTGGAAACAGACGTTTCTGGCCGAGGTGTCAGACAGGCTCGACCACAGCCGGGTGCATTTCATGGGCAAGGTGCCTTACCCGACCTTCACCGCCCTGATGCAGGTCAGCCGCGCCCATGCGTACCTCACCTATCCCTTCGTGCTGTCGTGGTCGATGCTGGAGGCGATGTCGGCAGGGGCCCATGTGATAGGATCAGCCACCACCCCGGTGAAGGAGGTGATCCGCGACGGGGTTAACGGCAGTCTGATCGACTTCTTTGATGTGCCCGGATGGTCGGCCAAGCTGATACAGGCGCTTGCCGAGCCGGACCGGTTCGAGTCCATCCGGGCCGCCGCGCGGCGCACCGCCATCGACCGCTATGACCTGCGCCGCATTTGCCTGCCGCGCATGGTCGATTTCGTCGAGCGGCAAAGGCCCCGTCGCACCCTGAACTAATGCGCCATGAACATCGGCACCTCGGCGGTTGTCAGCATGGCACGGGTCGCCCCGCCCAACAAGGCCTCCCGGAACCGGGAATGACCATAGGCCCCCATCACCAGCAGATCCGCGCCTTCATCCCGAATGTGCTGCATCAGCACATCGGCCACCTGCGGCCGGGTGCGGGCCAGCACGGTCACCTCAGCCCGCACCCCGTGCCGCACCAGCATCTGGCAAAGTGCCGCGCCGGGGTCTGAACGTTCAGACCCTTGGGATGACGGGTCGATCATCACGATACTGACCCGCTCCGCCCCTTTCAGCAGCGGCAGCGCGCGGCGGGTCGCGGCCATCGCCTCGGCGCTATGATCCCACGCCAGCACGATGCGGCGGGGCAGGGTGGGGGCATCGGGCGACGGCGGCTTGGCGGGCAGCACCAGAACCGGGGCGTGACCTTCGAACAGCGCGGCTTCCAGCACCGCCTCGCTTTCCGCTCCGCGCCCGTCGCCGTAGGGCTGCGACAACACCACCAGATCGGCATAGCGCGCACGGGAGGCGATCAGGTCGGTCAGCATGCCGATCTGCACCATCGCCGTTTCGACCGAACAGCGCAGATCGGGGAATTGTTCGGCCAAAGCCGCCAGCGCGGCGGCCTCTTGTCGGCGGGCGTCTTCTTCGGAGCGGTCGAGCATCATGGGCATCATGGCCGCGCTGGCTCCAACATAGGAATAACCGATATTGCTGTGATCGACCCCCAGCGCCAACACATCCAGATGCGCGTCCTCTGACGCGCACAGACGTGCAGCGGCACCGATCGCGGCGCTGGCATCGGCAGCGTTGGTCACGACGGTAAGAAGGGTGCGGTAGGACATTGGCTGCTCCTGAAATCGGTTCTTCAAGGCAAAGTGATGACCTGCGCGTTTGCTAGCGCTGCTGTACATCAATCAGGTGGAGAGATCGAACACTAAATCCGTCAAGGTTCCATCGTGAAGCATTGTACCGCGCGGGCTGTCAGACGGCGGCAGGCGAGATCAGCCTGTTCCTGCGACAGCCCCATGAAGTTCGCGTCATACCCGCCGCTGCGTTGCATGATCTTGCGCAGGCCCTGGCCCAGTGTGGCACTTTCCGACAGTTGGATGCGCATCAACACCTTCTCGGCCTCGCCGCGCGTGTTGTAGCGGCCAAGGTTCACGCCAAAATGCCGCCCTCCCGAGGTGGACAGCCGCGTGATGACTTCGGGCGAATCGGCCTTGGCTTCGACGGTTTTGACGCTGTCATAGATCGGTGCGTTGCGTTTGACGGGGCGGGGGACGGAGGACAATTGAACCGCTTTGACCGTAGGGCTGGCCTCAATGGTCAACCCTTCGAATTCAGGCTCCAAAGCGGCAACTTCAGCGGCAACTTCGGTGTCGGTCGGGGTGGCCGGGTCGACGGGCACAAGCACGGCTTCCGCCATCTTCCGCGCCTGCGCCTCAAGCGTGCCTTCGGGTGGCGGTTCGGCGATAGCTTCGGCGAGCGCGCCCGCGATATCGTCCTGCATGGCGGCGACGGCCAGATCGGTCGCGGCGGTGGCACCCGGACGGGGCAGCGGGCGCGGCGAGGTTTTCATCGCAAACGAGACGCGGATCGTCTTGGCACTGGCCATGGCCGCTCCTCCGTCTTCCTTGAACGGGACGTTTGCACCTGACAGCAGGATTTCTTCATCGGCGTTATAGGCGGGAGCGGTGGGTTTGTTGGTCCGGGCGTTTGCCGGCGCTTTGCGGAAGCCCAGATCCAGCAGGTCGGCCATCTTTGCGTTGCGGTTGGGCGTCGACGACGCTCCGAACACCGAGGCGATGATCCGGGTCTTGCCGCGTTCGGCCGATGCGGTCAGGTTGAACCCGGCGGCGTCCGTATAGCCTGTCTTGATCCCGTCGGCACCCTGATAGGCGTCCAGAAACTTGCGGTTGGTGTTGGCGACTGTCGCCAATCCCGCGTCGGTCGAGCGGCGCGAGAAGATGTTGTAATACTGCGGAAAATCGTAAAACAGCCGTCGTCCCAGCACCGACATGTCCCTGGCCGTGGACAAGTGCCCCTTCGCGGTCAACCCGGTGGCGTTCTTGAACGTGGTGTCCTTCATCCCCAGCGCCCTTGCGGTGCGGGTCATCCGGGCGGCGAACTTTTCCTGATTGCCGCTGATGTGATCTCCGATCGCCGAGGCCGCATCGTTGGCCGATTTGATCGCTGACGCCCGAATCAGATAGCGCAACGCGATTCGTTGTCCCGCCTTGAGGCCCAGTTTGGACGGCGGCTGGGCGGCGGCGTTCTTGGAGACAGTTACCATCGTGTCCAAAGACAAGCGGCCAGCCTCGATTTCCTCGAACGCGATGTACAGGGTCATCATCTTGGTCAGCGACGCCGGATGCAGCCGTGTGGTGGCATTCTCGGAAAACAGCGTCTCGCCGGTCCGGGCATCCATTACATAGGCGGCATAGGGGGCAGCGCGGGTTTCCTGTGGGCCGGAACAGGCCGCGATAAGGACGAAGCCCAGAAGGCACAGGAAATTGCGGACGTATTGCCCCGGAAAGGATGCCACGTGTCTGCCTCGTTTTCTGCCTCTTGCCCCGTCATACGCAGGGCTTGCCGAAAACATAGCACACGGCGTACAGCCGGAAAAGCATACAAATTCAGAGGGTTTTGAGGTGAAGCGCATGCGCAACAGGCAGATGTTGGGTAAAGATTCGGACTTGCCCACCATCTGTTGGGTCCCTATCGCAATCTCTCGATCAGAGCGGGAAGATGGCCCAGATCGGGCATGCTGTGAAAACGCGGGTGATCCCGCGGGGGCTCGGCGTGTTCAAGTTCCCACGTCAGGCCATGGGGCACATGCACGCCCCAGCCGCCCGCCTCCAAAACCGGAATTACATCTGATTTCAGCGAGTTGCCGACCATCAGCGCCTGATTCGCTCCTTGCCCGTGCCGCGCAAAGATCGCGGCATAGCTGGCGGCGGTCTTGTTGGACACGATCTCGACCCCGTGGAACAAATCGCCCAGACCCGATTGGGCCAGTTTGCGTTCCTGATCCAGAAGATCGCCCTTGGTGATCAGGATGACGCGGTGGTCGGCGGTCAACGCCTCGACCGCCTCGCGCGCATGAGGCAGCAATTCGATGGGATGGGCCAGCATTTCGCGCCCCGCACCCATGATCTCGGTGATGACAGACGCATGAACCCTGCCTTCGGTCACGTCGATGGCGGTTTCGATCATCGACAGGACAAAGCCTTTGACGCCAAACCCGTAGTGCCCAAGGTTGCGCTTTTCAGCGGCCAGCAGCCGTAGGGCAAGGTGGTCGGGGTCGGCATGATCTGCCAGAAGGGTGATGAAACGATCCTGCGTCAGGCGAAAGAACGATTCGTTTTGCCACAGCGTATCGTCGGCATCAAAGCCGATACAGGTCAGGTTCGACATCTTTCCCCCGATTGATGGGGCAGGGTCTTTTCCCGTGCCCAAAATCATCTATATTGAAATTGCAAACGCGTTAGCTTGCAATCCCTGACCTCGCCCTGCGAATCGGAGCCGTGATCGTGCCGTTGTTGCCATTCAAGATGTCGGATACGCCAAAAGGGCCGGGCGGCGATGCGTCGTTGCTGACCAAGACGCGGACCAAGACGGAACGGCCTCCGATGTACAAGGTCATGCTGCTGAACGACGACTATACGCCGATGGAATTCGTGGTCCACGTGTTGGAACGGTTCTTTGGTCTGTCGCATGCGCAAAGTTTCGAGATCATGTTGACGGTCCACAAGAAGGGGCTGGCGGTCGTGGGGGTGTTTTCCTTCGAGGTGGCAGAAACCAAAGTGGCGCAGGTGATGGATTTTGCCCGCCGCCATCAGCATCCTCTGCAATGCACGATGGAAAAGGACTGACGCCGCGCCGCGCGGTTGATCATGCGATCTGCTCGACTTGATATGGCGTTTCAGACGGGCGCCTGGGTGTTGCCTGAGGCGGGTGACATAGCCGCGTGGCGCCCGCGCACCGGGGATGACCTGTCGTCCTTGCCCAAGTCGCGGGTGGTGGTGCGGACCGGGTTCAAGCCGGATCAAGATCATTTTGCCGCTTTGGGCTATCGGGTCGCCGGGGACGGCCCGTTTGCCGCCGCTCTGGTCTGTCTGCCGCGGGCCAAGGCGGATGCGCGGGCGATGTTGGCCGTGGCAGAGGCGTCGGTGGTGCCGGGGGGCATGATCGCGGTTGATGGACAAAAAACCGACGGAGTCGACGCAGTGTTCAAGGAATGTCGCGCAGTGATGCCTGACCTGTCAGGCGCGCTGTCAAAGGCGCATGGAAAATTCTTCACTTTCCGTGCCGGCGCGGCGTTGACCGGGTGGCACGCCCAGAAAAACAAGATTGAACAAGGATTTACCACCTTCCCCGGCGTGTTTTCCGCCGATGGGATCGACCGGGGGTCGGCCTTGCTGGCCGCTGCCTTGCCCGCCGCATTGCCCGTCAAGGTCGGCGATCTGGGAGCCGGATGGGGCTATTTGAGCCGTGCCATTCTGGCCCGCGCGGGTGTCAAACATCTGGATGTGGTCGAGGCCGAAGCCGTGGCACTGGATTGTGCGCGGATCAACCTTGAGGACCCGCGCGCGGTGTTTCACTGGGCCGACGCGACCAAGTTTCGTCCCGATCGGCTGTGGGGCGCGGTGGTGATGAACCCGCCGTTCCACAATGGGCGTGAGCCTGATCCGGGCCTTGGCATCGGCTTCCTTCAGGCGGCGCATCGCGGCTTGGCCCCGGATGGCAGCCTTTGGCTGGTGGCGAACCGCCATTTGCCCTATGATCGCGTGCTGAACACGCTGTTTCGCAGCGTCGAGGAGATCGGCGGCGATGCCGCTTTCCGACTGATCCGCGCCGCCGCCCCGATCCGGGCGCGGTGATCGCTCAAGGAAGGTTTGCTGCATGTCACTTTCTATCGCCGGAAAGACCGCAATCGTGTCAGGTGCGGCAAATGGCATAGGTCTGGCGATTGCGCGCCACTTTCAGGACAAGGGCGCGAACGTGATGTTCGCCGACATGGACGAGGTGCGACTGGAGGCAGAGGTCGGGGCCGAGGCGCGCACCGAAGGATCGGTGCGGATGTTCGCGGGCGACCTGCGGCAAAAGCTGACCATCGCAAACCTGCTGTCGGCCACCGTTGATGCGTTCGACCGGGTCGACATTCTGGTCAACGCCAGCCGCCAGATGCGGCTGTCCGATTCGATGTCCGCCGAAGAAGACGCGGTCGAAGAACTCTTGCAGCAGAACCTGATGACCGGGCTGCGGTTGTCGCAGATGACGGCAAAGCGGATGGTGCAATGGGCCGAACAGACCGAAGATGCAGGCAGCAACATCGGGTCGATCATCAACCTGTCGTCGATCGCGGCGTATCGCACCCAACCGGGGCTGCTCGGTTATTCGATCAGTTGTGCGGCGGTAGACCAGATGACCCGCAGTCTGGCCGTCGAACTTGCACCCAAGGGCATTCGGGTGAACGCGGTCGCCTTCGGGTCGCTGATGAGCGCCAGTTTGCAGGGCATATTGCAAGACAACCCGGCGTATCAACTGGCCATCGAAGCGGGCACGCCATTGCGCCGCATCGCCTCGGCCAGCGAACTGGTCGAGACGGTGCAGTTTCTGGCGTCGGATGCGGCGGGATTCATGACCGGGCAGATCCTGACGGTGGACGGCGGGCGCAGCCTGCTGGATGCGGTGGCGGCCCCGGCGCATTGATCGCCTTGGCTGCGGTTATTCGGGATTGTCAGCCTTGCATTGCGCGATGACCGGGGTAACCGCCCGATCCTGCTGGCGGCGTTTGGCCTTCAACTGATCCAGCTTCCTTTGTTCGGCGGCCAGGTCGATGGCGACGGGGCGACGCTCGGTAACAGGCTCGCGGATCATACAGCGGCGATTCGGTTGCGCCTCTGTGCCGCAGGGAACGTAATCGGTTTCGATCACCGTCACGTCTTCATAGCCAAAGCCGCGTTGCAGATTGCCCTCCGCCTCGCGGATCAGGCGATCCACCACGCGGATGTCGCGGGTGGCGGCGCTTATGCATTGTTCCTGCGGGGTGCCGCAGGCGGTCAGCAAAAGCAGCATCGACAGGGCTGTGCGTTTCATCGGTCGCGTCCTCGGGTTGGTACAACACTAGGGTCAAGCGCGGCGATTGCCAAATCACGAAACGCCGCCGCCCGGTTGGCAGTTGGCAACAGGGCTGATAGCAAAGCGCAAAGTATTGGAGGACCCGGCGATGAGTGACAATCTGGACGGCCACAAGCGGCAGGCGTCAGAGTGGTTCCGCGAATTGCGCGCCCGGATCGTGGCGTCCTTCGAGGCGCTGGAACAGGCGCACGGCACGGGCAGCCCCGGCCAGTTCGAAGTGACCCCGACCACCCGAGCCGATGGTGGCGGGGGTATCATGTCGGTGATGCGCGGCGGCCGGGTGTTCGAGAAGGTCGGGGTCAACGTCTCGGAAGTCCACGGCGTACTGGGCGCGCGGGCGCAAGCGGCGATGGCGGCGCGCGGCGTGCCGGGAATGGCCGAGGATCCCCGGTTCTGGGCATCGGGCATCAGTCTGGTGGCCCATATGGTCAACCCGCACTGTCCCGCCGTGCACATGAACACCCGGATGTTCTGGACGCCGCATGCGTGGTGGTTCGGCGGCGGGTCGGACCTGAACCCCTGCATCGAGTATGCCGAGGATACGGCGCATTTTCATGCCGTCATGCAGGGGGCCTGTGATCTGCACGGGGCCGATCTTTATCCCAGATACAAGGCGTGGGCGGATGAATACTTCTACATTCCGCACCGGGGTCGCGCGCGCGGGGGGGGAGGGATTTTCTACGACGACCGCAACAGCGGTGATTGGGACGCGGATTTCGCGCTGACCCGCGACGTGGGGGCGGCCTTTCTGCCCGGCTTCGTGCCTTTGACCGAGCGGCGGATCGACACGGCCTGGACCGAGGCCGACCGCGAGGTGCAGTTGATCCATCGCGGACTTTATGCCGAGTATAACCTCGTTTACGACCGGGGCACCAAGTTCGGGCTGGAAACCGGGCATGATGCCAATGCGGTCCTGATGAGCCTGCCACCGGTTGCGAAATGGACCTGAACGGGTGGGTTCGCAAGGAATGGCCCATCTTTCTGCTGGCCGTGCAATTCCTGACGCGCTTGCCTGTGGTGGTGGATTACACGCCTGAACGGCTGGCCGCGACGCCGCGATGGTATGCGGCGGTCGGAGTGCTGGTCGGGGCAATGGTGGCGGTGATCTGGTGGGGATCGGCGCTGTTCCTGCCGCCTGTGGTGGCGGTGATGATCAGTCTGGCCGCGTCGCTGCTGATCACCGGGGCGCTGCACGAGGACGGTTTCGCCGATGCCTGTGATGGTCTGGGCGGCGGGCAGACGCGCGAGCGGGCGCTGGAAATCATGCGCGACAGCCGGTTGGGGGCTTATGGCGTTCTCGGACTGGGGGTGATGATCGGAACCAAGGTCGCGGCTCTTGCGGCTCTGCCGGGGTTTGTGGTGCCGCTGGCGCTGGTGGCGGGCCATGCGGCAAGCCGGGCGTCTGCGGTCTGGGTGATGGCGTCGAGCGGTTATGTCCGGGGGCAGGGCGCGGGTCGAGCGGTCGCTGATGGCGTGGATGCCGGCACGGTTGCGGTGACAGGCTGGACGCTGGCTGCTGTTGCAGTGGTCTGGGTGGTCTGGTTGCCGATCGTGCCGCTGTTGGCAGGGGCCTTGGGGTTGGTCGCGGGACACTACGCCATTCGGCGCCGGTTCGAGGTGCGGTTGGGCGGCTACAGCGGCGACTGTCTGGGGGCCGTGCAACAATGCAGCGAGATCGGCTTTCTGATCGGGGTGCTTGCCGTGATGCAGTGAGTAAGGTGCGTGATATCACGCACCCTACGCCCCGTTTCGGGGTCAGGGTCGAAACTGCAGCAGGAGCACCCTTGGCACCCGACACTTCATGCCGATCCTCTTCGGCCTTCTGATCTTGGTGCTGACCTTGATGCCATGCGTAAGGTGCGTGATATCACGCACCCTACGCCCCGCTTCAGGGTCAGGGCTGAACTTGCAACAGCACCGCTACCCCGGCCACCAGAATCATCATGCCAATCATCTGGCGCGGACTGATCGGCTGTCCAAAGGCATAGCGTGACACCAGTTGCGCGAGGATCACCTCGACCAGCGCCACCGTGCGGACATTGGCGGCGGTGGTCAGCGAAAACCCGATGAACCAGAATTGCGAAGCGAGCGCGCCCAGAAAGCCGGCACCAAGCGATGCTCGCCAGACGCGCAGGCAGGCACGGATCGCGGGGCGGTCAAAGATTGCCATATAGACCAGCAATACCAAGCTCTGGATCGCCAACCCCAGCACCAGAGCGGTACTGGCGCGGATCAGGAACCCGCCGGATGGCAGCGCCAGGATGCCACCGCGAAAGCCAATGGCCGCTGCGCCAAAAAGAACACCCGCCGTGACGCCCATCGCGGCGGGGCCCGAGGCGCGCCACATCTGTCCCGCCACGCCGGGTTTGACGGTCATTACCAGCACCCCTGCCGTGGCGAGCGCGATGGCGGCAAGGCCAGGCAGACTGATCGGGTCGCCCAGAACGGCGGCGGCGATCAGGGCGACCATCACGGGTTCGGTCTTGATCCATGCGGTTGTTATGGCAAAGGACTGCGTCTCCATCAGCCGCAGCATCAGGGCGGACGCGGCAATCTGGGCGATTGCCCCGATGGTCACGAAGCCCACGGTCGGCAGGGTCAGCGCAGGGATGGCCTCACCCGTGGCGAACGTTACAAAGGCGAGGAAGACCACCGCAAAGGGGAGGCCGAACAGAAAGCGGACTTGCGTCGCTCCGATCGTGCCCAGTGTCGCGGTGAGCGAGGCTTGGGCAGCATTGCGCGCCGTCTGGGTGGCCGAGGCGAACAGGGTTGCCCAAAGCCACAGCAGGCTCACCTCACCCGCCCCGCACCACGTCGATCATCCGCTGCACGTTGGCCGGGTCGGCATCCGGCGTGATGCCATGGCCGAGGTTGAAGATGTGCGGACCCTTGGAAAAGGCTTGCACCACGCGCCGCGTCGCGTCGTCCAGCGCCTGACCTCCGATGACCATATGTTCCGGCGCAAGGTTGCCCTGCACGCACCCTGTGACCTGTACATGTTCAGCGGCCCATTCCGGGGTGACCGAATTGTCGGCGGCCACGCAGTCGGCCCCTGTCGCGGCGGCAAACCCGATGTATCCGTGGCCAGCCTCGCGCGGGAAGGCGATGATCGGCAGATCGGGGTGGCGGGCCTTCAACGCCGCAATGATCCTTGCGGCGGGTTTCACGGCAAATTCGGTGAAATCATCGCCTTTGAGCGAGCCTGCCCAACTGTCGAACAGTTTGATCACCTCGGCCCCGGCCTGCACCTGCATCGACAGGTATTCGATGGTCGCATCGGTGATCACCTCCATCAACGCCACGAACGACGCCCGGTCGGCGGCTTTGAGTGCATGGGCCGCCCCCTGATCTTTCGACCCGCGCCCTGCAATCATGTAGGTGGCGACGGTCCACGGTGCCCCGGCAAAACCGATCAGCGTCGTCTCGCGCGGCAATTCGCGCGACAGGATGCGGACGGTTTGATAGATCGGGGCCAGATGGTCGTGGATCGCGTCGGCGGGTTTCAACGCCTTCACCCCGGCCATACCGGTGATCGTCGAAAGGCGCGGACCTTCGCCGGTTTCAAACCACAGGTCAGCGCCGAGGGCTTGCGGCAAAAGCAGGATGTCGGCGAACAGGATGGCTGCGTCAAACCCGTAGCGACGGATCGGTTGCAGGGTGACTTCGGCGGCAAGGTCGGAGTTGTAGCACAGCGACAGAAAATCCCCCGCCTGACCCCGCGTCGCGCGGTATTCCGGCAGGTAGCGCCCCGCCTGCCGCATCATCCAGATCGGCGGAGTGGGCAGAATCTCGCCCTTCAAGGTGCGCAGGATGGTCTTGGTTGGGGCGGTCATGGGGGCTCCGGTCTTTGGGTTGCCTTACGTTCCTTGTCGGGCGTGGGTTGTCAAGGCGACGGCGGTTTGGCAGGAAGTGTCAGCATGCAGCGACAGGACCACCCCATGACCTTGCCCAGCCCGGCGACCCCCCTGAAGATCGGCACCCGAGGCTCGCCTTTGGCGCTGTGGCAGGCGCATGAGGTGCGGCGCTGCCTGATGGCAGCGCACGATCTGCCCGAGGCGGCCTTCGAGATTGTCGTCATCAAGGTGCTGGGCGACCAGATTCTGGACCGCGCGTTGAAGGATATCGGCGGCAAGGGGCTGTTCACCCGCGAGATCGAAGAGGCGTTGCTGGACGGCGGCATCGACATCGCCGTACATTCGATGAAGGACATGCCCACGTTGCAGCCCGAAGGCCTGGTCCTGGACTGCTATCTGCCGCGCGAGGATGTGCGGGATGCTTTCGTCTCGCCGGGCTGTGCCGGGGTCGTGGACTTGCCGCAGGGGGCGGTGGTGGGCACGTCCAGCCTGCGCCGCCGCGCGCAACTGGCGCATCGGCGGCCCGATCTGCAATTGGTCGAGTTTCGCGGCAATGTGCAGACCCGGATGAAGAAGCTGGAGGAAGGTGTGGCGGTCGCGACGTTCCTGGCAATGGCCGGGTTGAACCGTCTGGGGTTGGCGCATGTGGCGCGGGGCGCGATCGACCCGGAACAGATGCTGCCTGCTGTGGCGCAAGGGGCCATCGGGGTCGAACGGCGCAGTGCGGATACGCGGGTGGCGGGCTTGCTGGATGTGATCCATGATGGACCGACCGGGTTGCGGCTGGCGGCGGAACGGGCGTTTCTGGCGCGGCTGGACGGGTCTTGCGAGACGCCGATTGCGGGGCTGGCGGTTCTTGACGGCGGGGCGTTGTGGTTGCGGGGCGAATTGCTGCGGCCCGATGGGTCGGAGGTGATCGTGGGCGACCTGCGGGGAACGGCGACGGACGGGGCAGAGATGGGCCGCGATCTGGCGGATCAGTTGTTGGCGCAGACCCCGGCGGGGTTCTTCAGCTGGCGATAACGGGCTGTTTGCGGTCGGCAATCGGCAGCATGGCTGCCCCGGTCTTTTCCCGTGCAGCACTTTCGTTCCGGCCACAGACGCGAGACAGGACCGATGCAAAAACGCCCCAAGCGGCAGGAGCGCAGCGGTGACGCTCGGCTTTTGCGGGTTGCAGCCAACCAGTGCAAAGGTGACTACGATACTTTCAACGGGGGGATGATCTTGCCGGGATTCATCAGGTTCTGCGGGTCCAGCGCCGCCTTCAGACTGCGCATCACATCCAGGGCGACCGGGTCCTTGCGCCGTGCCATCGACGGCTGTTTCGACAGACCGACGCCATGTTCCGCGCTGAACGTGCCGCCAAGGGATTGCACCTCATCCTCGATCGCCGACACCACGGCGTCGTGCAGAGCGGGATCATCGCGGGTCGGGAAGACGGTGAAATGCACGTTGCCATCGCCAAGATGGGCCACCGAAAGCGTCTCTGCCCCGGCATCCAACGCCGGAAGGCGGGCATGGATGCGGGTCAGAAACGCATCGACACAGTCGAGTGGCAGGGCCACATCGGTATCAATCGCCGGTCTGCGCGCATAAGTGATTTCGGCGGCCAACTCGCGGCGATGCCACATCGTACGGCGCTGTTGTTCGGATTGTGCAATCTCGGCATCCAGAACCGCCCCTTCGGTGATCATCTCGGCCAGCGTTTGTTGCAAAAGGTCAGTAACGGGCAACGTGCCGTCCGGGCCGGGCGTGGCATCGCGCGGGGCAGTAACGCCCAGTTCGACCAGAATGTTCACCGCATGGCGTTTGGCAAACGGTTGGCGCACGTCGGGCCGCACTTCCGCAAGCCGGCGCATGTAAGTGTCGGGCATGAACTCGAACGCCTCGACCGCGCCGCCCGACACCGCCTGCAACCGGTTCAGCAGGATCAGCGCATCGGGCAGGCTGCGGGCGGCCAGCGTGGCCGTCGCATGGGCGCGCGGGGCGGGGACCAGTTTCATCACCGCCGCCGTGATGATCCCCAGCGTTCCCTCGGCCCCGATGAACAGGTTCTTGAGATCATAGCCCGAGTTGTCCTTGTGCAGCGCGCTCATCAGGTTCAGCACGCGACCATCGGCCAGCACCACCTCCAACCCCAGACACAGCGCGCGGGTGGAGCCGTAGCGCAGCACGTTCGACCCGCCCGCATTGGTGGACAGCACGCCGCCGATCATCGCCGACCCCCGCGCGCCGAACCACAGCGGGAAATACAGGCCCTGCGCCTCGGCCGCTTCGTGCAGGCGCGACAGCACCACCCCGGCCTCGACAACCGCGACGCGGGTATCGGGGCGCACCTCGCGGATGCGGTTCAACCGCTCGACCGACAGCATCAGCCCGCCCTGCGTCATCGCCCCGCCGACCAACCCGGTCAGCCCCGCCACCGGGACCACCGGAACCTGATGACGGGCCGCAATCCGCACCACCTCGGCCACTTCTGCCGTCGTGCCGGGACGCGCGACCGCGCAAGGATTAGAGGTGTAATGCAACGACCAGTCGGGCCGATAGCGGGCAAGATCATCGCCGGTCAGGACATGGGCAGCCCCGATGCAGGGTATCAGATCGTCGATCAGAGCCATGAATGCACCTCCGCAAACGCATCTCGCTACTTATTTGACGGCGTCGGGCCGGGTGCAATGCCCAAACCACCTACCCTGCGACTTCGCTGCCCAAATTTCTCAGGGGTCAGCGCCGCAGCCCTGCCCGGCGGATCAGGGCGTCACCTTTTTCAGAAGTGCCAGAACCTCGTCTCCCAGCCCTGCGACGATCAGAGCCACGCCTTTGGCGTTCGGGTGGATGCCGTCCGCCTGCATCGTGTCGGCGGCAAATCGACGGGTGGTCTGGTCGATCAGGGGCAAGAAGAAATTCGTCTCCGTCTCTACCCCGTATTTCGCGGCGAGCTCGGGGTAGATCGCATCGAAATCTGCCTTGAAATCAGCGCCATAGTTGCCCGGTGCGCGCAGGCCGACCAACAGCACCGGCAGATCGCGGGCCTGCGCTTCGGTCAGGATCGCCTCCAGATTGGCGCGGCTGTTCGCCGGGTCGATGCCGCGCAACAGATCGTTGCCGCCCAGATTGACGATCATCGCGTCCACGTCGGGCGTCAGCGACCACGCCAGCCGCGACAGCCCGCCTGCGGTGGTGTCGCCAGACACGCCTGCGTTGATCACCACCACGTCCTGCCCTTGGGCTATCAGCCACGCCTGCAACTGCGGCACGAATCCGTCTTCCTGCGGCAATCCATAGCCCTGCGTCAAACTGTCCCCCAGCGCAAGCAGGGTCAGCGGTTCGGCGCCGACCGCCATGCTGCCGAGAATCCACGCGAATGTGGCGTTGCGGATCAGGCGGAGTGCGCCATATGAGACAGGGGCAAATGGGACAGCAGACATGACGGATACGGTGCTTTCACTTCGGGATGTGGCGTTGACGCTGGCAGGCAATGCAGGGCCGGTGGACATTCTGCGCGGGATCACGCTGGAGGTGGGGCGGGGCGAAACCGTCGGGTTGATCGGGCCTTCGGGGTCGGGGAAATCGTCGCTGCTGATGCTGATGGGCGGGTTGGAGCGGGCAACGTCGGGGTCCGTGATGGCGCTGGGGCAGGATTTGTCGGCGATGGACGAGGACGGTCTGGCACGGTTTCGCAGGGGCAATATGGGGGTGGTGTTCCAAAGCTTCCACCTTATTCCGACGATGACCGCACACGAAAACGTGGCCCTGCCGCTGGAATTGGCCGGAGTTCAGGATGCTTTTGCGCGCGCTGCAGCAGAATTGCAGGCGGTCGGGTTGGGCCCGCGGATGGGGCATTATCCGGGGCAATTGTCAGGGGGAGAGCAGCAGCGCGTGGCCCTGGCCCGCGCCGCAGTGCCGCGTCCGGCGATTCTGCTGGCGGATGAGCCGACCGGAAACCTTGACGGAGCCAACGGGGCGGCGATCATGGACCTGTTGTTCGGGTTGCGCGATACTTACGGGGCGACGCTGGTTCTGGTGACCCATGCGCCGGAACTGGCGGCGCGGTGCAGTCGGGTGATCCGTCTGGCGGATGGGCGGATTGCGGGCGAGGGGTTGGTATGACTTTACTGGCATGGCGCATCGCGCGGCGTGAATTGCGTGGCGGGATCAAGGGCTTCCGGGTGTTTCTGGCCTGCCTTGCGCTGGGGGTGGCCGCGATTGCCGGGGTCGGCATGGTGCGCGGAGCCATCGAGGCGGGCCTGCGCGATCAGGGGGCGGTCCTTTTGGGCGGCGATGCACAGATGGGGTTCACCTACCGTTTCGCCAGTGCAGAAGAGCGGGGCTACATCGACGGCATCGCGGAACGCGTCTCGGAAATCGTCGATTTCCGCTCGATGGTCGTCACCGGGACGGGCGATACCGAGGACCGGGCCTTGACGCAGGTCAAGGCGGTGGACGGGGCCTATCCGCTGTTGGGAACGGTCGGACTTGAAGCGGGCGATCTGGCGCAGGCGTTGGCGGGGGCTGATGGGTTGCCGGGGGCCGTGATGGACAAGGTCTTGGTCGACCGTCTGGAACTG
>JBBRVJ010000001.1:0-81054 GCA_038246975.1 Rhodobacterales bacterium | reverse complement strand
ATCAGCGTGAGCGCCAAGGCTGGCCAGATCGCCATCACCGGAAAGGCTATCACGCCGGCCCGCGGTCGCGTCGGCAGGGGCAGTCCGGTGGGCCAGCCGAGGAGTGCGAGAAGAAAAAACACAAGATACAGCGTTAGCAAACTTCCGGTAAGCACGATTGCGAGCCGCCACCACCCCAAGATCGCGGGTGCGCCGATGACCGCGAACGTCAGCAGCACCGACAGACCCGACCAGAACAGAACAAAGGTAGCTGCCCAAAGCCCCAGAACCAGAAGGTCTGCCATTTCGCCCCCAAAAAAGCCCTCGTCGTGCGTGCAACGTCAACCCTTCACCGCCTTCACGATCTTTTCCGCCCCATCCTTCAGATCGTCGGCAGCGATTACGTCGAGCCCCGATTTGCGGATGATGTCCTTGCCCAGATCGACGTTGGTGCCTTCCAGCCGGACCACCAGCGGCACTTTCAGGCCAACCTCCTTGACCGCCGCGATGATGCCTTCGGCGATGATGTCGCAGCGCATGATGCCGCCGAAGATGTTGACGAGGATGCCTTTGACCTGCGGGTCGGAGGTGATGATCTTGAACGCTTCGGTCACTTTTTCCCTGGTGGCGCCACCGCCGACGTCTAGGAAGTTGGCGGGTTCGGCGCCGTAGAGCTTGATGATGTCCATCGTCGCCATCGCGAGGCCCGCGCCGTTGACCATGCAGCCGATTTCGCCGTCAAGCGCGATGTAGTTCAGGTCGAACTTGGACGCGGCGAGTTCCTTGGGGTCTTCTTCGGTCTCGTCGCGCAGGGCGGCGATGTCGGGGTGGCGGTAGATCGCGTTGCCGTCGAAGGACACTTTGGCGTCCAGCAGTTTGAGGTTGCCGTCGGTCATCACCACGAGGGGGTTGATTTCCAGCATCTCGATGTCTTTTTCGACGAACATCTTGTACAGCGTCTTCACGATGCCGACGCATTGCTTGATCTGGTTGCCGTGCAGGCCCAGCGAGAAGGCGACGCGGCGGCCGTGGTATTCGGAAAATCCGGCGGCGGGATCGACGTCGAAGGTCAGGATTTTCTCGGGCGTGTCGTGGGCGACGTCCTCGATGTTCATGCCGCCTTCGGTCGAGCAGACGATGGAGATGCGGCTGGTCTTGCGGTCGATCAGCATGGCGAGGTAAAACTCGCGGTCGATGTCGCTGCCGTCTTCGATGTAGATGCGGTTGACCTGTTTGCCGGCGGGGCCGGTCTGCACGGTGACGAGGGTGCGGCCCAGCATCTGGCGCGCGAATTCGGCAGCTTCGCCGACCGAGCGGGCCAGACGGACGCCGCCTTTCTCGCCCGCTTCGGGTTCCTTGAAGCGGCCCTTGCCGCGCCCCCCGGCATGGATCTGCGCCTTGACCACCCAGAGCGGGCCGTCAAGCTCGCCCGCCGCGGTTTTGGCCTCTTCGGCGCGCATGACCGAGCGGCCATCCGACACCGGGATACCGTAGCTGCGCAGCAATGCCTTGGCCTGATATTCGTGAATGTTCATCGGGTATCCGCGTCCTTGATGGTGTGCTGCGTCATCGCATGCGAAGTTGGCAGCCTGATGACATGAATTCAACTGACTTCAAATCACCAAGTCAGCCGGTCTGCCGGAAAAGCGACATTTGTGATCACGTGAAAAAAATTTGTGATCACAAAGGGTTTCGGGTGCGGGGGTGGAACCCGGCGGATCGTGCCGGATCAGTTCAGAAACACCGAAAACAGCATCGCTTCGCCCTCGACCAGCCCGTTGAATGCGTCAAGGCTGGCCCCGTCGGCCAGTTGCCCGCGTTGCAGATAGGGCAGGGCGTCGGTGCCCTGGATCCAGCCGGCAAGGTCGATCGGGCGGGGATCGGTGAACATCGCCCCGACATTGACGCCTGCGCCGGCGTCGAGTTTCCAATAGGGGATCAGCAGATCGCCGTTCAGGATCGCCTCCAGATCGGTCAGCACGGCCAGCCAGGCGGCCCCCGTGCCGGGCGGCAGGACCAGCCCCAGCGCCGAGGTCTGGGCATCGTTTGGCAGCCATTCGGCGGCGCTGTCCGTCTCGGTCGCGACCCGCGTCCAGAAGGCGCGGTTGTCGGCCACCATCGCCCGCAGATGCGCCTGGGCCGAGGCGGCGCGGGCGGCGTCGGGTTGTTGGTTCAGGGCGTCGACCACCACATAGGCGACGTCGATCCATTCGCCGAATTGGGCATCATAGCCGTAGTCATCGGTATCGGACGGCAGGCTTTGCAGGGCCAGCAGGGCGGCGCGGGTTTCGGTCACTTTCGTTATGGCGGCGGTGGGGTCATAGGCGAGGACGACGTCGGACAGACCGGCCAGCAGGTGAGTATAGGCCGAAAGCCATGCGGCATCGGCGGCGTCGAAGCGGATCACCGGGGCGGGGGTGGCGGGGTCGCGGTCGGCCCAGCGCCAGCCGAGGATCATCGGACCTGCCACGTCCAGCAGGTCTTCGCCGGGGTCGCGGGTCGTATTGGCGTTGATGTCGAACCACAGGTCGGCGAGGTTGATCTGAAGCCCGAAGTCGGCGGCATCCGGGATTTGCGACAGGGGTTCACGGGCGGCGTCCATGCCAAGGCTTACATCGCGGAACAGGGCGGTGATGACGCCGGGGTCAAAGCGGGGGGCCGGGTTTTCGCTGATCGGCAGGCGCAGGAAGGGCATCATCGCGGTGCGATCCGTCAGCCCCGCCGCCCAGCGTTTTTGCAATGCGCCTTCGACGGTGGCCAGAAACCGCACGCCGCCCAAGGCAAAGCGGTCGGCATCGGTGGGGCTGGGCAGGGCGGCAAGCCGGGCCTCGGTCGCGGTCAGCCCGGTTGCCGCGATTTCTGCGGTAAGGCTGGTTTGCGACAGGGCGGGGGTGCCCAACGTCAGGGCGAGGGCAAGAAAGGCGAATGAAATGCGCATGAAACCTCCGGTCAGGTGAAAAAAATCGGCCTGATGAGGCCATTGTGACGGGGCAGGGGGCTGGCGTCGAGTCCCGTAAGGGGCGGTATTCCTGACCTTTGGGTGGTTTTCATCGGGGCTGCGGGTCGCTAGGTTGCCTTACCCATGGGGAGATGCGATGCGCCACATCATCAGCCTGTCGACCATTCCGCCGCGCTTTGGGCAGATCGGACCGGTGCTGGCCTCGCTTCTGGCGCAGAAGGTGCGGGCCGAGTCGATCAGGCTGTATGTGCCGCGCAGCTATCGGCGGTTTCCGGGCTATGGCGGGGACCTGCCACAGGTGCCGGACGGCGTGACCATCGTGCAGGTCGACGACGATCTGGGGCCTGCCACCAAGGTTTTGTACGCGGCGCGCGATCTGCGCGGTCAGGCGGTGGACATTTTGTATTGCGACGATGACCATTTCTATCTGCCGGGCTGGTCGGCGCGGCTGTTGAAGGCGCGGGCGGCGCATCCCGACGCGGCGGTGACTTCAAGCAGTCGCAGCGTGGTCAGTCTGACCCTGCCCGACTACGACCCCAAGCCACAGCCGCGCGTCATCGCCGCGCCGATCCAGCGCGAACAGGCGTGGTGGCAGGTGCGGCGGCTGTGGTCGGAACTGCCGCGCCGCGATCCGGCGGCTTTGGCGCTGTGGCCGCAATGCCGGTTCGTCCGGCGCGCGGGTTATGCCGATATTGCCGAGGGGTTTTGCGGCGTGGCGATCCGGCCCGATTTTCTGGACGAGGACGCCTTTGGTATTCCGCCGGTCATGTGGTCGGTCGATGACATCTGGCTGTCGGGGATGATGGCGCGGCGGGGGGTCCCGATCTGGGCGGTGGCGGGCAAGACGCAAAGCCGCCTGATCGTGTCGGTGTCGTCGCTGCAACCGCTGTACGCGATCAAGGTCGAGGGTCAGGGGCGGCGCGCGGCGAACCTTGCCTGTGCGCAATACCTGAAAAAGACCTATGGCATCTGGGGGGGCGCGGGCTGATCCGCCCGCGCCTTGAAGTCATGACAGCGATGGGTCGATGGCCTTGCAAGCCGCCAGCAGGCCTTTGACTGCCTCGACCGATTTGTCGAACATGGCCTGTTCGGCCTGATTCAACGCGATGTTCACGATCCGCTCGATCCCGCCCGCGCCGATGATGGTGGGGACGCCGACATACATGCCGGTCAGGCCGAAATGCCCATCGACGTAAGCCGCACAGGGCAGCAGACGTTTCTGATCCTTCAGGAACGCCTCGGCCATTTCGATGGCAGAGGTGGCAGGAGCATAGAAGGCCGAGCCGGTTTTCAGCAGGCCGACGATCTCGGCCCCGCCGTCGCGGGTGCGCTGCACGATGGCATCCAGCTTTTCCTGCGTCGTCCAGCCCATCGCCACGAGGTCCGGCAACGGCACGCCGCCGACTGTGGAATAGCGGGTCAGGGGAACCATGGTGTCGCCGTGGCCGCCCAGTACGAAGGCCGTCACGTCGCGCATCGAGACGTTGAACTCAAGGCTCAGGAAATGGCGGAAGCGGGCCGAATCCAGCACCCCCGCCATGCCGACCACCATGTGATGCGGCAGGCCGGAAAATTCGCGCAGCGCCCAGACCATGGCGTCCAGCGGGTTGGTGATGCAGATGACAAAGGCGCCCGGCGCGTGCGCCTTCAGACCTTCGCCGACTGCTTTCATCACCTTGAGGTTGATGCCCAGCAGGTCGTCGCGGTTCATCCCCGGTTTGCGCGGAACACCGGCGGTGACGATGCAGACATCTGCCCCGGCAATGTCGGCGTAGGAATTGGTGCCTTTCATGCTGGCGTCGAACCCTTCGGACGGGCCGGATTGGGCGATGTCCAGCGATTTGCCTTGCGGCATGCCTTCGGCGATGTCGAACAGAATGACGTCGCCAAGTTCCTTGATCGCGGCCAGATGGGCGAGCGTGCCGCCGATCTGCCCCGCGCCGATCAGCGCAATCCTGGGTCTGGCCATGGTTTGATCCTCGTGTCGGTTGAGATTGGCCTTTGCCTAAGCCTAAAACCCCCCGCCGCGCAAGGGTGCCGTTCGTGCGACGCTGGGGGCGCTTTCTCTACTGATCCGGCCCAAGGGGGGGGGTGCTGGGGCGGAAAAGGGCAGAGCTTGCTGCTCGGGCAGCCGAGCCTGAAAAACCTGCAAGTGGCGGCGGTTCCGATCCCCGCCGCCGTCCTGGCTGTGTTCATCGGCATGCGTCTGGTCCGGGTGCTGCCCGAGGCGCTGTTTTTCCGGCTCGTCGGGCGCTGCTGCCAGTGTCGGCCGAGCTGATCCGGGACGGGGTGGCGGGTTGGATTGAGGTCGTGGCGGTTGCGGAGCGGTGCGTGAAATCACGCACCCTACGCTTTGGCCCGCGCGGGTGGCCTGGTCGGGGGCGGTGCGCCGGGCCGCAGCGTTGCCTCAGGCCGGGTCGCCTTTGGCGGGCAACTCTTCGGCCATCGGTTCGAACCCTTGACCGGAGCCCACAAGGCAGGTCATCCCATCGGGCAGGGTGATCGTGATTGTCCAGGTGCCGGTCTCGGTGCTGGCATAAATCTCCATCACCGTGTTGTTCGCGGCCATTCCCATGCCGCGCCGGGTTTCGCCGTATTTTCCGGTCAGCATCTCGACCACCATCGGGCGTTGGCCGCAGTTCTGGGGCTGGGTCTGGGTCTGGGACTGAAGCGCCTGTGCGGCAAAACCCATCCCGGCAAGGCCGAGCGACAGGGCAAGGAACATTCGGGTCATGGTCTGCCTTTCCGGGCTTGGGGCCAAGCCTCTGCTGGGGAGGCCGCAGGTGCGGCTGGGATCAGCCTGCGCCCCGATTTGCGCAAAACCGGTTAACGGCGCGCGCGGAGCCGCGCTGTGGCGGTTGTGGATGGAAAGATCGCGGCTAATCTGCCTATGTTTGACGCGCGACATGCGCGGGCCACGGCTTGGCCAAGGTGTTGCGGCTCACTTGCAAGAGGCACGACACGATGACCTATCAGTTCCTTATGATGACCCTTCTGATCCTCGGTATCCTCTTGTGGGTGGGGGCTCATCTGTTCAAGCGGCTCTCCCCCGACCGTCGTGCCGCGCTGGGGGACAAGGGCAAGGCCCCGATTGCCATCGCTCTGGTCGCAGCCCTTGTGCTGATCGTCATCGGCTATCGTGGGGCAGAGTTCTGGCCGGTCTGGACGCCGCCTGCATTCCTGACCCATGTCAACAACACCCTGATGATCCTGGCCTTCTACCTCTATGCCGCGTCGGGCGCGAAAACCTGGGTCGCCCGCAAGATCAGGCACCCGCAACTGACGGCGGTCAAGATCTGGGCCATAGCGCATCTGCTGGTGAACGGCGAAGTCGCGGCGATCGTGCTGTTTGGCAGCATGCTGGCTTGGGCGGTGGTCGAGGTGATCGTGATCAACAAGGCCGTCCCGGTCTGGACCCCGCCGCCCAAAGGCCCGGTCCGCAAGGAGTTCACCGCCGTCATAGCGACCCTGGTCGTGGTCGGGGTGGTGATGGCCATTCACAACTGGCTGGGCGTGCAGCCGTGGGGGTAGGGCGGTGAAGCTGTACCGGTTTCTGTCCGACGATGACACGTCTGCCTTCTGCCACAAGGTGTCGGCGGCGCTGTCCAAGGGCTGGGTCCTGCACGGCGCCCCGGTCTATGCGTTCGATGCGGGCCGGGGGGTGATGCGCTGCGGGCAGGCCTTGGTCAAGGAGGTGCCCGGCGCCTATTCGTCAGAGGTGAAGCTGGGCGAGGCGTAGGGTGCGTGATGTCACGCACCGCTGGGCTCGGGTGGGGGTGAGAGTTCTGCGGGCCACAGTAGCGCGATTTGCACGTTCGCCGGATTTTCGTTCGGGCCGATCTGTGGCTAACTTGAACCAACCCGCCTTGTGAGGAACCGAATGCGCAGAATCATCCTTTCCGGTCTTGTTGCGGCGGTTTTGCCGGAAAGTGCCGCCCTTTCTCAGGATCTCTACGTCTATGGCGGGGCGGCGCTGGAATTCGAACTGGCACCCAACGGTGCGGGCAGCGACAACAAGACCGACATCAACGCCTATGTCGAAGTTGAAAAGTCCGGGTTCTTCGCCGGTCTCTGGGCCGAGAAATCCAGTGACGAATTGTCCGACAAGGCCGATGTCTATGTCGGTTACCGCGCACAGACCGCAGGTGGCCTGAGCTACTATGTCGATCTGACGCGGCGGACCTATTTCAACGATACGGGCGACTACACGGTCGTCGATGCGGGGGTAGAGTATCAATTCACCGAGCAATTCTCGACCAGTTTCGATCTGTCCTATTATCCCGACTACCCGCTGACCGACGCCTATGTCGGCGCGGCCTTTGCCTTGAGCGACAAGATAACGGTCTCGGCCAACTATGGCACTTATGGTGTGGAAGACGCGCCGGACCAACAGGAATGGGATTTCGGCGCAGGCTATGCCATCGGCGAGGAATCGGCGTTCGATCTGCGATATTACAACGGCACCGAGTATGTGGACCACTATTTCGGCGCCAGCCTGTCATGGGACACGACGTTTTTGTCGCGCTAGCCGCGCTGGAAATTCTGCGATCACCCGAACATGCTTGTGATCACAGACACCGGAAACCTCGTTCGTTCGTTCGCCGTTTGCTGCGCTGCGGCTATTGTTCGCGTGACACGCTCCGAATCTGCGCTATGAACACAGCAGCGAAATGTTGTGGCTGGGTCTCGCGGTCCAAGCCGCCGTCAGCGAAAAGGAAAGCGACATGGCAGACGTCAAGCGGGTCGAGCGGCCCTTATCGCCCCATCTGCAGATTTATCGCCCGCAACTGACCTCGATCACCTCGATTCTGACGCGGATCACCGGAAACGCACTGATTGTCGGCATCGTGCTGGCGGTGTGGTGGTTGCTGGCGGCGGCGAGCACGCCTGCGTCTTTTGCGGTGGCGAACGCGGTCGCGACAAGCTGGTTCGGCGATCTGGTGTTCACCGCATCGTTGTGGGCGGTGTGGTATCACTATCTGGCGGGCCTGCGGCACCTGTATTTCGATGCGGGGCACGGGTTGGATATCGGCACGGCGGAAAAGCTGGGCTGGGGCTGCATCGGCGGGTCGGTGGTTCTGACCCTTATCACCATTCTGATCGTCTGAGGGGGCACGGGCATGCGGTATCTTACGGCGCGCAAGCGGGCGGTGGGGCGTGGGGCGTCCCATACCGGCACCGCGCATCACTGGTCGATGACGGTCAGTTCGGTGGGCCTCGCTTTCCTTGTGCCGGTCTGGGTCTATATCTTCGGCAGCGCGTTGGGGTCGGATCAGGCCACGGTCGTCGAAAGCTTCGCGCGGCCTTTCCCGGCGATCCTGACGGCATTGGTTCTGGTGATCGGGATGCGGCACTTTGCGATGGGGGCCACGGTTCTGATCGAGGATTACGCCCATGGCACGGCGCGCAAGATGTTGATCATCTTCGTGATTTCTTTGGCAACGGTGGTTGCGGCGACCGGGCTGTTCGCTCTGGTCCGCATCGCGCTGTAAGGGGCAGACATGACGGCGTATCCGTATGAAGTGCATGACTACGATGTGGTGGTCGTGGGGGCCGGAGGTGCGGGCTTGCGCGCAACTTTGGGCATGGCCGAGCAGGGGTTGCGCACCGCCTGCGTGACCAAGGTGTTTCCGACCCGCAGCCATACGGTGGCGGCGCAGGGCGGGATTGCGGCCAGTCTGGGCAACATGGGGCCGGACAGCTGGCAATGGCATATGTACGACACCGTCAAGGGGTCGGACTGGCTGGGCGACACCGACGCGATGGAGTATCTGGCGCGCGAGGCGCCCAAGGCGGTGTATGAGCTGGAGCATTACGGCGTGCCGTTTTCGCGCACCGAGGATGGCCGGATCTATCAGCGCCCGTTTGGCGGCCATACCACCGAGTATGGCGAAGGCCCACCGGTGCAGCGCACCTGTGCGGCGGCGGACCGCACGGGACATGCCATTCTGCATACGCTGTACGGGCAAAGCCTGAAGAACAACGCGGAATTCTACATCGAATACTTTGCGCTGGACCTGATCATCACCGATGGGGCCTGCACCGGGGTGGTCGCGTGGAAGCTGGACGATGGCACGATCCATGTGTTCAACGCCAAGATGGTGGTGCTGGCGACGGGGGGTTACGGGCGTGCCTATTTCAGCGCAACCTCTGCCCACACCTGTACCGGCGATGGCGGAGGAATGGTGGCGCGGGCGGGGCTTTCGTTGCAGGACATGGAGTTCGTGCAGTTTCACCCGACCGGCATCTATGGCTCGGGCTGTCTGATCACCGAGGGCGCGCGGGGCGAGGGCGGCTATCTGACCAACTCGGAAGGCGAGCGGTTCATGGAACGCTATGCGCCGACCTACAAGGACCTCGCGTCGCGCGATGTGGTGTCGCGCTGCATGACCATCGAGATTCGCGAAGGGCGGGGGGTGGGGCCGAACAAGGACCACATCCACCTGAACCTGAACCATCTGCCGCGCGAAACGCTGGAACTGCGCTTGCCCGGCATCACCGAATCCGCGCGGATTTTCGCAGGGGTCGATCTGTTGAAAGAGCCGATCCCGGTCATTCCGACGGTACATTACAACATGGGGGGCATCCCCACCAACTATTGGGGCGAAGTTCTGAACCCCCAGCCAGGTGCGCCGGACACGATCTTTCCGGGGCTTATGGCGGTGGGCGAGGCGGGCTGTGCCTCGGTCCATGGCGCGAACCGGCTGGGATCGAACTCGCTGATCGACCTTGTGGTGTTCGGGCGGGCAGCGGCGATCAAGGCGGGCGAAGTGGTGGACCCCAAAACGCCGCCCGCCCCGGTGAACAGGGCCGAGGTGGACCGTGCGCTGGCGCGGTTCGACTTCACGCGCCATGCGGCGGGGGCTGTGCCGACGGCGGTGCTGCGGCTGGACCTGCAAAAGACGATGCAGGCCGATGCGGCGGTGTTCCGCACCGACAAGACGCTGTCCGAAGGCGTGGTCAAGATGACAGCACTGGCCGAACGGATGGCCGATATCCACGTCACCGACCGCAGCATGATCTGGAACAGCGACCTGATGGAAACGCTGGAATTGCAGAACTTGATGCCGAATGCGCTGGCGACTATTGTTGCTGCAGAGGCGCGCAAGGAATCGCGCGGGGCACATGCCCATGAAGATTACCCGAGCCGCGACGATGTGAACTGGCGGGTCCACTCACTGGCCTATGTAGATGACGCGAAGGTGCGTCTGGACACCAGGCCCGTCCACTTGGACCCGCTGACCACCGCGGAACAGGGCGGGATCGACATGAAGAAGATAGCTCCAAAAGCAAGGGTGTATTGATGAGTAAAGTATGGATTGCAATCGCGGCAGCGGCAGTTTCGGTGCAAGGCTGTGCCCCGGCCACCATCGTTTATGGCGAGTCGCGCAAGGTCAGTCGGGAGTTGATCGCCCCGGTCATGGCCGAGGATCAGCCCGGCGTCGAAAACGATGCCGCGACGACCTGCATTCTCAAGGGAATGACGGTTGGCGAGGTTTTGTCGCTGCCGAATTCCGAAATGGCCAAGCAGCCGGACACGCTGCGCGGTTTTGTGCGCGGTGTGGCGGTGCGACCGGGCGTCGGGGATTGCCTTGCGACCTCCTCCAAGGCCGCAGGGTGATGGCGCGGATCTGGATGGCCGGGGTGGCCTTGTTGGTGCTGGCGGCCTGCGATCCGCAAGACGTGGCCGACAAGGCGATGCGGCGGGCGGCAGAATCGGTCGTGACGCCCGTGGTCAACCGCGACATGCCGGCGGGGCCCGCCCAATCTGCCGCCGCCTGCATTCTGGACGCCGCGAGCGGGGCCGAGATTCAGGGATTGGCCCGCGATGTGGGGGTCGAGGCGGGAACGCTGACGGTGCAAACCATTCGCAGCATCGCGCAGCGTCCGGCGGCGCGGGGTTGTTTCGCGGCGGCGGGTGTGCCGCCGTTGCGGGGTTAAGGCGCGATGACCGCCGATCTGCAGATGCTGCGCGACGTGCCGGTGGTGCCGGTGACCCGGGTGCATCAGCATATCGCGACTGGCGGGCCGATCTGGCCCGCGTTCGACCGCCAGACCGGGCTGCGCCATTGCCGCAACGGGTTGCCGGTCGATCAGGAGGCCTCGTTGGCGGGGCCTTCGGAGGATGTGGCCGCCCCCTGTGTCTGGGGTGGGTTCATCGACCTGCATTTCGGGCATTTCATGGCCGAACACCTGCCGCGCCTGCCGTTTGCCGTGCGTGAACGCCCCGACGACGCCTTTCTGTTCACGGTCGCGCCCGGCGGCGATCCCGGCGCGCTGCCTGATTGGGTCTGGGCCGTGCTTGACTGGGTCGGGCTGGACCGCGCGCAGGTCCGGTTCGTGACCATTCCGTTGCATGTGGCGACCCTGCGCGCCGGGGTTCAGGCCGAAACCTTGCCGCAAGTGGCCCCGGATGCGGCCTATCTGGACTTGCTCGATACACGGGCAATGGCGATGAGGCTGCGCCTGCAGCCCGCCGATCTGGTCTATGTCACCCGCGCGGGTCTGCCGCTGTCGGGGGGCGGCGGGACGGCGGGCGAGGGGTATCTGACGGGCCTGCTGGCGCAATCGGGGCTGGCGGTGCTGGACCCCGCAACCGCCAGCCTGCCTGCGCAGATGGCAGTTTATGCGGGCGCGCGGCATCTGGTGTTTGCCGAAGGATCGGCGTTGCATGGGCGTCAGTTGCTGGGCCGCGTGCCGCAGCGGATTACCGTACTGCGCCGCAGACGGGGCCGGTCGATGGCGCGCGCCATGCTGACGCCTCGGGTGACCCGGCTCGATTATCTCGAAGTATCCGGGGCTTCCCTGGTCCCCCAATGGAAGAATGGCACAGCCCGGCCCGACCCCGCGTTGTCGCTTTACGACCTGCCCGCGCTGTTTGCCGCCTTTGCCCGCTGGGGCGTCGATCTGGCGGCATCCTGGGACGCGGACGCCTATCGCGCCGCAGCGCAAGCCGACATCGCGGCCTGGATCGCCCATCACCGCCCGACGCCCGCCCTGATCGCACAGTTTCACGCCACCCTCGCCGGGGCAGGTCTTGCAGCGCCCGCCCCGCCCGCTATCTGTTCCGCCGGGGCCCGCCCCGGCATCGCTTTCTGAAGGAACCGCCATGGTCCAGTTCACGCTACCGAAAAACTCGAAAATCCGCACCGGCAAGACCTGGCCGAAACCGGCGGGCGACAAGGTGCGCAAGTTTCAGATCTACCGCTGGTCGCCGGACGACAGCGAAAACCCGCGCGTCGACACCTATTTCGTCGACATGGCAACCTGTGGCCCGATGGTTCTGGACGCGCTGATCAAGATCAAGACCGAGATCGACCCGACGCTGACGTTCCGCCGGTCCTGCCGCGAGGGGATTTGCGGGTCTTGCGGGATGAACATCGACGGGATCAATACGCTGGCCTGCATCTACGGACTGGACGAGGTGAAGGGCGATGTGAAGATCTATCCGCTGCCTCACATGCCGGTGATCAAGGATCTGGTGCCCGACCTGACGCTGTTTTACGCGCAGCACGCCAGCATCATGCCTTGGCTGGAAACGAAAACCAACCGCCCTGCCAAGGAATGGAAGCAGTCGGTCGGGGACCGTGCAAAGCTTGACGGCAATTATGAATGCGTGATGTGTGCGTGCTGTTCGACGGCCTGTCCGTCCTACTGGTGGAACTCGGACCGGTTTCTGGGCCCCGCCGTGCTGCTGAACGCCTATCGCTGGATCATCGACAGCCGTGATGAGGCGACGGGCGAACGGCTGGATGCGCTGGAGGACCCGTTCAAGCTGTACCGCTGCCACACCATCATGAACTGCACCAAAACCTGCCCCAAGGGCCTGAACCCGGCCAAGGCGATTGCCGAAGTGAAAAAGATGATGGTCGAACGGGTTGTCTAGCGGCCCTGTGTCCTACATTTTCTGTCCATATGTATCCCGGGGGTCCGGGGGCTGGCCCCCGGTCGCGGTGGGGGGCGTGATCCTTGGGGTAACGAAAGGCAGGCCAAGATGTCGTTGCTGCAACTGACCTATGCCTCGCGTCCCTTCGGGTTCGATGCGGCCGGCCTTGCGGGCATCCTGCTGGATGCGCGGCGCTGTAACGAGCGGGACGGGATCACCGGGGCGCTGATCTGTCGCGACGATCTGTACCTGCAACTGCTGGAAGGCCCCGAGGCGGCGGTAGAGGCAGCCTACGTTCGCATCCGGCGCGATGACCGGCATATCGAGGTGCGGCCCCTGACCCGGCGCGTCTTGCCCGATGACGGCCGGATGTTCGGTGCCTGGGCGATGCGGGATGACCCGGCGGATTCGATGCTGTGGACGCGCGACGACGTATACGACGGCGCTGCCGAACGCGCTACCGAGGCCGAGGTTCTGGCGATCTTTGAGCGGGTGCGGTCAGGGGCGGGCTGACGGCGGCGGCCCGCAAGGCCGTTGAAAATCGGCAGGTTAGCAATACCGCTCTACCATGCTCGCCTGTTCCGCGCCATAGCGGTCGCCATACGCCCAGCCGACCGGCATGATGCGGGCGATCTCGCGGCGGTCCTCGTCCGTCAGCGGCCTGTCCGACGCCCCGGCCCAATCCGACAGATGGTCCGCCGTGCGGGTGCCCGGAATCGGAACCAGATGCGGCCCCTGATCCAGCACCCAAGCCATCGCAAGGCCCGCCGCTGTCAACCCCCGATCAAGGGCATAGGTGCGCAAGGCGTTGATATGGCGCAGGTTCAGAGACCAGTCCGGGTCGTGAAAGCGCGGGATCGTCCCGCGAAAATCGGTCGCCGCAAAGGTCGCGGGGTCCAGATTGCCGCGCCCCAACGCGCCGCGCGCCAGAGGCGAGAAGGGGACAAAGGTGGTGCCAAGCTCGGCACAGGTCTGGATCATTCCCAGATCCGGCTGCCTTGTCCACAACGAATACTCGCTCTGCACCGCCATGCAGGGATGCATCGCATGGGCGCGGCGCAGGGTGCCCGGAGAGACTTCGGACAAGCCGTAGCCACCGATTTTGCCTTCGGCAATCAGGGTTTGCAGGGTGCCTATCACCTCTGCCAAGGGGCGTTCCTGTTCACGGCGGTGGATGTAGAACAGGGTGACATGGTCGACGCCCAACCGTTTGAACGAGCCTTCCAACTCGGCCCGCAGATGCGCCTCCGAATTGTCGAACCGGCGGTTGGGGCCGCCCACGATGCTGGCTTTGGTCGCGATGTGGACGGGGTGTTTGCGGGACGCAAGCCATTGACCCATGACGGTTTCCGACACGCCCATGCCATAGATGTTGGCGGTGTCGAGAAAGTCGATGCCATGAGCCCAGGCGGCATCCAGGCAGCGCAGCGATTCGTTCAGGTTGGTCGGGCCAAAGATGCCGCCGAAACTCATGCAGCCCAGCCCGATCGCAGAAACCATAGGGCCACCGGACCCGAGTTGGCGATATTTCATACTGATTCCTTATGGTTAGGCAAAAGCGGCTTTGAGCGCCAGTTCGATCATCGCGCCAAAGCTGGTTTCTCGTTGGTCTGCGGGCAGGGCCTCGCCGGTCAGGATGTGGTCGGACATGGTCAGGATCGCCAGCGCCCGGCGTTTATAGCGGGCGGCGAGGGTGTAAAGCTCGGCAGCCTCCATCTCGACACACAAGCAGTTGTGGCGCTGCAACTGGGCCGAAAGATCGGCCCGTTCGTCATAGAACGTGTCGGACGTGTAGATGCCGCCGACGTGGACCGGGACGCCCATTGTGCTGGATGCCTTGTATGCCGCTGACAACAGGCCGAAATCAGCCACAGGAGCAAATGCGAGATCGCCGAACAGCGACCGCGAGGGGCTGCCGTAGGTCGAACAGCCTTGCGCGAGCACCAGATCGCGGACCGCTATATGTGGTTGCATGGCCCCTGCGCTGCCGACCCGGATCAGAGTTTGCGCGCCGTAGTCCCTGATCAACTCGGTCGTATAGATCGACATCGACGGCATCCCCATGCCCGTGCCGTGGATCGTGACAGGGTGGCCGTGCCAAGTGCCTGTAAAGCCGAGCATTCCCCTGACTTCATTCACCAGAACCGGATTGTCGAGATACTTTTGCGCCGCCCATCTGGCGCGGTAGGGGTCGCCGGGCAGCAGCACGGTTTCGGCAATCTCGCCGGGTTTGGCACCGATGTGGAAAGTCATGGGATCCGTCTCCGTAGCCCCCGAATCGGGGTGGTTGGGGGGAGTTCACACGAAAACGCGCGTCGGGCAAACGTCGGTTTTGTGGCGGGCAGCCGTCGCGACAGCATTGGAGGGGTTTGCGGTGGACCCCATCCCCCATCCCCTCGCATGCGGGGAGGGGGGCGCATGGCGTCTGAGGGGGATCAGGCGGCGAGATCGCGTTGGTCGACGAGAGCCACGATGTCGAGCATGATACGGTTCAACTCGAAATCCTTGGGCGTGTAAACGGCCGCCACGCCCATGGCGCGCAGGGTTGCAGCGTCC
This sequence comes from Rhodobacterales bacterium, assembly GCA_038246975.1. Lineage (GTDB taxonomy): Bacteria > Pseudomonadota > Alphaproteobacteria > Rhodobacterales > Rhodobacteraceae > JAIYDJ01. The sequence goes on along the minus strand of JBBRVJ010000001.1, from coordinate 65,674 downwards.
GCTTCGGGGATGATTCCGCCGACGATGACCGGGGTGGTCAGGCCCGCCTTGTGCAGGCGGTCCAGCAGATCGGCCACCAGCGCCACATGGCTGCCCGACAGGATCGACAACCCGATGACATGCGGATTTTCGGTCAGCGCCGAGGCCACGATCTGTTCGGGCGTCAGGCGGATGCCGTCGTAGTGGATGTCCATCCCGCAATCGCGGGCGCGGGTGGCGATTTGCTCGGCCCCGTTCGAATGGCCGTCGAGGCCGGGTTTGCCCATCAGCAGTTTCAGCGGGCGACCGAGTTTGGCGGCGACGGATGCGACGGCCTCACGGATCGGCTCCAGCCCTTCGGTGCGGTTCGACGGGTTGCGCGAGACACCGGTCGGGGCGCGGTATTCGCCGAAGGCGGCGCGGATCGCCTCGCCCCATTCGCCGGTGGTGACGCCGGCGCGGGCGCAGGCGATGGAGGGGGGCATGATGTTGGCGCCGGTCGCGGCGGCCTGGCGCAGGGCGGTCAGGGCGGTGGCGACGGCGGTTTTGTCGCGCGCCGCGCGCCAGGCGGTCAGGCGGGCGATCTGATCCGCCTCGGCGTCGGGGTCGGACTGCATGATGCTGCCGTCGCCTGCGGTCAGCGGGCTGGGCGTGGTTTCAAGCCAGCGGTTGACGCCGACCACGGTGGTTTCCCCGGTCTCGATCCTGGCGATACGGGTGGCGTTCGACTCGACAAGGCGGGATTTCATGTACTCGATCGCGGCGACGGCTCCGCCCATGGCGTCGATCTGGGCGAGTTCGGCGCGTGCGCCGTCCTTCAGTTCGGTCACTTTGCGGTCGATGGCGGGGTTTCCGTCGAACAGGTCGTCGTATTCCAGCAGGTCGGTCTCGAAGGCCAGAATCTGCTGCATCCGCAGCGACCATTGTTGATCCCACGGGCGGGGCAGGCCGAGCGCCTCGTTCCACGCCGGGAGTTGGACGGCGCGGGCGCGGGCGTTTTTGCTCAACGTCACCGCCAGCATTTCCAGAAGGATGCGGTAGACGTTGTTTTCGGGTTGCTGTTCGGTCAGGCCCAGCGAGTTGACCTGGACGCCATAGCGGAAGCGGCGGTATTTGGCGTCGGTGATGCCATAGCGGTGTTCGCACAATTCGTCCCACAAATCGACAAAGGCGCGCATCTTGCAAAGCTCGGTGACGAAGCGGATGCCTGCGTTGACGAAGAACGAAATCCGGCCGACCATGTTGGGGAAATCGGCGGCGGAAACCTTGCCTTTCAGATCGTCCAGCACGGCGCAAGCGGTGGCCAGCGCAAAGGCCAGTTCCTCTTCGGGCGTGGCCCCCGCCTCTTGCAGGTGATAGCTGCACACGTTCATCGGGTTCCATCTGGGCAGGTGTTTCTGCGTGTAGGCGGCGATGTCGGTGATCATCCGCAGGCTGGGTTTGGGTGGGCAGATGTAGGTGCCGCGCGACAGGTATTCCTTGATGATGTCGTTTTGCACGGTGCCTTGCAGGGTGGCGATGTCGGCGCCCTGTTCTTCGGCCACGGCGATATACAGGGCCAGAAGCCATGGGGCGGTGGCGTTGATCGTCATAGAGGTGTTCATCTGGGTCAGCGGAATCTGGTCGAACAGGGCGCGCATGTCGCCCAGATGTGCCACAGGGACGCCGACTTTGCCGACCTCGCCCAAGGCAAGAATATGGTCGCTGTCATAGCCGGTCTGCGTCGGCAGGTCGAAGGCGACCGACAGCCCGGTCTGCCCCTTGGCAAGATTGCCACGGTAAAGCGCGTTGGACGCGGTGGCGGTCGAGTGGCCTGCATAGGTGCGGAACAGCCACGGGGCGTCTTTGGTCATGGGGCGACTCGGGGATTGTAATTTTGTTACGATTTGATCGTTAATGGCGAAAGAATATGGCGCTGTCAATTCGCTGCGGCGCGGCATGGCAGGGTGGATTTACGTAACCTTTCCGCTGCCCTAGGGTCAGGGCATGTTCAACGCCGTGCAGCTTCCGGTCTGGGTTCTGGTAGTGGTGCTGCTGCTGGCGGCGGTGGCGACGTTGGACCGGGTGATCGGGCCGGGGCTGCGCTGGTTTCTGCGGCGGCGGATGGAGCGGATGGTAGCGCGGCTGAACCTGCGGCTGGATCGCAAGATCGAGCCGTTTCGCCTTGCCCGGCGTAAGGATATGATCGTCCGGCTGGTCTATGACCCCAAGGTCATGGAGGCAGTGGCGGAACATGCGGCGGAAACCGGGGTGCCGGGCGAGGTCGCCTTTGCCGAGGCGCAGGGCTATGCGCGCGAAATTGTGCCGGGGTTTTCGGCCAGCCTGTATTTCGGGGTGGCGATCCGGCTGACACGGCGGCTGTCGCGGGCCTTGTACCGGGTGCGGATCGGGTCGGTGGATCAGGCTTTGGGGGCGATTGACCCACGCGCTACGGTTATCTTCGTGATGAACCACCGCAGCAACATGGATTATGTGCTGGTCACCTGGCTGGTGTCGGGGCGGTCGGCGATTTCCTATGCGGTGGGGGAATGGGCGCGGGTCTGGCCGCTTTCCCGGATCATCCGGGCGATGGGGGCGTATTTCATAAGGCGCGGGTCGCACAACCCGCTGTATCGCCGGGTTCTGGCGCGGTATGTTCAGATGGCGACGTCCGAGGGCACGGTGCAGGCGATTTTCCCCGAAGGCGGGTTGTCGCTGGACGGGCGGGTGGGGGCGGCGCGGATGGGATTGTTGTCCTATATCGTGCAGGGGTTTGAACCGGGGGGGCGCGATGTGGTGTTCGTGCCGGTGGGCCTTGCCTATGACCGGGTGCTGGAGGACCGGCTGCTGACCGAGGCGGCGGTCGAGGGAGTGCGCAAGTTCCGCGCCAGGCCGTTGACGATTGCGGGGTTCAGTCTGCGGTTGCTGTGGCGCATCGTGCGGGGGCGGTTTCCGGGCTTTGGCACGGCGGCAGCGGGGTTCGGGCCGCCGTTGTCGTTGCGGGCGTTTCTGGCCGGGGGGGTGACACAGCCGGTCGAGGCATTGGGCGCGCGGCTGATGGCCGAGATTGTGCGGGTGGTGCCGGTTTTGGCGGTGCCATTGGTCGCGGCGGCCTTGGTGCAGGGGCGCGAGGGGGCGTTGGTCGACCGGGTGGCGGCGATTTCGGCGCGGCTGCGCGGCCTGGGTGCGGTGTTGAAGCTGCCGCCGCAGGGGATCGAGGCGGCGGTGGCCGAGGGGTTGGCGCCGCTGATCGCGCGGGGGATAGTGGGGGCGGATCAGGCGGTGTTGCCGGGCGGGGCGGCGCTTTTGGCGTTTTATGCGGCCCCGGTGTTGCAGCGGCTGGAGGGGGAGGCGGCGCTGCGGCCCGCCTTGCCCGATCCCGACCAAGGAAATGCTGCGGCGCGGCAGACATAAAGTTACCCGAAACCCGTATCCTTCTATTGCAAAGTTGCGCAGGCGTTCGTATTCCTGCCCCGAGCCGTGCGATTCTGCGGCGCGGCATTGCGGAAGGACGCTGCATGGCACTCGATACCCATTCGTCTATCGTGGCCTATGACGCCCCGGTGAAAGACCTGTATGCGGTGGGCGAGATGCCGCCCCTGGGCCATGTGCCGGCCCAGATGCACGCTTGGGTGATCCGGCGCGAACGCCATGGCGAGCCGGAAACCGCGATGCAGATCGAGGTGGTCGACACGCCGACCATCGACAGCCTTGAGGTGCTGGTTCTGGTGATGGCGGCGGGGGTCAATTACAACGGCGTCTGGGCCTGCCTTGGTCAGCCCGTGTCGGTGTTCGACGGGCACAAGGCCCCTTACGCGGTGCTGGGGTCGGATGCGGCCGGGATCGTCTGGAAAGTCGGCGACAAGGTGAAACGCTGGAAAGTCGGCGACGAGGTGGTAATCCACTGCAATCAGGACGACGGCGACGACGAGGAATGCAACGGCGGCGACCCGATGTATTCGGCAAGCCAGCGCATCTGGGGCTATGAGACCGCCGACGGGTCGTTCGCGCAGTTCACGCGGGTGCAGGCGCAGCAGTTGATGCAGCGCCCCCGGCATCTGACATGGGAGGAGTCGGCGTGTTACACGCTGACGCTCGCCACCGCATACCGGATGCTGTTCGGGCACGAACCGCATGACCTGAAACCCGGTCAGAACGTGCTGGTCTGGGGCGCGTCGGGGGGGTTGGGGTCTTATGCGATCCAGTTGATCAACACGGCGGGGGCCAATGCGATCGGCGTGATCAGCGACGAGGACAAGCGCGACTTCGTCATGGGGCTGGGGGCCAAGGGGGTGATCAACCGCAAGGATTTCACCTGCTGGGGCCAGATGCCGACGGTCAACACGCCCGAGTACAACGACTGGCTGAAAGAGGCACGGCGGTTCGGCAAGGCGATCTGGGACATCACCGGCAAGGGCGTCAGCGTCGACATGGTGTTCGAGCATCCCGGCGAGGCGACGTTTCCGGTGTCGACCTTGGTCTGCAAGAAAGGCGGCATGGTGGTGATCTGCGCGGGCACGTCGGGGTTCAACTGCACTTTTGACGTCCGCTATATGTGGATGCACCAGAAGCGGTTGCAGGGGTCGCATTTCGCTCATCTGAAACAGGCGGCGACGGCGAACAAGCTGATGCTGGAGCGGCGGCTGGACCCCTGCATGTCAGAGGTGTTTCCCTGGGCCGAGATTCCGCGCGCCCACACGCTGATGCGGCGGAATGAACACAAACCGGGGAACATGGCGGTGCTGGTGCAGGCGCCGCATGTCGGCTTGCGCACCTTCGAGGACACGCTGGAGGCCAGCCGCGTCTGAGGTCACGCGGCGTTGGTGGGTCTGCATCTGGGCCGATGCGCCACCATTTCGGCAGGCCGCCGATACAGGGATGACAGGTCGGGGCCAGAACCTGTGGTTTGGGCGCACGGGTCAGCGGCAGAACCGCTCAGCTTTGTCGCGATATGGTAAACAGGTTGTTTACCAACCGGTGGATACCGTCACCCGGCGGTTGACTGTTATAATCGACCGGTCGGATGTGTATTCCGGCAAGGGGTCCCCATGCGTCACGATTGGATTTTTGAAGTGCTGGGCGATCTGCGGACTTATGCGCTGGCCAACGACATGCCGTTGCTGGCGCAGAAAGTCGATGAAACGCTGCGCGTGGCCCGCGCCGAGGTGGCGCGGATCCGGTCGGACGGCCCGCCCGATGGCGGTGTGCCGCCGGGGGCAAAATCGCATTGAGGCATGGGCAGTGACTGGCCTTGGGGGCTGGGGTCGCCTATGGTCACAAGATGCAGCTTGCCGTTCCCACCATCACCTTTTCCGACGATCAGGCACAGGCATTCGACCGCGTGGCGGCCGAGTTGCTGGCCGTGGGGATTGATCTGGACGACGGCGCGCTGACCCCGATGGCCGAGGGCAAGGCGCAGGTGTTGGCGGTGGTCGGCAAGGCGGGGTCGGGCAAGACGATGCTGCTGGGGTCGCTGTACCGCGCGTTGGCGGCGGCCGGGGTCGAGGTGGTGTCGGGCGACTACGAAGGGCGGCGGCGCAAGGACCGGCGCACGCTGGCCGTTCTGGCCCCCACCAACAAGGCGGCGAGCGTGTTGCGGCTGCGCGGGGTTCCGGCGACGACGATCCACCGCATTCTTTATACGCCGCTTTACGATCCGCAATATGAGCGGATCGCCGAATGGCTGACCGGGGTCGGCGCGCGCCCCGTGGTCGAGGGGTTGACCGATGTGGCGCTGGACCGGGCCTTTGCGTTTCACGCGCAGGTGGCATCCATCCCCGGTGCGCTGGCGGCGGCGGGGTTGAAGGGCAGCGATTTCATCAAGGGGTGGAAGCGCCGCGAGGAGCCGCTGGACATAGGCTTTGTCGACGAATCCTCGATGCTGGACGACAAGCAGTTCAACGACCTGCGCGAGATTTTCCCGACTTTGGTGCTGTTCGGCGATCCGGCGCAATTGGCCCCGGTGGGTGCCTCGGGCGAGATGGTGTTCGACAAGCTGGCCGAGGGGCGGCGGCTGGTTCTGAGCCGCATCCACCGGCAGGCCGAGGACAATCCGATTCTGGACCTGGCCCATGCCCTGGCAGACGACCGGCTGCGGTTCGAGGATTTCGAGGCGATGGTGCAGCAGGCCGCCGCGCGGGATGACCGGGTGGTCTGGGCCGAGCGGGTCGACAGCGATCTGATGGCGCGCTCGCCGGTGCTGGTGTGGCGCAATGCGACGCGCATCCGGCTGATCACCGCGTTTCGCGGCGTATATGGCGCGCCGGAGGATGCGCTGCTGCCCGGCGAGCCGTTGATCTGCGATGGGATCGAGTTGCCGCTGAAGCACCGCAAGAAACGGGTCGATCTGGAGGCGCGCGGGCTGATCAAGGGGGCGCAGGTGATCTATCTGGGGCCCGGCAGCCGTCCCGGTTTCGCGCGGCTGCATGTGGTGGGGGCGGAGGAGCCGCAAGTTTCGGCGGCGTCGATCATCAAGATCGAAAAACCCGATGAGGAAGCGCCGTTCATCCCCTCTGCCGCCACGATGGGCGCGGCATTCCTGCATGGCGCGGCGGTGACGATCCACAAGGCCCAAGGGTCGCAATGGTCTGACGTGCAGGTCTTTGCGCCCGATCTTTATGCAGCGGCGATGGCGGGGCGGACCGAAGCCGGGTTGCCGTTGTGGAAGCGGTTGGCCTATGTGGCGATTACGCGGGCGGAAAAGCGCCTGTTCTGGGTGGTGCGCAATCGGCTGGGGCGGCCCACCGCGCCGTTGACGGTCGCCGATCTGGCGCGGGTTCCTGCGGCGCTGGCGCTGGAGGGGGAGAGTTCGGAATGAGGGAGATAAGCTGATGATCTGTGTGTTCGTGCAGTTTCGCTGCGTTCCGGGTCAGACCTATGCGGTGGCCGAGGCGATTTACGACCGCGAGGTGGTCAGCGAGTTGTTTTCCACCTCGGGCGAGTACGACCTGATCGCCAAGGTCTATATCCCGGATGGGGCCGATGTGGGGCACTACCTGTCGGAACGGTTGTTCGACATTCCGGGCATCGTGCGGACTTTGACCACGATGACGTTCAAGGCGTTTTGACGGCAAGGCGTTCTGAGGGCAAGGCGTTTTGAGGGCAAGATATTCTTAGGGGGGCGTTTGCGGGCAGCGCCGGGGGCTGTCTGCCCCCGGACCCCCGAGGATATTTCGGGACAGAAAATGAAGGAAGGTCAGAGCCAGTCGTTGACGGCGGTGCCTGTGACCTGGTTGGCGTTGGTGTAGCCGTCGCGGGTCAGGAGGGCGTCGAGGCCTTGGGCCATTTTTGCGGCGAGGCTGATGCCGTGGTAGACCATTGCGGTGTAAAACTGCACCGCAGAGGCACCGGCGCGGAGTTTGGCATAGGCGTGTTCGGGGGTCGAGATGCCGCCGACGCCGATCAGGGGGAGGCTTCCATCGGTCAGTTTTGACAGGTGGGCAAGGATGCGGGTTGACGCCTCGAACAGGGGCTCGCCCGACAGGCCGCCGGTCTGGGACGCGTGGGGGCTGGTCAGGCCGCTGCGCGACAGGGTGGTGTTGGTCGCGATGATGCCGTGGATGCCCGAGGCGAGGGCGGTTTCGGCCAGTCGGGCCAGGTCATCGGGGGTCAGATCGGGCGAGATTTTCAGGAAGATCGGGATGGGTCTGGCGAGGCTGGCGCGCACCTCCATCACGCGGGACAGCAGCGCGGCGAGGGCAGCGGGGCCTTGCAGGTCGCGGAGTTTCTCGGTGTTGGGGCTGGAGACGTTGACGGTGGCGAAGTCCACATGGGGGCCGCAGGTCGCCAGCACGGCGGCGAAATCGGCGGCGCGGTCGGGGCTGTCCTTGTTCGCGCCGAGGTTCAGGCCGACTGGGACGGGGTTGGGGGTGCGGGCGGCGAGGCGGGCGGCGATGGCGTCGGCACCTTGGTTGTTGAAGCCGAAGCGGTTGATCGCGGCGCGGTCGCCGGTCAGCCGGTACAGGCGGGGGCGCGGATTGCCGTCCTGCGCGCGGGGGGTGACGGCGCCGACCTCGACAAAGCCGAAGCCTGCGCGCGACAGGGGGGCGAGGCAGGTCGCGTTCTTGTCATAGCCTGCGGCGAGGCCGATCGGGTTGGGCAGCGCCAAGCCTGCAAGGGTGGTGCGCAGGCGAGGCGAGGTGACCACGCCCGGCAGCGGCACGAGGCCGGATTGCAGCGCGCGCAGGCTGAGGCCGTGGGCGGTTTCGGGGTCGAAGCGGTGGAGGGCCAGCAGCGCGAGACGGTCGGTCAGGCTCACCACAGACCCTCGGGAAAGATGTGGCCGGTGGCGCCCAGAGGCAGGGATTTGTCCCAGACCACGTCGGACATCAGCAGCGCGCGGTAGAGATGAGGGAACAACGCGCCGCCGCGTGACGGCTCCCACTTCAGGGCGGCCCCGAGCTTGGTATCATCGAAGGCGACCAGCACCAGATCGCTTTCGGTGCCGAAGTATTTCTCGGCGGTTTCGGCGACTTGCGCGGCGGTCGAAAAGTGGATGAACCCGTCGGTCAGGTCGATGGGCGCACCAAGGGTCTCGCCGGCGGCGACAAAGGCGTTCCATTCGGGGCGGCGGAAGATTTTAAGGATCAGCATGGGGGGTTTCATGCCCTGTGACTGTGCAATGGTCAATGGTTGCATGGCGGGCGGCGCTGTCATGCCGATGTTGCAGGGCGGGGGCAGGATCGGCAACATGCGGCTTTACAGCGCCCGGTTGCGGGGGGCCGGGCTGCTGCAACTCATTCAGAACCGGAGGCGTCGCGATGATGGCGAAGTTTTTGGGAACGGCGGCGGTGCTGTGCGGGATGGCGGGGGCGGCCAGGGCGGAATATGATGATGCCGGGGTCGTGGTTATGGCCGCAGGCGAGCCTCTGATCCTGGACGCGGCGGTGGCCGAGGACAGCGCTGCCGTCGCGCGGATTGCCGAATTGGCGGTGCGGCTGGACCAGATCCGCAACAAGGTGATCGCCGAAGCAGCCGCCGCGATTGACGGCAGTCGCGACGCCTGCCGCGCGAGGGAATGCCAGATGGGCAATCTGGTGGCCGACGCCATGCTGGCGCGCGTCGCTGGTCAGGGGGTGACAATTGCCTTGACCAACGGCGGCGGATTGCGGGCGTCTGTTGATGCGGGGCCGGTCACGATGGGCGAGGTGCGGACGGTGCTGCCGTTCCAGAACACGCTGTCGACCTTTACCGTCACCGGGGCGGATGTGGTGGCGGCGCTGGAAAACGGTGTGAGCCAGATCGAGGAAGGGGCCGTGCGGTTCCCGCAGGTGGCAGGGTTGAAATACATGTTCGATCCTGTGCAGCCGGTGGGGGCGCGCGTTTCGGAGGTGATGGTCTTGATCGGCGGCGATGCCTGTGGGCCGATCGACCCTGCGACAGAGTATGTCGGCGTGTCCAACAACTTTGTCCGGGGGGGCGGTGAAGGGTTCAAGATGTTCGTGAATGCGAAGGACGTCGATGATTTCGGCCCCGACCTTGCCGATGTGACCGCCGAATATCTGGCGGCGAATGCGCCTTACATGCCTTACATCGACGGTCGGATCACCGCCAAGTGACGCGGATCGTTTCGTTGCAGGGTGGCGGGGCTGCCTGATGCGGATTTACGGGCAGGTGTTGAGGCGGGTTCATACAGCCCCGGAATGTTCCTTCCCCGGCTGTGGTGGTGCAATCCTGTCCGGCGAATGGAGGGAAGCTCTACAAGTCCGGTTCGGAACGGGAGCGCTTCGACAACAGAGGCCGTCCGTCAAGCGATCAGCATGGTCCAGACAGCCTGAGAGGACTGGCGACGCGGTTCGCGATCAACCAGAAGACGAACGCCAAGTCGAAGCAGTATTCCTCAGCAGCCGATGTTCCGACGGGGCCGAGCTTAAATCAAACGCAGTGTGACGACCCCGATGCTGTGTGCCACCCGGAATGCCGTTGACTCCCCGGCACTTGCCGCCCTTGGCGGCGGCCTTCGTGACCCAGTCGTTCCGTATCCGGCAGCACAGACGTTCCTCGACAAAATCGCGATGACCGCCTGCCAGTGCGATCCGGGCTGGCCATATGTTGCGGTAAACACGGACAGTCGCTCGAGACGCCATCGGTTCGAACTCGGTGCAGAGGTCCCGGTTTCATCTTTGAAAGCACCGACTCCAAGGCGTGTGGCTTATTGAACGACAAAGCCGTGCGCAAAGGGGTCGCGGTCGTCGATGAAGATTGTGTTGTAACCGGTCATTCGCACCCTTCCCGCCACCGACGATATGATGGCAGGGAAGCCAGCGACCTGCGTGGCCGCCTCGATCCGGCCAAGATGTCAGAACCTTTGCGGAGAGAAGAGGGTAAGGTCGATCGCGGAAGGTGCGCCGGTCAACATGTCCGCAACCAGCCGTGCGGTGCCGGCGGATTGGGTCAGGCCGAGATGACCGTGGCCAAACGCATGGATCACCCGCGACGTTGCTCGCGAGCGACCGATGGCGGGCAGGCTGTCGGGCAGCGACGGGCGAAAGCCCATCCACTGCATGCCGCCCTTCGGATCAATGCCGGGCAGAAACGCCTGCGCCTTGCGCAGCATCGCATCCGCCCGCTTGTAATTTGGCGCAAGCTTCAGGCCGCCCAATTCCACAGCACCGCCGATGCGGATGCCAGTGGACAGCGGGCTCGCAATAAAGCCATGCCCGCCAAACGTCACTTGCAATCGCAGATCAAACGCGCCCGTGGGGAGGGTTGTGTTGTAGCCCCGCTCGGTTTCCAGCGGAATCCTGTCGCCGACACAGCGCGCCAAAAGGTGCGAAAATGCCCCGGCAGCCAGAACGACTTTGCCCGTCTGCAGCGTATCTCCAGTGGCAAGCCAGACCGCGACGCCGCTTTCCTGGGGATCAAGCCTCGTCACCTCGGCCACGCGAACTTCGCCGCCTCTGGCACGGAAACGATCAGCCAGAGCATGTGTGTAGAGCCTTGGGTCGGAAATCGAGTACCACTCGGGGGTGAAGGTCCCATGGGTAAACTGTGCAGAAAGCCCGGGCTGAAGGGTGGCCATCTCGGAGGCCGTGAGGTGGTCGAAGGCAATGCCATGATCGGTGCGGGCCTGCCATCCGGGCAGGGATGCGGTAAATTCCGCCTTCCCCTCATAGACCTGAAGGTTGCCTCTGCGATGCAGCATGTCTGCGGTTCCGGACAGATCCAGAAACGGCACAAGTTCAGCCTTGGAAAGATCCATCAGCGCGGTTTGGGCCAGCGTCGATCGGGCGACCTGCGCCGGGGAGCAGGCGCGCCAGAAGCGATACATCCAGGGCGCTATCTGCAACGCATAGGCGGGCGGGATCGACAGCGGCCCCAGCGGGTCAAGCAACCATTTCGGCGCCTTGGACAAGATGCCGGGAGAGGCCAGCGGCAGTATGTCGCTGAACGCGAAAGCACCGGCATTGCCCGCCGACGCCCCCGCTGCCGGGCCGGTCCGGTCAAGTACCACGACCGTCAGTCCTCGCGCCTGCGCCATAAGGGCAGCCGAAAGGCCGATTACCCCGGCTCCGACAACGATCACGTCAACTTTGGCGGTCATGATGATCCTTCAGGCGCGCAGCACGTCGAGCCTGCGGCACGCCGCCAAGCTTTGATCTTGCCGCGATGGGCGTCGGTGAAATGCAAGCCATCAACACGGCCCCTTACTTGGAACGGCGCGGCAGGGCACCTATCCATGCCTGCCCGTCCGATCTTAGCCAAGGCAGCGCGCGACAGCCCCGTCTTGCTTGCTCCACTCGGCATACCACGTCTTGAACAGCTTGACCTGCGCCTCGACGTAGCCGCGCTGACTGGCGCTCAGCTCATCAGTTTCGATGAAGTTCAGCGCATATTCCTGTTCGCCCTCCAGATGCAGCATATACTTGAAGTACAGTACCAGATCCGGACCTTCGTCGAAGGACGACAGCACGTTGAAAGCGGTCTCCAGTTCAAGCGCCTTCCGGCGGGCCTCGACGTCGCCGGTGGCGGCGGCCCGCGACAAATTGCAGAGCGTCAGCACTTCATGCGGCATGACCACGCCGATGCCGGTGATCGCGCCCTTGGCACCGCAATTGACGTAACCATTCACGACGCCGGTATCGACGCCGACCATCAACGTCACGCCGTCACCCGCCGAGGTTATGAACTCCCCCGCATAGCGCGTATCGGCCGGGCCGCCGAATTCCTTGAACCCGACAAGGTTGGGATGTTCGGCGCGCAGGGCGTTGAACAGATCCGCGCGCGTCGCAAAGCCGTAGTAAGGGCTGTTGTAGATGATCGCGGGCAAGCCGGGGGCTGCTGACAGGATCGCCTTGAAATGCGCCTTTTGGGCCGATGGCGACGGGCCGCGCGACAAAACGCGGGGAATGACCATCAGACCATGTGCGCCCACCTTTTCCGCGTGCCGGGTGATCGCCACGGCAGAGGCAGTATTGATCGCTCCGGTGCCCACGATCACCCTGACGCCGGCGTTTACCAGCCGCTCGACCCCTTCCATCCGCTGCGCGTCGGTCAAAAGCGGCCAGTCGCCCATCGACCCGCAATAGACCACGGCGGACATCCCGGCTGCGACCAGATCCTTGGCCTTGCGGACCAAAGCGTCGAAATCGGGGGCGCGGTCCGGGGTACAGGGGGTCATCAGCGCAGGAATGACCCCGGCAAAGATATCTGAATTCATGGCAAGCTCCTGTGGGAACGTCGAATGATCGCAGGAGGGCAGGGCGATGCGCCCCGGATTCGCCTGTGGATGTATAATACATGACGTATATTTGTTGTCGACAGGAACCTCAGAACTGAAGCGCGATATTCTGGCGTTGATCCAATGACAGCAGCTTCTGGATCTGGCGCACGATCTGATCGGCATGGGCTTTGGCCAGACGGTCCGAGGTTTCGACGTCGCGTGCCGTGACCGCTGCGATGATATCCTCGTGTTCGGTGATCACCGATGCCGGGGGGCGGTCGTTGAACGATTGGTAATACAGCCGCAACAGCCGCCGCCCATCATCTAGAAGTCGAACAAAAAGCCCGAGATAATAGGGGTTTCGCCCGGCTACGGCGATCGCCGCGTGAAAATCGCGGTTGGTGCCGATCATGGCCAGCGCGTCATGCCTGGCCACGGCTTCAGCAAAGTCTTTCTGATGGCCATTGATGATTTCAAGATCACCGTCCTGCCAGTTTCGCGCGGCAAGGCGGGTGGTCACGCGGTACATCAGGGTGATCGCGTCGAAAAACGTGTGCAAGTTCAGAAAATCGATGTTCGCCACCATCGTCGAACGGTTGGGCAGCGTATCGATCAGGCCTTCGGTGGCCAGCCGCGCCAAGGCTTCGCGGATCGGGGTGCGTGACAGCCCAAGGCGGTCTGCCAGTTGGACCTCGTCAATCGGGCTGCCGGGCGGAAGGGTCAGATCAAGGATTTCGCTGCGCAGCAGGTCATAGGCCTTCTTGACCCCGGAGCCCCGTTTGCGCTCGGGTATGGCGGCGGCAGTGTCATCCATCGACTGTTCCCCAAATCTCGACAGCCGCATGAATATGGCCGCCCCGCGGTTAGATCAACCGCTCTTGACCGATTGGCCCGGCAGACTGCTTCGGTCATCAGGGGACTAGCCTCACCTGGTCTTCGGCCGTGCAGCAGCCCCATCAGATCTTTTCGCCTGACCCCGCGTCTTTCATCCGCTGCAGCATCGCCATCTCGTCTGCGGTCAGGGCAATGCCTGTTGCATCAGACACCGCACGCGCGGCGAAGCGGCGCTGTGACGGCAGCCGCGCACCCTGCCCAAGAACCGCGTCGAACAAAGCCTCGGCCCGCGTCAGTTCCAGCCCCCCTTGAGCAGCGGCGCAACGTTCGGGACTGAACGCTACAATCAACTCGCCGTGTCGGGGGGCGATGGATGTGGAGCCAATGAAGGCGAGTGCCTCGGGGCTGGTCATGGCTCACTGGCTGATGGCAGGGCAGTGATCCTGACCGGATGAGGCCAGAATATACAAAGAGTATATTCGCTAAATTCTATCTTGTGCCATGTCCAGCCGCAGAACATAGTTTCGACAGGAAAACAGCCTGTCGAATCAACAGACAACCATAACAACGGGAGAATAGCAGATGAAATCATCCATCATTCTGAGCGGCCTTCTTGCAGCGACGTGCCTTGCGACCGCGGCCAGCGCCGACAAGCTTGACGACATCATGGCATCTGGGACGCTGCGCTGCGCTGTCGTTCTGGACTTTCCGCCCATGGGGTCGCGCGATGCCGATAACAACGCCATCGGCTTTGACGTGGACTATTGCAACGACCTTGCGGCCGCCTTGGGCGTGACGGCAGAAATCGTCGAGACACCGTTCCCCGACCGCATTCCGGCGCTGGTGTCAGGCCGTGTCGATGTGGGTGTGGCTTCGACTTCTGACACTCTGGAGCGGGCAAAGACCGTTGGTTTTACCATCCCTTACTTTGCCTTCACCAACGTCGTCCTGACCCGGGTGGACGCCGGGATCGAGAAATTCGAAGACATGAGCGGCAAGACCGTCGGTTCGGTCAGCGGCACATTCGAAGGCATCGCGCTGGAAGAGAACGTCAAGGGCTGGGGCGCGGGCGATTTCCGTCCCTACCAAAGCCAGGCTGATGTGTTTCTTGCGCTTTCCCAAGGCCAGATCGACGCCACCGTCGTCACCTCGACCGTGGCATCGGCGATCGTCGAAGGCGGACAATACGAAGGACTGGTGATCAAAGGCGACGCGCCCTACCCGGTTGATTATGTTGGACTGATCGCCCTGCGGCAGGAATATGGCATGCTGAACTATCTCGATCTGTTCATCAACCAGCAGGTCCGCTCTGGCCGCTATCAGGAGCTCTATGACAAGTGGGTCGGCGGCACTGCTCCAAAACTGACAATTGATAACGTCTATCGTTGACACGGATCTGATGCCAGAATGGACGGGAGGGCGCGTTGCCCTCCTGTCCTTCTTGGACCCTCCGCAATGAGGACGTGCCAGAATGTTCGACTATACTTTCCAGTGGCGGCAGGCCTTTCAGAAGCTTCCGCTTTTGCTGGATGGCGCGTTGGTGACCTTGCAGATTACGCTGTTGTCGATGGCAATGGGCATCGCTTTCGCAGTTCTGCTTGCTGTGGCACGAAACTCGCGGTCGCGATGGGCATCGGCCCCCGCCAGCGTCTGGGTAGAGGTTTCGCGCAACACGCCGGCCTTGTTTCAGATCTACATGGCGCATTTCGGCCTTGGCTCCTACGGAATTTATCTCAGCCCTTATATGGCGCTGCTGGCAGGCATCACCTTCAACAACGCAGGCTACCTGGCGGAAACTTTTCGCGGTGCATTGCGCGCCATTCCGGGGACCCAACTGCGTGCGGCCCGGTCGCTTGGAATGCCCTCGATGCAGGCTTTTCGACTGATCATCATGCCGCAGATGTTCCGCATCGCCTTCTTGCCGATGACGAACCAGATGGTCTGGGCCATCCTGATGACATCGCTGGGCGTAACGGTGGGAATGAACACCGATCTGGCCGGGGTTACGCAAGACATCAACGTCCGAAGCTTCCGGACCTTTGAAATCTTCGCGATTGCGGCGGTGATCTACTATCTGATCACCAAGGCCGTCACGATCGGCGCGCGGCTTTTTGCGGCGCGGCTGTTTCGGTATTGAGGGGGGGGAAGCACGATGTTTGACACCGCACTGACCCTGAGTGATCTGATGTTCCTGCTCAAAGGCGCGGGCATGACGCTGGCGGTTACCTTCTTTGCTGTGACGGGCGGCACGCTGCTGGGTCTCTTGTTCGGCGTGCTGCGGGCGCAAATCAGCGTCTGGGCCGCTTTGCCGCTGATCTTTGTGCTGGACGTATTCCGCTCCGTTCCGCTGCTGATCCAATTGGTGCTGGCAAACGCCTTTCAAGCCATTGCCGGGCTGAACATGCCGCCCTTTGCCACCTCGTGCATCGTATTGGCCCTCTATACTTCGGCCTATTGCACCGAGATCGTGCGGGGCGCGATTGATGCTGTGCCGACCGTCACGCGCCGCGCTGGCCGGTCGCTTGGGCTGACATGGGGTCAGGATATGCGTTTCATCGTCTTTCCGATGGCGCTGCGCGTCGCCCTGCCAAGCTGGATCGGCCTGACGCTTGGCGTCATGAAGGACTCGGCGCTGGTTCTGTGGTTGGGTCTGATCGAATTGCTGCGGTCGGGCCAGATTCTGGTTACACGGCTTCAGGAACCGATGTTCATCCTGATGGTCGTGGGTGCGATTTATTTCCTGATGAGCTTTCCAATTGCCCGTCTGGGTGGCCAACTCGAAAAACGGTGGCGCGAAGATGATTGAAATCAAGAACGTCCATAAGTCGTTTGGCACCCTTGAAGTGCTCAAGGGCGTCAACCTGACCGTCGATAAAGGCGAAGTTGTCGCCGTCATCGGCGGCTCCGGCTCGGGCAAATCGACCTTGCTCACCTGCATCAACGGACTGGAGCAGATCAACTCGGGCTCCGTCCTTGTAGATGGGGTCGAAGTTCACGCCAAGACCACCGACCTGAACAAGCTGCGTCGCAAGATCGGTATCGTGTTTCAACAGTTCAACGCGTTTCCGCATCTGACCGTGCTGGAAAACGTGACGCTTGCCCCGAGAAAAGTGCTTGGCATGACCAATGCCGAGGCCGAGGCGATTGCCGTCAAGCAACTGACCCATGTGGGTCTGGCCGACAAGCTGTCGGTCTATCCGGGGCGACTGTCCGGGGGGCAGCAGCAACGCATGGCGATTGCCCGCGCCTTGGCCATGTCTCCAGCCTATGTGCTGTTCGACGAGGTCACATCCGCGCTTGACCCGCAGCTTGTGGGCGAAGTTCTGGATACGCTGAAACTGTTGGCCAATGACGGCATGACGATGATCTGTGTCACGCATGAGATGAGCTTTGCGCGCGACGTGTCGAACCGGGTGGCGTTTTTCCACAAGGGCGTTCTGGCCGAGATCGCTCCTCCGGACCAATTCTTCACCGCGCCGCAACATCCCGAGACAAGAGCGTTTCTTTCCAACGTTCGTTAGAAAAAGGCACCACAGATGCATCCAGACAGCGCCGATGCGGCCCGGGGCGGCAAGGCCATGCTTGATACCGCCCGGTCCCCTCGGCGACCTGCCGCCCGATGACCGGAACATCCATCATTCCCGGCCGGGCGTCCGGCAGGATTCTGGCTTGCGATGAAGGTCTGAGCTTCTGGGGCGGGGTCGATCCGCTGACGGGCATCGTGATCGACGCGCATCATCCGCTGTGCGGGCAGTCGCTTGCGGGCAAGGTCCTGGTGATGCCGACGACGCGCGGATCGTGCAGCGGCAGCGGCGTGATGCTCGATCTTGCGTTGAACGGCATCGCCCCGGCAGCCTTCGTGTTTCGCGAGGCAGAGGATGTTGTGACACTCGGTGCGATGATTGCGGGCCGGATGTTTGACCGCCCCGTCCCGGTGCTGCGCCTTGGTCCCGGGGCGTTTGCAATTGCGGCAGCAGGCCAGAGCGCAGAATTGACGGAAGACGCCCTGATCGTGGACGGAAACGCCCTGCCATTGGCCCCCTTGCCCATCGCAAATCTGGAGCTTTCGCCAGAAGACCATGCCATGCTGGCCGGGACGGATGGCTCCGCCCGGCGCATCGCGATGGAAGTGATCTGCGCGATGGCAGCGTTGCAGGGTGCCCCGGCGCTTGTCGATGTTACCCAAGGCCACATCGACGGCTGCATTCTGGCCAATACCGCGAACCTGCGCTTTGCCGAAACGATGGCCGAGATGGGCGGGCGGGTCAGTATCCCGACGACGATGAACGCAATTTCGGTCGATCATGGCAATTGGCGGACTCAGGGCGTGCCGCCCGATTTCGGGCTTCGCGCCGCACGTCTGGCGGATGCCTATGTCACGATGGGCGCGCGCCCGACCTTTACCTGTGCCCCCTATCTTCTCGACACCGCGCCCGTGGCGGGCGAAAATATCGGTTGGTCGGAATCGAACGCGGTGATCTTTGCCAATTCGGTCTTGGCGGCGCGGACGGTGAAACACCCCGACTACCTTGATCTTTTCATCGCCATGACCGGGCGTGCGCCACTGTCGGGCGTTTATCTGACCGGCAACCGCGCCCCCCGCCGGCGGATTCACATCGACCTGCCTGCCGGCCATGACGACGCGCTTTGGCCGATGCTTGGATACATCGCCGGGCAACTCGCGCCGGACCGCATCCCGATCCTGACCGGACTGGAGGCCACGACACCGTCACGCGATGACCTCAAGGCGATGTGCGCGGCCTTTGGCACCACCTCTGCCGCGCCGATGTTGCATGTGGCGGGCCACACGCCCGAGGCTGCTGATTTCACCGAACCGGCTGATCTGTTTACCGTGACCCGCGCCGATCTTGTCCGCGTGTGGGCCGAACTGAACCAAGGTCCGCGCCAGATTGATCTGATCGCCTTCGGCAGCCCGCATTTCTCGCTTTCGGAATGTCATGCGCTGGCCGATCTGGCCATCGGTCACCGTACGGATGGGACAGAAGTCATCGTGACGGTCGGCCAGAACGTGCTGGCCTATGCCCGCGCGGATGGCACCCTCGCACGGTTAGAGGCGTTCGGGGCGCAGGTTTTCCCCGATATCTGCTGGTGTTCGATCACCGAACCGCTGCTGCCACCAAAGGCCCACAGCCTGATGACCAATTCGGGCAAATATGCCCATTACGCGCCCGGCCTGTCGGGCCGCAAAGTGCGGTTCGGCTCTCTGGCCGATTGCGCGGAAACGGCACGGACCGGGCTTGCCCCCGCTTCGTCGCCCAGTTGGCTCGGTCAGGAATAAAATGCGCAGCACCAAGACGATCCATGTGATCTCCGCCCATGCCGAGGGCGAGGTTGGCGATGTCATAGTTGGCGGCGTGCTGCCCCCGCCGGGGGCGACGCTGTGGGAACAGTCGCGCTGGATCGCCAAGGATCAGACCCTGCGCAACTTTGTCCTGAATGAACCGCGCGGCGGTGTGTTCCGCCATGTAAACCTGTTGGTGCCGCCGAAGGACCCGACTGCGGATGCAGCCTTCATCATCATGGAGCCGGAGGACACGCCGCCGATGTCCGGCTCTAATTCCATGTGCGTGGCCACAGTGCTGCTGGATGCCGGGATCGTTCCGATGCAAGAGCCCGAAACGCGGATGGTGCTGGAGGCGCCGGGCGGGCTGGTGCAGGTGCGTGCCGACTGCAGGAATGGCAAGGCGGAACGGATTTACGTGCAGAACCTGCCCAGCTTTGCCGCCGATCTCGGTGTAAAGCTCGAGGTCGAAGGCCTTGGCACCCTGACCGTCGACACCGCCTATGGTGGCGACAGTTTCGTGATCGTCGATGCCGCAGCGCTTGGCCTCAATCTGGTCGAGGACGAGGCGCATTTCATCGCCAGGACCGGCGTCAGGATCACCAATGCCGCCAACGCCCAATTGCGGTTTCACCATCCCGAGAACCCTGACTGGACCCATTTCTCGTTTTGCCTTTTCGCTGGCCCCGTCATCCGGGATGGGCACAGGCTGCGCGCCGGATCTGCGGTTGCGGTGCAGCCCGGAAAAGTCGACCGCTCGCCCACAGGCACGGCCTTGTCGGCCCGCATGGCGATTCTTTATGCCAAGGGAGAGATGGGGCTGGATGACCGACTGACCATCGTGTCGGTCATAGGGTCCACATTCGAGGGGCGCATCGTCGGAAAAACCACAGTCGGCAATCGGGCCGCAGTGATCCCCGAAATTTCCGGCCGTGCCTGGATCACGGGCATGCACCAACACATGCTCGACCCGGCTGATCCGTGGCCCGAAGGCTACCGGCTGTCCGACACCTGGGGCGCAAGATAGGCTTCGATCCACAACGCGCAGTTGATCGCCTTTAGCCGAGCGGGTCAAAATTGCTCACCGATCGGGGTCAGTTGGGACCTGCCCTAGGTTCGACCCGGTCTGCTGTTCATGTCAAGCGGCCTTGCGTTCGACGGCCAAGGGGCTTTTCCAGTCAGGGGGTGGAACCGAAGGAGGCCCTATGGGCCAGGGTCTTCACGGCAGCGACGAACGCCCGGGTGATCCATCTGTGCAAGGAAAAGACCGGGCAAGATTTCGATGCCCAGTCGTTGTGGCTTGAAACGCAGGTGATCGGCGTGCGCTGGCGAATTGCGTCGATCAGCACCGGCAGCCTCGCATCCTTTTCGTCTGTGAAATGCCGTGCGAAAGCCAGTCTCACACTCCGATAGTGACGGCTTGCGGCTTGTCCATCGTGATCTTCGTTCCATTTGTTGGTCGCACCTTGACCCCGGAACGGGCATGAAATAACTCTTGATCCCCTGAGCGGGCGTTGTGTAATGGTAAGACCTTAGCCTTCCAAGCTAAAGACGCGGGTTCGATTCCCGCCGCCCGCTCCAGATTACCCCTTGTGCGGGACGATTTTGCCCTATGCAGGCACCTCGTCGACTTCGTAACACCACACCTTGAACTCTTGCAGCAGGTGCGGGCCGAACGAATGGATCAGCGGCACATCGGCGGCATCCCTTCCCAGCGCTACCTTGATCCGCCCGATTCGGGGCTTGTTGTTGCGCGGATCGAAGGTCATCCAGCGCCCTCCGACAAAAACCTCGATCCAGGCCGAATAGTCCATCGGCAGCACCACCGGCACGCCGATGTCGCCCAAGTAGCCGTTCACATAGCGCGCGGGGATGTTCATGCAGCGGATCAGGGCAATCGCCAGATGGGCAAAGTCGCGGCACACGCCGGTCTGTTCCTGCCACGCCTCATAGGCGGTGCGGGTGAAGCGCGCATTCTGGTAGTTGAACGCGATGTGGCCATGTACATAGTCGCAAATCGCCTGAACCCGCGCCCAGCCGTGCGGCAGATCGCCGAACAGGTCCCATGCGATCTGGCTCAGCCGGTCGGTTTCGCAATAGCGGCTGCCCAGCAGATACAGCAGTGTGTCGTCGGGCAGGTTGGCAATCGGAGTTTCATGCGCCATGGGTTCAAACGGATCAAGCAATCCGGAGTCCGCGACAATCCCGTCGCCCCACAACCGCATTGAACCGGGGGGGGCCACGAACCGCCGGCAGATATTGCCGAACAGGTCGCGGTACAGGGTGCTGGGCATGTCCGGCGTCAGGGCCACGCTTTCCGCCATCCGCAGATCGCTGCGCCGTTCGTCACGGATCGACAGGAGGCAGATCATGGAAGTGTCCTGCCCGCAGGACACCGTGATGTCATAGCCAAACCGGATCAACATGCTGTGTCCCCTTGTCATGATCTTGGCGCGACGCCGCCCGGTTGGGGCGGCTCGCGCATCGCGCGCTGGCCCAAGCCCGCAAGGCTGCGGGGGGTTCCCCCGGTGGTGCAGAAAATCGGCGGACATTACAAGATATCGTCACGGGCGGACGGCATTGGCGGGCTTGCGTGCCTATTCTGCCTGCCTTGCGGGCGAAAGCTCGGCCCGTTTCAACCGGATCACCACATCGACACGGGCGATCTGCGTGCCGTCCGGTGCGGTCGGCAGGCCAGTGATGGCCAGCGTGTCGGCAGGGGCGTCGGTCAGGACGTGAGTATCTTCCCAATAGAAATGCGGATGGTCATCCATGCGGGTGTCGAAATAGCTGCGCGCGCCGTCGACCACGACTTCGTTCATCAGACCCGCCGCGCAAAAGGCGCGCAGGGTGTTGTAGACGGTGGCGAGGCTGACCTTCTCGCCTGCTCCTTCGGCGGCGACATACAGGCTTTCCGCCGTCACATGCCGGTTTTCGCCGTCGCCGACCAACAGTGCAGCCAGCGCAAGCCGCTGCCGCGTAGGCCGCAAGCCCCCGTTCGACAACCAAGCCGTGCCCCGTTCCTGAGCTGTCCGCGTCATTGCTCGCATCCGATCACTGTCCGTCCGGTTATATAAAGGACTGCGGCGGGGAATTTCAAACGAATACAGTCGGAAAACCGCATTGTGACCGCGATGGCCGGGCGGTTTGGGGGGGCAGGGGGCGATCTGAGCCGTATGGCTGGGCCTGAGCCCCCGGCACTTGCCACCGCGCCCCTGCGGCGATAGGAAACAGACGGCGAATGGGCGGGAGCGACGGCAGGCATGGGTGATTTTCCGACGGCATTCGACAAGCAGGCTCTGCTGGCCTGCGCGCGGGGCGAGTTGTTTGGCCCCGGCAATGCCCAGTTGCCGGCCCCTCCGATGCTGATGATGGACCGCATCACCGAAGTGTCGTCCGATGGCGGCGCGCATGGCAAGGGCCATATCGTCGCCGAGTTCGACGTGCACCCCGACCTGTGGTTCTTTGAGTGCCACTTCCCCGGCAACCCGATCATGCCGGGATGTCTGGGGCTGGACGGGCTATGGCAGTTGACCGGCTTCAACCTCGGCTGGCGCGGCTGGCAGGGGCGCGGCTATGCGCTGGGCGTGGGCGAGGTCAAACTGACCGGAATGGTGCGGCCGGACCGCAAGATGCTGCGGTACTTCGTCGATTTCACAAAGGCAATCCAGAGCCGCCGCCTGACGATGGGCGTGGCCGATGGTCGGGTCGAGGCGGACGGCGAGGTGATCTATCTGGTCAAGGATATGAAGGTGGCGTTGAGCGAGGCGTGATGCTGCGATTCGACCGTTTCTCGCGACAACAGGCGCTCCAGATACGGCATCGTACCGTTGCTGACACAGATGCGATCCAAAGACCGTTTGTGTTTTGTGGCGGAATTCCCAAACCATATGAACGCGTGATGTCCGAAATCGGTCCGTGTGAGATCAAGGGCGCGGAAGAACCAGAGAATTTTCCTGCGCATCTGGTCATCCTGCCCGGTCCAATCAGCGCCATATCCGACTATTTCCGCGACCAGCAGATCCTGAAGCTTGGGGCCAAGGCGGATGTTCTGCTCGTCGCGACCGACAGCACGGGACACGGGTATGGCTATGACACAGGCGACAGGTTGCGCTTTGTCACGGTGGACAATTACCGCATCGTAGACGCCATGCCGATGCCATTCGACCAATGGGTTTTCGGAACGATTGCCTGCTGGCCCGAAGGCCCGGTTTCCTTTGACGCAGGGGTCTGGCTTGCCACTGATGGTCGAACTTATACACAGAATGGCGTGGCCCCGGCCTGAAACGGCAATGACGTGAGACCGGAAGGACCGCTTGGGCCCCCTTGACCCATCCCTGCTTGCCCCCTCCTCCCCACTGCCTTAAACATAGCCCACGCCACTTGAGGAGGCCCCCATGCGTCGCGTCGTCATCACCGGGATGGGCATCGTTTCGTCCATCGGCAACACCGTAGCCGAGGTTGAGGCCAGCTTGCGCAGCGGCAAGTCCGGCATCGTGGCCGCCCCTGACTATGCCGAACACGGTTTTCGCTGCCGGGTGCATGGCGAGCCGCAGATCGTGCTGGCCGATCACATCGACAAGCGCGACCTGCGATTCATGGGCGACGGGGCGGCCTATAACTTCATCGCCATGGATCAGGCGGTCAAGGATTCCGGGCTGGAGCCGTCGGACGTGTCGAACGACCGCACCGGCCTGATCATGGGGTCGGGCGGGCCTTCGACGAAATCCTTCTACCGCGCCCACAACATCGTGCGCGAAACCGGGTCGCCCAAACGGATGGGGCCGTTCATGGTGACCAAGGGCATGTCGTCCACCAACTCGGCCTGCCTTGCCACGCCGTTCAAGATCAAGGGCGTGAACTATTCGATCACCTCGGCCTGCTCCACATCCGCCCATTGCATCGGCAACGGGGTCGAACTGATCCAGATGGGCAAACAGGACGTGCTGTTCGCGGGCGGCGGCGAGGAACTGGACTGGACGCTGTCGTGCCTGTTCGACGCGATGGGGGCGATGTCGTCGAAATACAACGACACGCCGCAGACCGCCTCGCGCCCCTATGACGCCTCGCGCGACGGGTTTGTGATTGCAGGCGGCGGCGGGGTGGTGGTGCTGGAAGAGTTGGAACATGCCCGCGCGCGCGGTGCGAAAATCTATGCCGAAGTGACCGGTTATGGCGCCACATCGGACGGCTATGACATGGTGGCCCCCTCGGGTGAAGGTGGCGAGCGGTCGATGCGGCTGGCGATTGCCACCCTGCCGCAAGACCGCAAGGTGGCCTATATCAACAGCCACGGCACCTCGACCTCGGTCGGCGACGTGACCGAAATGCAGGCGATCCGCCGGGTGTTCGGGCGCGGGCACACGCCGCCGGTGTCCTCGACCAAATCGCTGACCGGTCACAGCCTGGGGGCGACCGGCGTGCATGAAGCGATCTATAGCCTTTTGATGATGCAGGGCAATTTCATCGCGGCCTCGGCCAACATCACCACGCTGGACCCCGACCTTGACCCTTCCGAAATCGTCACGGTGTTGCAGGAGAACGTGGAGCTTGACTCGGTCCTGTCGAACTCGTTCGGGTTCGGTGGCACCAATGCCACGCTTTTGATGTCCAAGTACCTTGACTGATCCGACAGGCACAGGAGCGGCTCAATGGCTGATCTGATGAAGGGCAAACGCGGGCTGATCATGGGCGTGGCCAATGATCGCTCGATTGCCTGGGGCATTGCCCGCGCGATGGCGGCCGAAGGGGCGGAACTGGCGTTTTCCTATCAGGGCGAGGCGTTCGGCAAACGGGTGGAGCCTTTGGCCGCCAGTGTCGGATCAGATTTTCTGGTCGACGTCGATGTGATGAACGACGCCAGTCTGGACGCCTGTTTCGCGGCCTTGGCCTTGCGGTGGGGGACGATCGACTTTCTGGTGCATGCCATTGCGTTTTCGGACAAGACCGAATTGACGGGTCGGTTCATCAACACCACCCGCGAGAATTTCCGCAATTCACTGTCAATCTCCTGTTTCAGCTTCATTGACGTGGCGCGCCGCGCGGCAGAGATGATGCCGGATGGCGGTTCGCTGATCACGCTGACCTTTCAGGGGTCCAACCGGGTGACGCCGAATTACAATGTGATGGGGGTCGCCAAGGCAGCGCTGGAATCGGCGGTGCGCTATCTGGCGAACGATCTGGGACCGCAGGGCATCCGGGTCAACGCGGTGTCTCCGGGGCCGATGAAAACGCTGGCGGGGGCGGCGATTGGCGGCGCGCGGGCCACGTTCCGCCATACCGAGGCAAACGCGCCGCTGCGGGTCAATGCGACGCTGGAAACGGTGGGCGGGGCTGCGGTGTTCCTTGCCTCGGACTATGGGGCGTGCACGACCGGCGAGATTTTGCGGGTCGATGGCGGGTATCATGTGTTGGGGATGCCGCAGGCGGGCAACCTTTAGGCATCAGGTCAGCGGCACCCGTGGCACCACACCGGGGTTGCACAGGTTGACCGGCCAGTGCCCGTTGATGAGGCGCGCCACCTCGTCAGCCGTGCCCCGACCCATCCGCAACATGCTGTCCTGGGTGATGCCCGCGATGTGCGGGGTCAGCATCACGTTGGGCAGCCGCCAAAGCGGGCTGTCGTCGGGCAGGGGTTGGGTGTCGAACACGTCCAGTGCGGCACTGATCGGGCGGGTTTGCAGGGCGGTGATCAGGGCTGCCGTGTCGACGATCGGGCCGCGTGCGACGTTGATCAGGGCGGAACCCGGTTTCATCGAACCGATGCGTGCGGCGTTGATCGAGCCGTGCGTCTCGGGCGTCAGCGGGCAGCAGATGACCAGCACGTCGGACGCGGCGCACAGCGCGTCCAGCGTCAGGGGCGTCACATCGGCGGGCAGGCTTTCGGGGCGGCGGGTGTGGGCGGCGGTTGTCATGCCGAACGCGGTGCCAAGGCGGTGCAGCGCCTGACCGATGTTGCCGAAACCGTAAATGCCCAAAGTCCGGGTGGCCAGATCGCGGCTTTCCTCGGTCATGTTGCGCGCGGCGGTCCATCCTGTGCTGCGCAAAGCGGCCGTAATCTGCGGCGCGCGGCGCAGGAGCGACAGGGCGGCAAAGATCGCGTATTCAGCGACGGTACTGGCGTTCGCGCCGGGGACGTTGGCGACGACCACGCCTGCCGCCGTCGCGGCCTCCATCGGGATCATGTCCAGCCCCGCGCCGTGGCGGACGGCGGCGATCAGCCGGGGGGCAGCGGTGAAGTATTCCGGCGGGATCGGGGCGCGGACGATGATGATGTCGGCCTCCAACCCCTCGGCCATCGTCGCGGTCGGGGTGGACCCGACGCGATAATCGCAGATCGACCGAAGGCGGGCGGTAACGGCGGGGTGGAGGGTGTGTGTCGAATAGACGATCATGGCGCTTTTCCGGTGATCAAACCCTTCCAGTACCCCTCGGCCCCGGCAAGATGCGACGACATCAGCGCTTGCGCCAGATTGGCATCGCGGCGGCGCAGCGCGTCGAAGATTTGCAGGTGTTCCGCGTGGGATTTGCGACAACGGGCCGGGTCGCTGAAATAGATCGGCAAGCGGCGGACCCCGATCGCGTAGTAGACGCTGCAGACGTTGTAAAACACGGTGTTCTGCGTCGCGCGAACAATTTCGAGATGAAAGTCGCGGTCTTCGTCACCCAGGTGTTCGCCCGCCGCGATCCGCGCTTCGGACTGGTCCAGCACCTGTTTCAGGCGGTCGAAGTTTTCGTCGTTGGCGCGCAGGCTGGCCAGTTCGGCGGCCTTGATTTCATGGATCTTGCGCAACTCGACCGTCTCGTAGATCTGGATCGGGTCCAGCGGCAGACCGGCCTGCGCAAACAGGGCCAGCGCGTCGACCGAGGCAAAGCGCGTGGTCAGGTAGATGCCGGATTTCGCGCGGCGTTCGACGATGCGCATGGCCTCCAGCACCGCCAGCGTTTCGCGAATCTGCCCCCGGCTGACGGCGAAATGTTCGGCCAATTCGCGTTCCGAAGGCGTGCGTCCGCTGTCCGCGTGCGACGAGGCGTAAAGATGGGCCGCAAGATCCGAGAGCAGGTTCTTTTCCGACATTCAGGGGCGCTTTGCGAATTCCTTCAGGGTGCGTTCCGATAGCTGCAACCCAAGGCCGGGTCCATCGGGGATGGCGATCATCCCGTCCTGCGCGGCGATGGGCGTGGCGGACAGGTCGTGGATCATCGGGTTTGCGCCGCAGGAGTACTCGACGGTAAAGGCGGCGGGCGAGGCGGCGCAGCAATGCAGACCCGCAAAGAAGCATGGCGCGCCAGCCCACAGATGCGGCGCGAACCGCAGGTTGAAGGCGGACGCCAGCGCCGCGATGCGCATGGTTTCGGTGATGCCGCCGCAGAAGGCCGGGTCGGGTTGCAGGATATCGACGCATCTGCCGGTAATCAGATCGCGGAAATCGAACCGGCTGCATTCGGATTCGCCTGCGGCGATGGGTATGGTTGCGGCGGCGCGGACCTCTGCCATGCCGGGTTTGTCGTCGCCGATCACCGGTTCCTCGAACCACGCAAGGTCGCAGTCGGCGACCATATGGGCAAAGCGTTTCGCCTCGGCCACGGTATAGGTGCCGTGGGCATCGACGGCGATTTCGATGCCGGGGCCGAGGGCTGCGCGCGCGACGCGAACGCGGGCTGCGCTGATGTGGGGGGCGGCGTCCATCGAGCCGACCCGCATCTTGACGGACCTGAAGCCGCCAAGGTCGATATAGCTTTGCAGTTGCGGGCCGATCTGTTCGGCATTGGCCCAGCCACCCGAAGCGTAGGCGGGCAGCCGGTCGGCCTTGCGGCCCCCCAGCAGCGCCCAGATCGGCTGGTTCAGATGCTTGCCCAGAATGTCCCACAGCGCGATGTCCACCGCACTGATCGCGGCCAGCGTCAGGCCCCGGCGCGACAGGCCGGGCATCGCGTGGCCGTGTCTGGCGGCCGCCCCCGCCCGCACGCCGTTATACAGGCTTTCCCAGATCGCGGTGATGTCGCCCGCATGGCGGCCAATCAGTTGCGGGGCGACCTCGATGTTCAGCAGATGCACCAGCCCCGCATAGTTCCCCGCCGACCCGGCCGCGTTCTTGCCTTCGCCCCAGCCGACCAGACCGTCGTCCGTCTCGATCCGCAAGATGGCGGCGTCGAAGGTGGTCAGCGTGCCGAAGTCGCTGCGGTGCTGGCGGGCGGCCTCGATCGGGATCGAAACCCACCAGCTTTCGGCGCTCTTGATCCGCATGGGGTCACTTGATCAGGGGCAGCAGGGTTTCGGCGGTGATGCGCATCTGATCGTCATAGAACGCCTCGGTCAGCACGGACGAGCCGTGATCCTGAATGAACTTCAACTGTTCGGGCGAAATATCGACCGGGTTGCGTTCCACCATGTCGGGGTAGATCGCGGCGGGCGTGCGGTCCACCGGGGCCACGAATTCGTTGGTCAGCGCGCCGTCATAGCCGATCTCGCGCAAGGTGGCGATGATGGCTTTCCAGTCGAAATGGCCAAGGCCCGCCGCAAAGCGGTTGTTGTCGGCGACGTGGAAGTCGAACAGACGGTTGCCCGCAAGGCGGATCGCGTCGTGGACGTTCGCTTCCTCCATGTTCAGGTGATAGGCGTCCAGACACACGCCGCAATCGGGGTGGACGGCGTCGGCCAAGGCCAGCGCTTGTGCGGCGCGGTTGAAGAAGTAGGTCTCGAACCGGTTCAGCGGTTCGATCGCGACCTTGACGCCGACCTTTTGAGCGTGGGCGAAACATTCCCTGGTGGCGTCGACCACCCATTTCCATTCTTCCTCGGGTGTCGCATCAGGCACCACTTTGCCCACGGTGGCCGGGACCAGCGTGATGATCTCGCCTTCCAGTTCAGAGATCATCGTCAGCACGGATTTCACATAATCCACCGAACGGGCGCGCTGGCCTTCGTCCCTGGCCGCCAGATTGCGTTCGCCCAGCGTCAGCGTGACGCCCCCCCAGCAGCGAATCCCGTGTTCCTTGAGCAGCGCGCGGGTTTCCTTGACCGGGTATTGCGCAGGCTCGCCCGAGATTTCGATGGACTCGTAGCCGTATTTCCTGATCCGCCGCAGCGTGACCTCCAGCGGTTCGGCCCGCATCCAGTTATGTGTCGAAAGATGCATCAGTTCCCCCATGTGGTGTATCGGTTCCCCGTGGCCCGTCATCTGCAGCGGGCAAGTGGCGGCTGATCTGGTAGGACCAGATAGCTTCGATCCATTCCTAGCGTAGCGATAACGCTTTCGCAAGCGGACTGTCGAAAGGGGAGACCTGGCGGTGAAAGTACTGGAAATACTGATTTATCGCGTTGAATGCCGACAATCGGGTGGGATGGTGGCTGAAAAATTTGGTATGACCACCGCAAGCCGTGGCTTGACGCGGGCCTGTGCAATTGGGCACGGTACGGCCAACGGGCAGCATTTTGCGGAGGGCATGACGATGGCGGCGACGATGAAGGGTCCGGGGATATTTCTGGCGCAGTTCGCGGGGGATGCGGCCCCGTTCAACAGCCTGCCTGCGATCACCAAATGGGCGGGGTCCCTGGGCTACAAAGGCGTGCAGATTCCCACTTGGGACGGGCGGCTGTTCGATCTGGCCAAGGCGGCGGAGTCGAAAACCTATTGCGACGAGGTCAAGGGAATTTGTGCCGAAGGCGGGGTCGAGGTGACCGAGCTTTCGACCCACCTGCAAGGCCAGCTGGTCGCGGTGAACCCGGCCTACGACGCGCAGTTCGACGGGTTTGCGCCGTCGCACGTGCATGGCAACCCCAAGGCGCGGCAGGAATGGGCGGTCGATCAGATGATGATGGGGGCCCGCGCCAGCGCCAATATGGGGCTTGCGGCCTGTGTCACTTTTACCGGCAGCCTCGCCTTTCCTTATATCTACCCGTGGCCGCAGCGCCCGCAGGGGTTGATCGAGACGGCCTTTGCCGAATTGGGGCGGCGTTGGATGCCGATTCTGAATGCCTATGAAGATGCGGGCGTCGATCTGGGCTATGAGATTCACCCCGGCGAGGATGTGTTCGACGGGGCGACGTTCGAGATGTTCCTGGATGCGGTCGGCGGGCACAAGCGGTGCACCATCAATTACGACCCCAGCCACTTTTTGTTGCAGCAGATGGATTATCTGGCCTTCATCGACATCTATCACGAACGTATTTCGGCCTTCCACGTCAAGGATGCCGAGTTCAACCCGACGGGCAGGCAGGGTGTCTATTCGGGCTATCAAAGCTGGATGAACCGCGCGGGGCGGTTCCGCAGTCTGGGCGACGGGCAGGTCGATTTCAGCGGCATCTTCTCGCGTCTGGCGCAGTATGGCTATGACCGCTGGGCGGTGCTGGAATGGGAATGCTGCCTGAAACACCCCGAGGACGGCGCGGCAGAGGGCGCCCCCTTCATCCAGAAACACATCATCCAGCTGACCGAAAAGGCATTCGACGATTTCGCAGGCGGCGGCAGCGATCCGGCGTTGCTGGCGCGCTTGATGGGGTTGTAGGACATGAAGATCGGCATGTGCATGCTCCTGTGGACAACCAATGTCACGCCGGATCACGAGGACCTGCTGCGCGACATCAGGGCCACCGGGTTCGACGGGGTGGAGATTCCGATTTTCGACGGCGATCCCGATCATTATGCGAGGCTTGGCGCGTTGCTCGACGATATCGGCCTTGACCGCACGGCGGTCAGCGCGATGGGCGATCCGGGGATGAACCTGATCGGTGACAAGGCGGCGCGGGCGGCAGGCATCGCGCGGATGCGCCATGTGATCGACTGCGCGCAGGCGTTGGGGGCAAAGACGCTGTCGGGGCCGTTGCATTCGACGCTTGGCCATTTCTCGGGGTTTGGGCCGACCCATGACGAAATCGGGCGGTCTGTCGCGGCACAGCGGGCAATCGGCGATCATGCGGGCGCGCGGGGGGTGACCATCGGGCTGGAGGCGCTGAACCGGTTCGAATGCTATCTGGTGAACACGATGCAGGCCCTGTCGGACCACATCGACGCTATCGGCCACCCGCATATCCGCGCGATGTATGATACCTTTCACGCCAACATCGAGGAGACCGATCCGATCGCGGCTTTCACCAGACACCTGCGCAACATCGTGCATGTGCATATCTCCGAGAATGACCGCGGCGTGCCGGGGCGGGGGAATGTGCCGTGGGCCGAGACCTTTGCCGCGATCAAGGCGTCGGGCTATGACGACTGGCTGACGATTGAATCCTTCGGACGCGGCTTGCCGGACCTTGCCGCCGCAACCAGGGTCTGGCGCGACTTTGCCGAATCGCCCGAGGCGGTCTACCGCGAAGGATTTGCGCATATCCGGAACGGATGGGCGGCGGCATGAGTTGCCTTCAAGCAGCCTTGGTATAGATCAGGGCAAAGGAGAATCCTATGCAACTTGCCATCCTCTATCTCTCGACCGCAACCGTGTTTCTGATCGTTGATGCGATCATGCTGACCTTCGTGATGAAGCCGCTGTTTCAGCAACATATCGGCGCGCTGATGTTGGACTCATTCCGGTTTGGGCCTGCGGCGGCATTTTATGCGGCTTACGTCGCGGGGTTGATCTATCTGGTGTCGTGGGAAGGGTTGAAGAACGACGCACCCATTCTGATCCCGGCGGCGATCATCGGGGCGATGGCTTATGGTACCTATGAGTTCACCAGCTTTGCGATCATGAAGGATTGGCATTGGTCGATGGTGGCGGTCGATACCACCTGGGGCACGGTTCTGACGGCCTTCTCGGCTTGGGCAGGCGTGGCGATCACACGGGCGCTGACCACCTGATCCTTTGCCAAAGCTTCGCCACGGTGTATGGCGGGCCAACCAAAAGGAGATGCGATGATCGTTTACGGCATTTCGACCTGTGACACGACGAAAAAGGCGATCAAGGCGCTGGAAAGGGCGGGCAAGTTTGTGACCTTCCGCGACGTGCGCGCCGAACCCCTTTCAGCGGATGAAATCGACCGTCTGGTGATCGAATTCGGCGACCGCCTGATCAACAAGCAATCGACGACCTACCGTGGGTTCAGCGACTTTTTGCGCGTCTCGGACCCCGAGGCGCAGATTGCCGCACAGCCGACCGTGATGAAGCGCCCGGTGATCGAGGAACAGGGGCGCTTCTGGCTGGGCTGGGACGCAGACGTCGAAGCCGCCGTCACCGCCTAAAGCAGGCGCAGATCCGCCGCAGATTCCTTGCCGTCGCGGCCCGATTGCAACTCGAATCCGATCTTCTGGTTGTCATTCAGGCCCTTGAGCCCGGCGCGTTCCACGGCCGAGATATGTACGAATATGTCTTTGCCGCCATTGTCGGGTGCAATGAACCCATAGCCTTTGGTGCTGTTAAACCACTTTACGGTGCCGGTGGGCATGCCGTCTCTCCTTACTCGACTTCCCCACGGCGCGATTGCCGTGGCCAGTGCATTCAGGCGTATCCGCGTGGCCTCTGTCGGGCATCAAAATCGGAAAGCCTGTCATCACGCGGCAAATCATGCCAAAGCTATGCTGAAAATCAAGCGGGATTGGGTGGCCATGCGGAATGCTGCACTGACTTTGGGTCTGATTGGCGGTCTTTGGGCCATGATCATCGGTTTTTTCGGCTATGGCTACACCGAGTTCATCGCCAAGAATGGCGCAATCGGTGATTTTGCCCAGCAAGTGCAGAATCCGGCGCTGATAAAACTGGCAAGTTTTCTGGCGCCGCTGCTCGCGATTGCCGGGGCGGCGATGGCGCGGTCGCAGAATGTGGCGGCGGGCGTGTTGATGCTGGCGGCGGCGGGGGCGATTCTGTTTGCCTTCGGCTTTGGCGTTTTCACCATGTTCCCGATTGCGATGTGCGGACTGGGCGGTGTGCTGGCGCTGATGGCGCGTCAGCCCGATACCCACTGACGCAAGCCCCGGTCCGCCGACAGCGGGCCTGCGCCCTTGACCACGAGGATGGTCAGCAACAGCACCCACAACGCCCGTTGATCCAGGATCAGGGCATCGGGCGCGCGGTCGAACCATGCGCCGATGGTGTCCGGTCCTGCCATGTGACCCCAGATGTCGGTCAGACTTTGCACGACCACAAAGCCGATCATCCCCAGCGCCGCAAGCCGGGTCAACAGGCCCAGCACGATCAGCAGCGGCAGGATGATTTCGGCATAGGCCCCGGCCAGCGTTACCAGATAGGGTATCAGGCCCAGTTGGCTGGCGTCATAGCCTACCGCCTCGAACTGTTTGGGATAAATCTGCGCAAAGGCGCCGGTAGACAGGGTGAAGGGGAAGCCGTCGAATTTGGTCAGAGCAGAC
Source organism: Rhodobacterales bacterium (assembly GCA_038246975.1). GTDB lineage: Bacteria > Pseudomonadota > Alphaproteobacteria > Rhodobacterales > Rhodobacteraceae > JAIYDJ01. Next base: position 32,616 of record JBBRVJ010000001.1, on the reverse strand, counting down.
GCCCAGAAATACCCTGCCAGCACGGCAGCAAAGATCAGGCGGGCGAGGGTGGGAAGGATGGTGTCCTGTGCGGCGAGCCAGTCGGTCAGGCGGAGGTAGGCGGTCATTTGGTTATTCCCGTCAGTGATTGGGTGGACAACAGCAGCGCCAACACAGCCGTCAGATCGAACCTGTCAGGGCTTGCGGCCAATGCTTCGGCCAGCGTCCGGCCCGCAAGGATCGCTTGCAGAAACGCAGCCCCACCGGGAGGCAGCAGGTGGGGGGCGGGTTCGAATCCGGCGCGCAGGATCACCACATCCTCGGCGGCGGGCTGTGGGGCGGGGCCATTGTTCGTGTTGGCCTGCCAGATCGCGTGGATCGGCCAAGGCGAGCGGATCAGCCGCAGCGACGGGGCCAGAAACAGGCGGCTGTTCAGCAAGCGGTCCTCGGGCACCGACAGCGCCGCCGGGTCGATGGGGGCCGCGTCGGCGCTGTGATAGCTGTGGCGGATCGCCAGTTCCAGACGCGCCACATCGGCCAGATAGGGCAGGTGGGCCACGGGCGGAAACCCCGCCAGAAACGCGGGGAAGTCATCGCCATACAGCATCATAATCCGGCTGCGTGGCGGATGGGCGCGCAGGTGGGTCAGGGCCAGTGCGGCAAAAAATTCCGGCCCCACCAGTTTGCGGATCACAGGAAACCCAGCCTCCAGCGCGCGGATCAGGCCAGAGGTCACGTTGTTGCGGTAGACCGAGAAGCGCTTGGGCGCGGGGCGGCCTTGCGGGTCGATCAGGTTCGCCGGCGTCGCGGCATCGGGGTTCAGCAGGGCTGCGGCAAAGCTGGACTGGGTCATGCGACCTGTTCCAATATGGCCGCAGCGCGGGCGGCTTCCGCTGCCAGAACCGGCCAGTCGGGCACGTCGTTGTCCCATTCGATCAGCGTCGGTTTCGGCCCGCCCCGTGCGATGGTGTGGACATAAAGCGCCCAGACCGGATTGACGATGGCGGCACCATGGCTATCGATCAGCAGGGGCAGCCCATGGTCGCCGACATCCTCGTCATGGCCGCCAAGGTGGACCTCTCCCACAGCGTCCAGCGGGAAGGCGTCGATATAAGCGTTGGCGTCAGTTTGCTGATTGATCGCCGAGACATAGACGTTGTTCACGTCCAGCAGCAGACCGCAGCCCGTGCGGCGGGTAATGGCGCGCAGGAACGTCACTTCGTCCATCTCGGTCTCGGCAAAGGCCAGATAGCTGGACGGGTTTTCCAGCAGCATCCGGCGGCCCAGCGTAGTCTGCACATGGTCGATGTGATCGCAGACGGTAGTCAGTGTGTCGGCGGTGTAAGGCAGCGGCAGCAGGTCGTTCAGAAACGCGCCGTCATGGGTGGACCATGCCAGATGTTCGGAAAAGCTGGCCGGTTGCAGCCAGTCGCACAGGGTTTTCAGACGGTTCAGGTGGTCTTGGTCCAGCGGCCCCTCGCCGCCGATCGACAGACCCACGCCATGCACCGAGATCGCAAACCGCTCGGCCAGATGGCGCAGTTGGGCCAAAGGCCGCCCGCCGCCGCCCATGTAGTTTTCGGCGTGAATCTCGAGCCAGCCGACCGGGGCCGCGTTGGCAAGGATTGCCGAAAAATGTTGCGGTTTGTAGCCGACGCCGGGGAGGTTGGGCAGGGTGAGGCGGGCGGCGTCGAACATCGTGCGGCTCCTTTGGGGAGGTGCCCCCCCGGCCCGGGGCCGGAGGGGCAGTTTAGATCAGGACTTGAGATCACGGTCGAGCGCGGTCAGCGAGCCCGTACGGCCGCCGTCCTTTTCCATCGTGACGCAGGTACCGGCCGGGACCAGTTTCCAGGCGTCACCCTGATAATCGACCTTCGAGGTGCCAGCGCAGGTGGTGCCTGCACCGGCAGCACAGTCGTTCTTGCCGGCCAGCGCCACGCCAAAGCACTTTTCGTTTCCGGCGGCCGAAGCAGGGACGGCGACAGCCGACAAGGCCGCTGCGAAAGCGCCGGCGACGGCGAAGGATTTCAGATGGATGGACATGTGGATTTCCTCTTTGTTGGGGTGTCTGGATCGCTTTTGTTGCGATGATGGGAATGTAGCGCAGGCTTCTGTCATCGCTCAACGCTGGCGGCAGAGGCCCACAGGGCTGTGACCGGGTGAAACAATCATGCTCCTCGACATGTCGATCACGAAAATTTCAATCGCGCCGGAGGGCCCAGCATTTTTGGTTCTGCAATCAAAGCGTTGCCGGGCCGCGCAGGTCGGGCGGAATGCCTTCGGCCACCAATTCGTCGACCATGGCCTGTAACGAAATCGTCTGGGTTATTGTTTCACCCAAACGGCGGATCGACACTGTCCGATCTGCGACCTCCTTCATGCCGATGGCAAGGATCACCGGAACCTTGCCGACCGAGTGTTCGCGGACCTTGTAGTTGATCTTTTCGTTGCGAACATCCGCCTCTGCCCGCAGTCCGCGCGCGCGCAGGGTTTCGACGACTTCGCGCACAAAGGGGTCGGCGTCCGACACGATGGAGGCGACGACGATCTGGCGCGGGGCGATCCAGAACGGCAGTTTGCCCGCAAAGCTTTCGATCAGGATGCCGATGAACCGCTCGAAACTGCCCAGACAGGCGCGGTGCAGCATGAAAGGCGTATGACGTGCGCCATCTTCGCCGACAAACTGCGCGCCCAGCCGTTCCGGCAGGTTGGGGTCCAGTTGCAGCGTGCCGCATTGCCAGTCGCGCCCGATCGCGTCGGTCAGTACGAATTCCAGCTTGGGCGCGTAAAACGCACCTTCGCCGGGGAAGATGGTAAAGGCGTGCCCGGCGGCGCTGCAGGCGTTGGCAAGGGCTGCTTCCATCCGGTCCCACATCTCGTCGCTGCCCACGCGCTTTTCCGGTCGCGTCGACAGTTTCACGCGCCATTTGTCGAACCCGAGGTCGGCATAGACCCGCGCCAGAAACTCGATGAATTTTTTAGACTCTGCTTCCACCTGTTCCAACGTGCAGAAGATATGCGCGTCGTCCTGGGTGAACCCGCGCACCCGCATGATGCCGTGCAACGCCCCCGAGGGTTCATAACGCGCGCAAGAGCCGAATTCGGCCATGCGGATCGGCAGATCGCGGTAGGATTTCAGCCCGACATTGAAGATCTGCACGTGGCAAGGGCAGTTCATCGGCTTGAGCGCGTTGATCACCTTTTCCCGCGCGCCTTCTTCGTCGACTTCGACGAGGAACATGTGTTCGCGATAGTTGTCCCAGTGGCCCGACGCCTCCCACAGCTTGCGGTTCACCACTTGCGGCGTGTTCACCTCGACATAGCCATCGGCGCGCTGTCGGCGGCGCATGTAGTCTTGCAGCGCCACATAGATGTTCCAGCCGTTGGGGTGCCAGAAAATCTGCCCCGGTGCCTCTTCCTGCATGTGGAACAGGTCCATTTCGCGGCCAAGCTTGCGATGGTCGCGTTTGGCGGCCTCCTCCAGCATGGTCATGTGCGCCTTGAGGTCGTCACGGTTTCTGAAGGCGATGCCGTAGATGCGTTGCAGCATGGGGCGCGTGGAATCCCCAAGCCAATAGGCCCCGGCAATCGACGTCAGCTTGAAGCCATCTGCGGGAACTTGGCCCGTGTGTTGCAGATGCGGGCCCCGGCACAGATCCTGCCAAGGGCCGTGCCAGTACATTCGCAAATCCTGATCCTCGGGAATGCGGGCGATGAGTTCCAGCTTGTACGGCTCGCCGCGCTGTTCGTAATAGGCGATGGCGCGGGCGCGGTCCCAAACCTCGGTGCGCACCGGATCACGGGCGTTGATGATCTGCTTCATCCGCGCCTCGATCTGGCCAAGGTCTTCGGGGGTGAACGGCTCGGCCCGGTCGAAGTCATAGAACCAGCCGTAGTCGCGTACCGGGCCGATGGTGACGCGTGCATCCGGCCAGATATCCTGCACGGCGCGGGCCATGATGTGGGCGCAGTCGTGGCGGATCAGTTCCAAGGCTGCGGCGTCATCGGCCAGCGTGTTGATGGCGATTTTCGCATCGGTGGGGATCGGCCATGCAAGGTCGTAATGCGCGCCGTTTATGCTGGCGGAGATGGCCTTTTTCGCCAGACCGGGGGCGATGGAGGCGGCAACCTCGGCCGACGTCGTGCCCGCCGCATAGCTGCGCTGGTTGCCATCGGGAAATGTCAGAGTGATCTGGGCCATCAAAGGCATCCTCGTCGGTTTGGCGTCTACGAAACGCCCGGTTGCGGGTTATGTGGGCGGAGTTCTGCGTTGCGGCCATGGTCTTGTCAACATGGGCTCGGTATAGCGGGGGCCAAAGGGGGGGGCATCATGGCCAAGCCGCATCATTTGACCACGCCGCAGGGCCGCCGGATTGCCTATCATCAGACCGCAGGCGCGGGTCCTGGGGTGATGTTTCTGGGCGGGTTCAAATCCGACATGGGCGGCACCAAGGCGATGTTTCTGGCCGACTGGGCGCAGGCGCAGGGCCGCGCGTTCTTGCGGTTCGACTATTCGGGGCATGGCGGGTCGGGCGGCGCGTTCGAGGACGGGTGCATTGGGGACTGGGTTCAGGACGCTTTGGCGGTGCTGGCGTTGTGCACCGGGCCGCAGGTTCTGGTCGGGTCATCCATGGGCGGCTGGATCGCGTTGCTGCTGGCCCGCGCCATGCCGGACCGGGTGGCGGGGCTGGTGACGATAGCTGCTGCACCCGATTTCACCGAAGACAGCATGTGGGCCGGGTTTTCCAACGCGCAGAAGTCGACGCTGGCGGGCGGGTTTGTCGATCTGCCCTCTGATTATGGCGCGCCCTACCGGATCACCCGGCGACTGATTGAAGATGGGCGGCGGCATCTGGTGCTGCGCGCGCCGCTGGCCTTGCCGTTTCCGGTCAGGATGTTGCAGGGCACGGCAGATGTGGATGTGCCGATGGAACGGGCGTTGCGGCTGCTCGACCATGCGACAGGGTCGGATATTCGGCTGACACTGGTCAAGGGCGCGGATCACCGCTTTTCAAGTGCGGCGTGTCTGGCGATGATCGGGCAGGCGGTGGAACAGGTTTCGGGGGGCGTGTGATGCGGGCTGCGGGCAAGTGGGTCGGGCGGGTTCTGTTGGCGCTGGTCGGGGTGGGCCTTGCCGTCTGGCTGTTCGCGCCGCGCGAACCGGTGGACCGGGCGATTGCGTTCGACGACGCATCGGTCGGGGCGGATGTGGATGCGTGGCTTGCCGCGCGCGAAGCGGCTTATCCCGATATCGTGCCGGGGGTTGCCAAGCGGGTGATCTGGGCCGGAGCCAAAGGGGCAAAGACCCCGCTGGCGGTGGTTTACCTGCACGGCTTTTCGGCGACGTCCGAAGAAATTCGCCCGGTGCCGGACGAGGTCGCCAAGGTGTTGGGCGCGAACCTGTTCTTCACCCGGCTTGCGGGGCACGGCCGGGGAAGTGCCGCGATGGCTGAACCCGTGGCGGGTGACTGGATCGAGGATGTGGCCGAGGCGATGGCGGTGGGGCGGCGGATCGGCGAGCGGGTGCTGATCATCTCTACCTCGACCGGGGCTACACTGGCGGCGATTGCGGCGACGGACCCGGTACTGTCCAAGGACTTGGCCGGGGTAGTGATGATCAGCCCCAACTTTGCGCTGAACAGCCCGGCGGCGTTCCTGCTGGACTTGCCCTTGGCGCGGTGGTGGGCCCCGGTTGTGGCGGGTGCGACCCGCAGCTTTGCGCCCGCCAATGCCGAACAGGCGAAATACTGGACGACGTCTTATCCGACCACGGCGCTGTTCCCGCTGGCCGCAACGGCCGCCCATGCGCGGGGGCTGGACTATTCCGTGGCCAGGATGCCCGCGCTGTTGATCTATGCGCTGGCGGATCAGGTGGTTGATCCTGCAGCGATTTCTCCGGTCGCCAAGGCCTGGGGCGGCCCCACGACCGAGGCGCTGCGCGAGATGACGGCGGGGGATGATGCATACTCCCATGTGATTGCAGGCGATATCCTGTCGCCGGGTCAGACCGAGCCTGTGGTGGCGCTGATTCTGGACTGGGCGATTGGCCTTTAGATGCACGAACCGCTGGTCCTGATCCCCGGTCTGATGGCCGATGCGCGCCTGTTCCTGCCGCAGATCGTGGCTTTGGGGGCGGCGCGGGCGATGCAGGTCAGCTTGGTGACCCAAGCCGACACGGTCGAGGCGTTGAGCGCGTTCGTGCTGGCCTCGGCCCCGGCCAAGTTCGCGCTGATCGGCCATGGCTTGGGCGGTGAGGTCGCGCTGGACGTGGTGCGCCGCGCGCCGGACCGGGTGACGCGGGTGGTTCTGATGGCGACCGACCCGCTGGCCGAACCACCACAGGCGGCCGCAGCGCGTGAAGCGCGGATCGTGGCCGCGCGGTCGGGGCGACTGGCCGAGGCGATGCGCGAAGAAATCCCCGCCACCGCTTTGGCCTGCAGCCCGTGGCGCGAGGACGTTCTGGCCTTGGTGCGCGACATGGCGCTGGGTCTGGGCGAGGGCGTGTTCCTGCGCCAATCGCGCGCCTTGCAGCGCAGACCGGATCAGCAAAAAACCATGCGCAAGGTGAAAATCCCCGCGCTGATCCTGGCAGGGGCGCTGGACACGCTGGTGCCGTTGCGAAGGCAGGAATTTACCGCGGGGCTGATGCCGTTCGGCAAGATGCAGACCATCCCCGACGCAGGCCATCTGCCGTCATTGGAGCAACCCGAGGCGGTAACCGCCGCGCTTGACGCTTTCCTGAACGGGCCGATGCTCTTGCGCTAATCGCGCGCGACGGTGGGGTCCGCGCGATGATCGGGGTTGCAGCCCGGCCCTACTGCGATGAGGCGAGGCTGATCTTGCCATTGGCCGTGCCCGGCGGCTTCTTCGCCGTCCTGCCCTCGCCCGACGCCCGGTCGATGAACCCCAGCACCAGCGGCCGGATGTTCAACCGCCAGCTTTTGCCGGCAAAGATGCCATAGTGGCCCGCCCCCGGTTCCAGATGATGGGCTTTCTTGGCTTCCGGAAGGCCGGACAGCAGGGCAAGCGCCGCTACGCATTGGCCAGGGGCAGAGATGTCATCCTCGGCCCCTTCGACCGTCATCACGGACACATCGGTGATCGCCCCGATGTCCACCTGCTTGCCGCCCACCACGAACCTGTTCTTCGCAATTTCGCCGTTCTTGAAGATGCGCTCGACGGTCGACAGATAAAACTCCGCCGTCATGTCCATCACCGCAAGATATTCATCATAAAACCGGTTGTGCGCATCGTGATCCGACGCCTCGCCCCGCGCGGCGCGCAGGATCTGTTCGGAAAACGCCTTGGAATGGCGTTCGGCGTTCATCGAGATGAAGGACTGCAACTGCAACAGACCCGGATAGACCAGACGCCCGACCCCCTTGTACTTGAACCCGACGCGCTGCACGGCGATCTGTTCCAACTGGCCCATCGTGATGCGGCTGCCGAAGTCGGTCACATCGGTCGCCGCCGCATCGGGGTCGACCGGTCCGCCGATCAGCGTCAGACTGCACGGCTGGGCCTTGGGGTCCTCTGCCGCCAGATAAGCAGTCGCGGCAAGTGCCAGCGGGGCAGGCTGGCAGACGGCGATCACATGGGTTTCCGGGCCAAGGTGCCGCATGAAATCGACCAGATACAGCGTGTAATCCTCGATATCGAACTTGCCCACCGACACCGGAATGTCGCGCGCGTTGTGCCAGTCGGTCACATAGACATCGCAGTCGGGCAGCAGGGACGACACCGTCGACCGCAACAGCGTGGCATAATGACCCGACATCGGGGCCACCAGCAGCACGGTGCGCCCGGTCGGCGGGCGGCGGCGGACAAAAAAGCGGATCAGGCTGCCGAACGGTTTGCTGACCACGGTCTGCACGTCGACCAGATGGTCCTGCCCGTCTGGCCCGACGATTGACCGGATGCCCCAGTCCGGTTTCGCCACCATCCGTTCAAAGCTGCGCTCCGTTACAGAGCCCCAGGCAGCGATCAGCGGCAGCATCGGGTTCAGCGACAGCGCAAAGGCCGGATAGGATGCCATCGTGCGCGCTGCAGCGCCCATCAGCGCATTGGTGTTGCGCATGCTTTCCATCAGGTCGTAGGTCAACATATACTTCATCGTGTCTCCCGGCCCGGTTGGGCGTGCGGCTCGTGCGGGACGTGCCCCCGGAACAGGCGTCACAATGCTGCACTTGCAGCAAGGATAGGGATGTATCGCGACCATGACAACCAAAGAGAATCAGGCAAAGGCCCGTGCTTTGATCCTGCAGGCCAACATCGCCCGGATGGAAGAGTTGTCGGACCGCCTGATCCGGGCCTTTGCCGCCCGCAAACCCGCCGATTCGGCGCTGGCGGCCCCCAACCAGGAGGTTTATCTGAAGGCGACGGCGGCCTATATGACCGAAATGATGCAGAATCCCGCGCGGATTCTGGAACAGCAGATCGGCTTCTGGGGCAAGACGCTGACCCATTACGTTGCAGCGCAGCAACCCCTGTTGCACGGCGAGTTCAAGGCCCCCGCCGACCCCGGCCCCAAGGACAGGCGATTCGCCAATCCGCTGTGGGACACGCATCCGATGTTCAACTTCCTCAAGCAGCAATACCAGTTGAACGCCGAGGCGGTCTCGACCGCCCTGACCGACCTTGACACGCTGGACCCGGCCGAACGCAAGCGGGTCGAGTATTTTACCAGACAGATCGTCGACATGTTCGCGCCGACCAACTTTCTGGCGACCAACCCCGACGCGCTGGAAAAGGCCGTGGCGACCGATGGCGAAAGTCTGGTGCAGGGGCTGGAGAACCTGGTGCGCGACGTCGAGGCGCATGCGGGCGAATTGACGGTGACGCTGGCCGACCCATCTGCGTTTCAGGTCGGCCGAAACCTTGCCACTACGCCGGGGCAGGTGGTCTATCGCAATTCTCTTTTTGAACTGATCCAGTATGCGCCGACCACCGAAACGGTGCACACTCTGCCCCTTCTGATCTTTCCGCCCTGGATCAACAAGTTCTACGTGCTGGACCTGAAACCGGAAAACAGTCTGATCAAGTGGATTGTCGACCAGGGGTTCACCCTGTTTGTCGTCTCGTGGGTCAACCCGGATGCGAGCTATGCCCAGATCGGGATGGACAACTATATTCGCGACGGTTTTCTGCGTGCGATGGCCGAGGTGCGGCGCGCCACGGCGCAGCCGCAGATCAACGTCGTGGGTTATTGCATTGCCGGTACAACTTTGGGTCTGACGCTTTCGCACTTGCAGCGTGCGGGTGACACTTCGGTCGCTTCGGCCACCTTCTTTACCACCATGACCGATTTTTCGGACTCGGGTGAAGTGGGGGTGTTCCTTGACAACGACTTTGTCGACGGGATCGAACGGCAGGTGGCGGTGGACGGCGTCATGGCGAAAACCTTCATGTCGCGGACCTTCAGTTTTCTGCGGTCCAACGACCTGATCTACCAACCCGCCATTCGCAGCTACATGCTGGGCGAGGCGCCGCCCGCGTTTGATCTGCTGTATTGGAATGGTGACGGCACCAACCTGCCGGGCCGGATGGCGGTCGAATATCTGCGCGGGTTGTGCCAGCAGGACGGCTTTGCCAAAGGAACTTTTCCGGTTATGGGTCAGACGGCGTCGCTGGCCGACATCACCCTGCCGGTCTGTGCGATTGCCTGCGAAACCGACCACATCGCGCCGTGGAAAGCCAGTTTCAACGGCGTCCGGCAGATGGGATCGGGCGACAAGACCTTCATCCTCGCGCAGTCCGGGCATATCGCGGGGATCGTCAATCCACCCGCCAAAGGCAAGTACGGCCATTATACCAGCACGACTGCCCTGACCACGCCCGAGGAATGGAAAGCGGTGGCAGAGTTTCACAAGGCAAGCTGGTGGCCGCGCTGGGCAGACTGGCTTGCGGCGCGGTCCGGGTCCCAGATTGCCGCGCGACAGCCCGATGATTCCGCACTTGCCGACCCCACCCCGGCCCCCGGCCGTTATGTGACGGCTGACCCAGGTTTCTGATCTGTCTTGTGGATCCGCGCTCTGGCAGGTGCAACCAGAAGTTATGCTGCACCGCAGAAAGACCCTTGCGATGCTGCGGTGCAGCATCTATATCAGAAGCACAGAAACCGAGCGCCGAGAAACCGCGCTCCCCCCTCTCTCAGGAGTGACCCCGATGAACAAGACCCCCGATTTCGCCAAAGTGATGCAGGACATGATGGCCTCGTTCCCGGTTGATGCGTCCGCGTTCCAGAACGCATTCAAGACCCAGGCCGCATTCGGTGAAAAACTGACCTCGGTGGCATTGGCCGCTGCGGAAAAGTCGACCGAGATTTCGACCAAATGGGCAAAAGAGACGATCGCCAAACTGGCCGACGCCTCCAAAGCCAAGACCGAACCGACTGACTACACCAAAGCCGCCACCGACTTTGCGTCGGCTGCTGCCGAGATGGCCGCTGAAAACATGGCCGCTTTCGCCGAAGTGGCGAAAAAAGTACAGATGGAGACCGTGGAACTGATGCTGGCTGCCGGCAAGGACATGTCGACCGAGGTCACCGCCGTAGCTCAGAAGGCCACCACCGAAGTCACCGCCGCCGCGAAAAAAGTCGCGACCGCTGCCAAGTGATCTGACAATCTGAAAAGCCTTTTCAACGGGCTTTGGGCGGGCGCAGGGTGAACCTGCTGCCCGCCCTTTCTTTTTCGCCGCACCTGCCCTAGACTTCTCTGCGCTGCAACATGATGGGAGGGGCCGGGATGGCCGATACTGCCAAGCCGCTGCTGATCAAGCGATATGCCAGCCGCCGTCTGTATAACACCGAAACCTCGGACTATGTGACGATCGAGGATATTGCGGGGTTCATCCGGTCGGGGCGCGAAGTGCAGATCGTCGACCTAAAGTCGGGCGATGACCTGACGCGGCAGTATCTGTTGCAGATCGTGGCCGAACACGAAAGCAAGGGCCACACCGTGTTGCCTACCACGGTTCTGACTGACCTCGTGCGCTCCTATGCCACCAACATGCAGGCGGTGATGCCGCAATTTCTGACCGCGAGTTTTGACATGCTGCGTGAAGGTCAGGCCAAGATGGTCGAAAACCTGACTGCGATCCCGAACCCGCTGGCCGCCGTCCCGGGGTTCGAGGCGATGCGCAAACAGCAAGAGGCATTTCTGAAAACCATGATGGTGGGGATGCCGGGCTGGTCCGCCGCAGCCCCCAAGGAGGAAACCGCCGATCCCGCCGCCGAAGAACTGGCCGATATCAAGAAGCAACTGGCCGAAATGCAGCGAAAGCTGTCAAAACTGTAAGGCCGGAGCATGGGGGAACCACAAGGCCGGGTCACGCTGTGGGGGATCGAGGTCTTTCTGGCGGTGGCCGAAGAAGGCTCGATCTCCGCAGCCGCCCGCCGCCTTGGCGTCAGCCCCTCGGCGATCAGTCAGCAACTGGCGGGCATCGAGGCGGCACTGGGCGCTGGCCTGCTCGACCGGGGCGCGCGCCCGATGCGCGTAACGCCCGCAGGCGCGATGTTCCGCCGCCACGCGCAGGTGATCCTGAATGCCGAAGCCGAGGCGCGGGCCGAACTGGCCGTGGCCGACATGTCGGCGCTGACCACGCTCCGGCTGGGGATGATCGAGGATTTCGATGCCGAAGTGACGCCCCGCCTGCTGTCAGGTCTGGCCGAAGACCTGCGCGGCTGCCGTTTCCTGCTGGAAACCGGGGCCAGTCACCGTCTGCTGGACCAGTTGGAGGCCCGCGCGCTCGACATCGTGGTTGCGGCCGACCTCGGCTCCGAAGGCGCCGATGACGGCTGGCGCGAGGTACATCCGCTGATGGCCGAACCCTTTGTCGCCGTAGTGCCCAAAGGGGCCAAGCCTTTGGACCTGCCGCTGATCCAATATACCGCGCGGCATCTGATGGGGCGGCAGATTGCCAGTCATCTGGCGCGGCAAAACCTGCGCCTGCAACACCGCTTCGAACTCGACAGTTATCATGCCATCCTGGCGATGGTGGCGGGCGGGGCGGGGTGGACGATCCTGACCCCGCTGGCCCTGCACCATGCTGCCCGGTTCGCAAAAGCCATCGACGTGCAGCCGCTGCCCTTTGCCCCGCTGGACCGCACGTTGTCCTTGTCGGCACGGGCAGGTGTGCTGCGCGACGTGCCGGGCCAGATGGCCACCCGCCTGCGCGGCCTGATTGCGGAACAGGTGGTGTCCCCCGCCGTCAAGACGTGGCCATGGGTCGAAGGCGCGCTCAGGGTCCTGTAACCCGCCCCCCATTTTCTGTCCCCAAATATCCCACGGGGGGTCCGGGGGGTGTGAAACCCCCCGGCTTGTCCACCAGACCGCCGCTTACAGTTTCGCCGAAACCGCTGCATCCAGAATGGCCGTCGCAATGTAATCCAGATCGTCGCGTGACAACCGCGTCGGCAGGCGGACGTCACAGGCCCGCATCAGCATTGCTCGCGTGCGCGGCAATTCCGGGGCGTCGCCCAGAAACTGCCAGTTCCAGAAGGCCCGCGCGTTGCCGTCCGAAAGGCCGAACACCTGCACCGTCACGCCGCGCCGCTTGGCTTGCGCCTGAAAGTCCAGCGCCTCGGCATCGGTCCATTCGCCGACCAGATTGAACTGAATGGAATCGGGCGCGCGCAATTCGGGGGCCAGCGGGGGCGGAACGTCCAGCCATTCCGACATGTTCAATTGATCGGCCACATGGTCGTGGTTGAACCGGCCCTTTTCGACCCGCTCGGCCACCAGCTCCAGTTGCGGGCGGATCACCGCTGCCGACAGGTTCTGCATCCGCATGTTGTAAAGCGGCAGTTTGTTTTGCCACAGCATATAGCTGTTCTGCATGCCCGGATGTTTTTTCCAGTTGGTCTCGTAGGCGCCCGACATGATGACCGCGCGGGCCGCAAGTTCGGGATCGTCGGTGATCAGGATGCCGCCTTCGCCCGCGTTCACCAGCTTGTAGGACTGGAACGAAAAGCATCCGACCTTGCCGATGGTCCCGATGTTGCGCCCGTTCCACGTCGTGCCCAGCGAATGCGCCGCATCCTCGATCACCGGAATATCCGCCGCATTGCACAGCGCCATGATCGCGTCCATGTCCGACGTGTGACCACGCATGTGGCTGATCAGAACCGCCTGCGCGTCGCCCAGCTTGGCCGCGAAATCCTCCATGTCGACGCGGTAATTCTCGCCCACTTCGACCAGAACCGGCACGCAGTCGGCATGGACCACCGCAGACGGCACGGCGGCAAAGGTAAACGCCGGGATCAGAACGCGGGCGCCGCGTGGCAGGTCCAGCGCCTTGAGCGACAAGAACAGCGCCGCCGAACACGACGCCACCGCCAGCGCATAGCGCGCGCCCAGCAGGTCGGCGAATTCCTGTTCCAAAAGCGCGACCGGGGCACCTTCGGCCGCCGTGTAGCGGAACAGATCGCCCGAGGTCAGCAGCCTGTCGATTTCGGCCCGCGCCGCATCGGGGATAGGGTCCGCATCATAGCAGTTGGGGGCGATGATCTGTCCGTCGGGAGCCATTGCTTGCGCCTTTGCTGAAACTCTTCGTTAGAAAAGCTGTAAATCCGAGTTTGATGACATGCCAGTGACAAATGACGTCCTGCGGCGATTTCCGCCGATATGATGATGCGGCGTCACAGTGCCGGACAGGAATTTTTTCCGCCAGATCAAGTGCGCGCACCCGAAAACCGGGTTTGCCAGTCCACCCTCTCCTCGTCGGTGATCTTGCGGAACAGGTTTTCCGGCACGGCAAACCCGTGCCCCGCAGGCAGGGTCAGCAATGCCTGAGCCATATCGGCGGGCCATGACCAGTCATCGGTTTTCAGCGCCGCCATCATCGCCTCCGCCGCATCTGGGATGAAAGGCTGTGAGGTCACGGCGAACACGCGGATCAGGTTCATCGCCAGCCGGATCATCGCAGCCGCCTGTCCGGGGTCGGTCTTGACCACGGTCCACGGCGCTGCGGCTTGCAGGTATTCGTTGCCCAGCACCCACAGCGCGCGCAATTCGGCGGCGGCCTTGCGAACCTCCATCGCATCCATCATTGCCTCATAGGCGGCAAGTCCGGCAGTCAGATCGGCCACCAGACGCATCTCACGCGCGCCCCACGCACCCCCAGCAGGCAGCGTGTCGCCAAACTTGGCAACGGCGAATTTGGTGACGCGGCTGACCAGGTTGCCCAGCACATCGGCCAGATCCTTGTTCACATCGGTCTGGAAATTCGCCCAGGTAAACTCGGAATCGCTGTTCTCGGGGGCGTGCGACAACAGCCACCAGCGCCAGTAATCCGACGGCAGGATCGACAGCGCCTGATCCATGAACACGCCGCGCCCGGCAGAAGTGCTGAACTGGCCGCCATCGTAATTCAGGTAATTGAACGACTTGATGTAATCGACCAGCTTCCACGGCTCGCCCGATCCCATGATCGTGGCGGGGAACGACAGGGTATGAAAGGGCACGTTGTCCTTTCCCATGAACTGGACATAGCGGACATCATCCGCTCCCAGATCGGTGCGCCACCAGCGTTGCCACGCGGCATCGGGCTGGCCCGTCGCATCGGCCCATTCGGCGGCGCAGGCGATGTATTCGATGGGGGCGTCGAACCAGACGTAGAACACCTTGCCCTCCATCCCCGGCCAATCTTCGGTGCCTTTTTTGACCGGCACACCCCAGAACAGATCGCGGGTGATGCCCCTGTCTTGCAACCCGTCGCCGTCGTTCAGCCATTTCCGGGCAATCGAGGTGGTCAGGACCGGCCATTCCGTCTTGCTGTCGATCCACGCGGACAGCCGGTCGCGCAAGGCCCGCTGGCGCAGGAACAGATGCCTGGTGTCGCGCAGTTCCAGATCGGTTGACCCCGAGATGGTGGATCGCGGGTTGATCAGGTCGGTCGGGTCCAACTGCTTGGTGCAATTCTCGCACTGATCGCCGCGCGCGGCGGTGTATCCGCAGTTCGGACAGGTCCCGGTGATATAGCGGTCGGGCAGGAAGCGGTTGTCGGCAATCGAGAAAACTTGCTGCTGCACAACCTCGGCAATCAGCCCCGCCGCGTCCAAAGCGCCCGCGAAATGCTGGGTCAGCACCCGGTTGCGCGCGCTGGACGACCGCCCGAAATGGTCGAACGACAGGCGGAACCCGCGCGCAATCCCGGCCTGCACGGCGTGCATTTCGGCGCAATACACGTCCACCGGCTTGCCCGCCTTGGCGGCGGCAAGCTCGGACGGGGTGCCATGTTCATCCGTGGCGCACAGGAAAAGCACCTCGTGCCCCCGCGCGCGCATGTAGCGGGCATACAGATCGGCGGGCAACTGGCTGCCCACAAGGTTGCCCAGATGCTTGATCCCGTTGATATAGGGAATGGCCGAGGTGATCAGAATCCGTGCCATGGCGCGCCTTTTGTCGATGTGCGCCCGGTTTAGCGCATGGTCCAACCCGTGACCAGTAGCGTCCCCCTTGCCGCCGCGCGATCATCCGCTAGGGTGCCGCCAACCCCGAAAGGATACCCGCGATGCAGCTTGTCCCGCTTGGCCAGACCGGCCTGACCGTTTCCGCCCTGTGCCTTGGCACCATGACCTGGGGCAGCCAGAACACGGAAAGCGAAGGCCACGCGCAGGCCGATCTGGCGATGGATCACGGCCTGACGTTCTGGGACACCGCCGAGATGTATCCGACCAACCCGGTGCTGGCCGAAACCATCGGCGATACCGAACGGGTCGTCGGGTCGTGGCTGGCGGCGCGCGGCGGGCGGGATCGGCTGGTTCTGGCGACCAAGGTCACCGGGCGGGGGCAGGCGGCTGTCGGGGGCGGTCGCCCGATCACCGGGGCGGTGATGCGCGCGGCGGTCGAGGCGTCGCTGGCCCGGATGAAAACCGATTACATCGACCTTTATCAGTTGCATTGGCCGAACCGGGGCACCGGCTACCACTTTCGCGGCATCTGGACTTATGACCCGCGCGGAGTGGACCGCGCGGCGGATCAGGCCCACATGGTCGAGGTGCTGCAAACTGCGCAGGACCTGATTTCCGAGGGCAAGATCCGTCACCTCGCCCTGTCCAACGAAACGGTCTGGGGCACAGCGCGTTGGCTGCATCTGGCCGAGGCGCATGGCTTGCCGCGCATGATGACGGTGCAGAACGAATATTCGCTGTTGTGCCGCCAGTTCGACAGCGATTGGGCCGAGGCGTCGGTTGCCGAGGACATGCCGCTGCTCGCCTTCTCGCCGCTGGCGACGGGGATGCTGACCGGGAAATACGCGGGCGATGTGATCCCCGAAGGCACCCGCCGTGCGGTCAATCCGTCGATGGGCGGGCGGATCACGCCGCAGGTCTTTCCCGCTGTCGCCGCCTATCTGGGGATTGCCGCGCGTCACGGGTTGGACCCGTCGCAGATGGCGATCGCCTTTTGCCGGCAGCGGCCCTTTGCGGTGATCCCGATCATCGGCGCGACCAATCCGGATCAGTTGGCCGTCAACATCGGGGCCGCCGACGTGACCTTGTCACCCGAGGTTCTGGCCGAGATCGACCGAGCCCACCGCGCCCATCCGCAGCCCTATTAGGCTTGCACCACGGTGCAGGATCGGGTCCAGATGCGGACGAGTGTGAGGGGGAACACCGATGCGCCTGCGCCTGATCGCGACCTTCTGCCTGCTATCGGCCTGCCAGTTGACCCTGCCGGGGACGGGCCGCGACGCGCCGCCACCCAACCCGATCACCGTCGGGGCCATCGCGGTGACGTCGCTGGACGCCCCCGCCACAGCAATGCCGGAAACAGCCCCGCCCGCGCCCAAGCCCGTCGCCGAACCCGCGACCCCAGAACCCGCAACCCCCGAATCCGCGACCCCCGAACCCGCGAAACCAGCCGAAGCCGCCCCACCGCCGCCCCCGAAATCCCCCGGCCAGATCGCCTGTGAAAAAGCCAGGGGTGCCTGGGTGCGAGCCGGACAATCAGGCACCATGACCTGTGTGCAGACCCTGCGCGACAGCGGCAAGCAATGCAGCCGCGAAAGCGATTGCGAGGGCCAATGCCTCGCCCGGTCCCGCACCTGCGCCCCCGTATCGCCGATGTTCGGGTGCAACGAGGTACTGCAAGACAACGGCCAGAGGGTGACGCTGTGCATCGAATGATCCCGCTTTTGCTGTTGGTAGGCTGTACTGATCCGGCAGTCGTGACGGGATTTCGCAACCCGCAGACGCCGATCTATTCCAGTGCGGTCCTGACGGCGGACCGGATGGTCGGACAGTGGGCGCAGGTCGCCGAATTAGCGGTGATCGAAGGGTGCCGCCGTGGTGACGTGGCGATTGCGGCACGCGATGGCCGGTTGCAGATCGACGGGCGGCTCTGTCTGGCGGGGCAGGCTGTGGTCGTGGGCGGGCCGATGGTGCCGACCGGACCGGGGCGCTTTGCGGTGTCGGGGATGCCCGATCCGTGGTGGGTGCTGTGGGTCGACACCGACGCACGGACGCTGCTGATCGGCACGCCTTCGGGGCGGTTTGGCTTCATCCTGAACCGGGGCGGCGCGCTGCCAGCCGATCGGTTGGTGGCAGCGCGCGAGATTCTGGACTTCAACGGCTATGAAGTGTCGAGGCTGCGGATGTTTCCATAGGTCTTTTGGCGATTGCAAACACATGGCCCGCCTGTTCTTGCGGGGTTTGCCTGTCTGCGCCTTGATGGGCGTGAAGATGTGCCCGCCGAGGGACCTGCGGCCGGATGACCCATCGTTGCGATTGTGAAGAACCCGTTGGCTTTCGCCCTGAGGGTCCAGCCAACGGACCGAAAAACGCTCAATCCGCGGTTCCGGATCGGTCCGGGCGCCTCACAAGATCGCAAGCCGGATGGCATAGGCCACCACCGACAGCGCCACGATGCTGGCCAGCCAGTAAGCGGCGAACCAGCCCAGTTGTAAAAGGAACCGGCGCTTGGGCATCAGTGATAGCCCCCTGAATGCGCCTTCACCTTGCCGCGAAACACCCAATAGGAATAGGCGGTGTAGATCAGGATCAGCGGGATCAGCACCGCAGCCCCCCACAGCAGAAAAGACAGGCTGTTGTCAGGCGCCGCCGCCGCATGGATCGTCACGCTGCCGGGCACGATATAGGGATAGAAACTGATGCCGATCCCGATGAAACTCAGCACAAACAGCGATTGCGCCGCCAGAAACGGCGACAACTCGCGCCGCTCCTTCAACCCGCGCAGCAGCAGGAACGCGGCCAGAGCCACCATAATCGGGATGGGCGAGGCATACAGCGTATTCGGCCAGCCGAACCAGCGGCCCAGATAGTCGGCGTTCAGCAGCGGGGTCCACAGGCTTACCACCCCGATCAAAGCAAGCGTCGCCGGGGCCACAATTCCCGCGATCTGGTAGGCGCGGTTCTGAACATGATCCTCGGTTTTCAGGATCAGCCACGTCGCCCCGAGCAGCGCATACCCCACCACCAGCGCCGCTCCGGTGAACAGGCTGAACGGGGTCAGCCAGTCCCACCACCCGCCCGCATAAGCGCGCCCTTGAACCGGAATACCCTGCACCAGCGCGCCCAATGCCACCCCTTGGGCAAAGGCCGCCAGCGTCGATCCGCCAAAGAACCCCCAATCCCACAGGGACTTGCCCCGCCGGGTTTTCCAGCGGAACTCGAACGACACGCCGCGAAAGATCAGACCCAGCAACATGACGATGATCGGGGCATAAAGCGCCGGCATGATCACCGCATAGGCCAGCGGAAACACCGCAAACAACCCGCCGCCGCCCAGCACCAGCCAGGTCTCGTTGCCGTCCCAGACGGGGGCTACCGAGTTCATCATCTCGTCGCGTTCCTCTTCCTCGGACAGGAAGGGGAACAGGATGCCGACGCCCAGATCGAACCCGTCAAGGATGACGTAGGCCAGCACGGCAAAGGCCACCAGCCCAGCCCAGACGGTGGGAAGGTCAAACGTCATGCCGTGGCCCCCCCATCGGTGGGCAAGGCCCCCTTGGCGTCCATCGCGGGGGCGGGCATGATGCCGCCTGCACGGATCGGCTCTCCGGGGTCCAGACCGGGTTCGTTCAGATGCGGCGGTTTGTTCATCAACCGCAGGATATAGAACGTCCCCGCCCCGAACAGCGCGAAATAGACGATGATGAACGCGACCAGCGACGCCCCGATGGCCGCAGCCCCGATGCTCGACGCAGAATCGGCGGTCGTCAGCAGGCCATAGACGGTATAAGGCTGACGCCCCACCTCGGTCGTGATCCACCCCGCCAGCACCGCGACAAAGCCCATCGGCCCCATCGCAATCGCCGCCCGATGCAGCCAAGGCATGTCATGAAGGCGGCGCTTGTACCGGGCATAAAGGCTCCACACTCCCAGCCCCAGCATGGCGAACCCAAGGCCGACCATGATGCGGAAACTGAAGAACACGATCATCACCGGCGGTTCCTTGTCATCGTCGATGGTGTCCAGCCCCGCCAGAGGCGCGTTCAGGTCATGCTTCAGGATCAGCGACGAAAGGTTCGGGATTTCAATCGCGTAGTCGATCCGTTTTTCCGCGGGGTTCGGGATGCCGAACAGGATCAGCGGCGCTCCGTCGGGGTGGCTTTCGTAATGCCCCTCCATCGCCATGACCTTGGCGGGCTGATGCTCCAGTGTGTTGATCCCGTGCAGGTCGCCCATGAAAATCTGCGCCGGGGCCACGATGGCCAGCATCCACATCGCCATGGAAAACATCACCCGCGATCCGGCATTGCCGCCCGCCTCGTGCCGGTCGCGCAACAGATGCAGCGCGCCGACCCCGCCCACGACCAGCGCCGTGGTCAGATAGGCCGCCAGCAGCATGTGGATCAGGCGGTACGGGAAGGACGGATTGAAGATCACCGCCCACCAGTCCAGCACGATGAACTGTCCCACCTCGTTCATCCCGTACCCGGCAGGCGTCTGCATCCAGCTGTTTACCGACAGGATCCAGAAGGCCGACATGAACGTGCCGAACGCCACCATCAGCGTCGCAAAGAAGTGCAGCTTTTCGCCCACCCGCTCCCGGCCAAACAGCATGACGCCCAGAAAGCCCGCCTCAAGGAAAAACGCCGACAGCACCTCATACCCCATCAGCGGCCCCAGAACCGGGCCGGTCTTGTCGGCAAACACGCTCCAGTTCGTGCCGAACTGATAGGACATCACGATGCCCGACACGACACCCATGCCGAAGGCGACGGCAAAGATCTTCTTCCAGTAGTTGAACAGGTCCAGAAACACCTGCCGCCCGGTGAACAGGTGCAACCCGTTCAACACTGCCATATAGCTGGCCAAACCGATGGAAAACGCCGGAAAGACGATATGGAAACTGATGGTGAACGCAAATTGGATGCGGGCAAGGATAAGCGGGTCAGTCAGGTCCATGTGGCGTTCCTTGGGTCGGCGATGAGGGGCAGGTCATCCACGGGCGCTCGGCTTAAAAATAGCATACAAAAAGCAAGGTGTCACAGGGGCAGGGGCATGAGCGGGGACATGGGTTGGGGGGGGCGAGGAAGTAGGGCGGGCGGATATCCTCTTGTTGCCGGATTTGGCGAATAGACAAATCAGGCCGGGCCTGCGTGCCCGCCGCTCTTTGAAAATGGGGGCAGGCGCGGGGAGTGCGCCCGCCCTGTCAGGCGCGCCCGGATCTGATCGAAATCAAATCCGTCGAATCAGGAAAGGGCAGGGGGTCAACCGCACGGCTTCAACCGCCTTACCCCGTCAAACGTCTGCCACAACGTCTTGACGCTGCTGGCCCAGACCCGTGATGCCAAGTTCCACCACCTCGCCGGGGACCAGAAAGCGTGGCGGCTTCATGCCCAGACCCACGCCGGGCGGGGTGCCGGTCGAGATCACGTCGCCGGGGTGCAGGGTCATGAACTGCGACAGGTAGCTGACCAGATGGGCCACACCGTAGACCATCGTCCGGGTCGTGCCGTTCTGCATGGTCTGGCCGTCCACCGTCAGCCACATCGCCAGATCCTGCGGATCGGCAACCTCGTCGCGCGTCACCAGCCAAGGGCCGATCTGCCCGAAACTGTCGCAGGACTTGCCCTTGGTCCACTGACCCGACCGTTCGGTCTGAAACGCCCGTTCCGACACGTCATTGGCAATCGCATAGCCCGCCACATGGGCCAAAGCCTCGTCCTGCGACACATACTTGGCCTTCGTGCCGATGATCACCGCCAACTCGACCTCCCAGTCGGTCTTGACGGACGTGCGGGGAATCACGATCGGATCGTTCGGCCCGCACATCGCACTGGTGGCCTTCATGAAAATGATAGGTTCTGGCGGCACCGTCGCCCCGGTTTCGGCGGCATGGTCGGAATAATTCAGACCGATGCAGATGAATTTGCCGGTCCCCGCCACGCACGGCCCCAACCGTGTACCCGCAGCCACCACCGGCAGCCCGCCCGCATCAACGCCGCGCAGCATCGCCAGACCCACGTCCGACAGCACCGCTCCGGCAATGTCGGGCACCAGCCCCGACAGATCGCGGATCGTGCCGTCGCTGTGCAGCATCCCCGGTTTTTCAGCCCCTACAGGCCCATGGCGCAGCAATTTCATCGTTTTCCCTCCGGTTTGGTCAAAGCATCAGTCGCGGGCACGTTCCACATAGGAATAATCGTCGGTGTTGATCACGATCCGCACCCCGGCCCCGATATGCGGCGGCACCATCACGCGGATGCCGTTCGAACAGATCGCGGGCTTGTAGGACGACGAGGCGGTCTGCCCCTTGACCACAGGCTCGGTCTCGGTGATCTCGACGGTCACCTTCTGCGGCAATTCGATGGAGATTGCGACGCCGTCATGGGTCTTGAGCGCCACCTGCAAGCCGTCGGTCAGGAACACCTTCTGGTCCCCCACCACATCGGGATGCACGGCGACCTGTTCGTAAGATGTGGGCTCCATGAAGTGAAACCCCTCGCCGTCTTCGTACAGGAAGTTGTAGTTGCGCTCGTCCACCATGGCCTTTTCCACCATCTCGGTCGTGCGCCAGCGTTCCGCCACCTTCACCCCGTCAGAAATCCGCCGCATGTCCACCGATGTGGTCGGCGTGCCCTTGCCGGGGTGGAAGTTTTCGGCGTTCAGGACGACATACAGCCGACCTTCCAGATCGACGACGTTGCCCTTGCGCAAGGACGAGGCGATGACTTTCACAGAAGCGGTTCCTTGTGGTTGCGGGGCCCGCCGCGTAAACAGCGCAGGCTTTGCCGAGCCGCTTAGCGCATCTGCCCGCAATTCGCCAGAGAGAAGCCAAAGCCATGACCGCAACCGATTGGTGGCACCCCCAGACCCACGCCGACCGCCGCCCGCTGTTGCTGGCGCGCAACCGGATCAAGGCGGGGTTGCGGGGGTGGCTGGCGGAACAGGGGTTCATCGAAGTCGATCCGGTGGCGCTGCAGGTCAGTCCGGGGAACGAGGCGCATCTGCACGGCTTTGCCACCACCGCCATCGGCAATGACGGGGTCGGGCGGGCGATGTATCTGCACACCTCGCCCGAATTCGCGATGAAAAAGCTGCTGGCGGCGGGCGAGACCCGGATTGCCGCGTTCGCCCCGGTCTGGCGCAACCGCGAACGCGGGCCGCTGCACAGCCCCGAGTTCACCATGCTGGAATGGTATCGGGTGGGCGAGGACTACGCGGTCCTGATGGACGATTGCACCGCCATGCTGCGGCTGGCCGCCAACGGCGGGCTGCTGCGCTACCGCGACCGGACCTGCGACCCGGCGCTGGAACCGGAACGGCTGGGGGTGTGCGAGGCATTTGACCTCTATGCCGGGATTGACCTGCTGGCGACGCTGGGGTCCGGGGGCACGACTGATGCAATAGCAATGCGTGCCCAGATGCAGGCTGCGGGGCTGACCACCGCAGCGGACGACACATGGTCCGACATGGTGGCCAAGGTTTTGGTGGCGCGGGTCGAGCCGCATCTGGGGCTGGGCCGGATCACCTATCTCGACCGTTATCCGCTGGCTGAAGCCGCACTTGCGCGGCCTTTGGCGCAGGATGGCCGGCTGGCCGAGCGGTTCGAAGCCTATGCCTGTGGGGTCGAACTGGCCAACGGGTTTGGCGAGTTGACCGATCCTGCCGAACAACGGCGGCGGTTCATCGCGGAAATGAACGAAAAGGAACGGGTCTACGGCCACCGCTATCCGCTGGACGAATCCTTGCTGGCCGCACTGGCCCACATGCCCCCCGCCAGCGGCATCGCCTTGGGGTTCGAGCGGCTGGTGATGCTGGCGACTGCAGCCCCCTGCATCGACGACGTGATCTGGACGCCGGTCGCTGCGGCAGGGTGACGAGGCTCCCCCCCCCCAAAGCGGAGGAGGGGGCGCTTGGAATGGACGTCTGGGCGTTTTCTTCGTCGGCATGGAGTGCAGGCCATCCCCGTCGCGGCACCTTTGTGACACAACAAACCCACCGGTTGTCTATGTCATGATACTGTTACAAAAATGAGACAAACCTGACATTCATCGCCACTAGGAAAGTCGCAGGCTGAGTCGTTTGGCCCAAACCTCTTCAGGAGAGATCCATGAAATCCGTGAAAATCAGCGCATCCGTGCTGGCCATCGTCGCCATGTCGGCAGGCGTCGGCCATGCGCGCGACCAGGTTCAGGTCACCGGTTCGTCCACCGTTCTGCCCTATTCGACCATCGTTGCCGAAGCTTTCGGTGAAAACTTCGACTTCCCGTCGCCGGTCGTTGAAGGCGGCGGTTCGGGCGCCGGTCGCAAGAAGTTGTGCGAAGGCGTCGGTGAAAACACCGTCGACATCGCCAACTCGTCCTCGCGCATCTCCAAGTCGGACATCGAACTGTGCGCCACCAACGGTGTGGCCGAGGTGATGGAAGTCCGCTTTGGCTATGACGGCATCGTGTTTGCGTCGGACGTGAACGGTCCGGAATTCGCATACACTCCGGCACACATCTATGGCGCACTGGCCGCTCAGGTCGCCAAGGATGGCGCTTTGGTTGCAAACGCAAACGCCGCGTGGAACGAAGTTGACGCCGCCCTGCCGGCTCAACCGATCCTGATGTTCATCCCCGGCACCAAGCACGGTACCCGTGAAGTGTTCGACACCAAGGTGATCATCGCTGGTTGCAAGGAAACGGGCGCACATGCCCTGTTCGCCGCTGTGGCCGAAGGCGCTGACGACAAGGCCAAGGCATCCGCCGCCGACAAGGCCTGCATGGAACTGCGCACCGACGGCAAGTCGGTCGACATCGACGGCGACTACACCGAGACTCTGGCCCGCATCGACGCCGACAAGTCGGCAATCGGCGTGTTCGGTCTGTCGTTCTACCAGAACAACACCGACAAGCTGCGCGTCGCCACCATGGGCGGCGTCGTTCCTTCGGCTGAATCGATCGCCTCGGCTGAATACCCGGTGTCGCGCCCGCTGTTCTTCTACGTCAAGAAGGCCCACATCGGCGTGATCCCCGGCCTGAAAGAATACATCACGTTCTTCGTGTCGGACGAGATGGCCGGTCCGGATGGCCCGTTGGCCGCTTATGGTCTGGTATCGGACCCGGAACTGGCTGCGACCCAAGCGATGGTCGAAGCCGAGACCCCGATGGGTCCGCTGGAATAAACCAGACAACAGGTGGTGCCTTCGGGCGCCACCTATCTTTTGATGCCTTCGTATATATTCCAGCGAACAGGATCCCCGATGTCGGTTCTTTTGTTGCTTGTCATTGTGACCGTGTTGGCGTTGGCGGGCTTTGTGCTGTGCCGCCAGCGGGTGATGGCCTCGGTTCAGAGCGACCCGAAATCATTGCATTCCCTGCCGGTCTATTATGGTTGGCACGGGGCGATTATGGTTCTGCTACCAGCGCTTGCGGCGCTTGTGCTGTGGCTGATGATCCAGCCCTTCATTCTTGAAAACCGGATTGTCGGCATGTTGCCGCCGTCCATGGTGGCGGATGGCAGTTCGATGACGCTCGTCATGTCGGATGTGCGCCGGGTAGCGGGCGGTCTGGATGCAGCCGTCGCCGGGGGCGTCATGAGCGAAGAAGATGCAAGCATGATCCGCACCGAATTTACCAACGTGCGGGATCGGTTGGCGCGTGTCGGCGTGGCACTGGGATCGGACGTATCGCGCGAGGTTTTGGCCGCCGCACAGGAATACCGGGTGATGATCGCCTGGGGTGCCATGGCACGCACAATTCTGGTGGTGCTGATTGCCGTGGCCGGGCTGATCTACGGGTTGATGATCACCAACAAGGATTTTCGCGCGCGCAACCGGGTCGAGCAGGCTGTGCTTGGGCTGTTGATCGCGGCGTCGTCGATTGCGATCCTGACGACGGTTGGTATCGTCTATTCGATGCTGACAGAGACGTTCAACTTTTTCTCGCAGTATCCCTATCAGGATTTCTTCTTCAGCCTGACGTGGTCGCCGAACTTCCAGGGAGACTCGGAGTTGGGGATCTGGCCGCTGATCTGGGGCACGTTGTACATCACGCTGATTTCGTTGATCGTGTCGGTGCCGATCGGGCTTTATGCAGCGATCTATTTGGCAGAATATGCGTCCAGACCAGTGCGGTCTTGGGTCAAGCCGCTGATCGAGGTGATCGCGGGCATCCCTACCGTGGTGTTCGGGTTGTTCGCGCTGGTCACGGTGGGGCCGTTGCTGCGCGATTACTTTGCCGAGCCGCTGGGCTGGGGCAACAGCGGGTCGTCGGTGATGACGGCCGGGATCGTGATCGGCATTTTGAACATCCCGTTCATCAGTTCGCTGTCGGACGATATCATTAACTCGGTGCCGCAATCGCTGCGCGACGGGTCGTTGGGGTTGGGTGCCACCAAGTCGGAAACGATCCGGCAGGTGGTGTTGCCTGCGGCCCTGCCGGGGATCGTCGGGGCCTGTCTGATGGCTGCCAGCCGCGCCATCGGCGAGACGATGATCGTGGTGATGGGGGCGGGGGCTGCGGCAAAGCTGAGCCTGAACCCGTTCGAGGCGATGACCACCATGACGGTAAAGATCGTGGGCCAGTTGACCGGCGATACCGATTTCAACTCGCCTGAAACGCTGGTGGCTTTCGCCCTTGGCATGTCCTTGTTCGTGATTACGCTGGCCCTGAACATCGTGGCCCTGCTGGTCGTGCGCAAATACCGGGAGCAATACGATTGACCGACGCAACCGCCAGCGGCATGGCCGCACCCGCATCCGCCCGCCCGAAAACGTCCCTGATGGCCGAGACTTCCCTTGCGCGTCGGCGCAATGCGGCAGAGGGCCGGTTCAAGGCTTACGGCATTGCGGCCATCGTTCTGAGCCTCGCAACGCTGGGTTTCATGTTGATCACCATCCTGTCGGACGGGGTGTCGGCATTCTTTCAGGCCAAGATGAGCTTTCCGATGGAGTTGACGGCCGAGACGCTGGACCCGCAAGGCAACCGCAACCGCGACGAAATGGTGAAGATCACCACGTTGGGGTACAACAAGGTTCTGGCGGCGGCGTTTCAAAAGGAGTTGACCGAGAAAGGCATTGCGGTTGACGGCCAATCCGACAAGGACGTGGCCGACATGATTTCGAAAGACGCGGCGGGCAAGTTGCGGGCGCTGGTTCTGGCCAACCCTGAAATCGTCGGCACGACGATTGACGCAACGGTTCTGGCGACGGGGCGGATCGACGGCTACCTCAAGGGTCGCGTGACGATGGAGACGGCCCAGCGAGACAGCAACGTGACGCCCGAGCAATTGCAACTGGCGGACCAGTTGAAAGATGCGGGTCTGCTGAAATCGGTTTTCAACTGGGATTTCATCACGCTGCCAGACGCGTCAGACCAACGGCCCGAAGCCGCGGGTCTGGGGGTGGCGATCCTTGGTTCGGCCTACATGATGTTGATCGTGCTGATCACCTGTGTGCCGGTAGGCGTGGCGGCCTCGATCTATCTGGAAGAGTTCGCGCCGAAGAACTTCTGGACGGACGCGATCGAGGTGAACATCTCGAACCTTGCGGCGGTGCCGTCGATCGTCTTCGGGATTCTGGGTCTGGCGATCTTCATCAACTTCGCCGGTTTGCCGAATTCCTCGACGATTGTGGGCGCGTTGGTGCTGACGCTGATGACGCTGCCCACGATCATCATTGCCACGCGGGCCAGCATCAAGGCCGTGCCGCCGTCGATCCGCGACGCAGCTTTGGGGATCGGGGCGTCAAAGATGCAGATGGTGTTCCATCATGTTCTGCCGCTGGCGATGCCGGGGATTTTGACCGGCACCATCCTCGGTTTGGCGTCGGCGCTTGGAGAGACCGCACCGTTGCTGTTGATCGGGATGGTGGCCTTTGTGGACAACTATCCGGGCTCGCCGCCGGAAGGCTTTCTCGACCCCGCCACGGCGTTGCCGGTGCAGGTTTTTGGCTGGGCGCAGCGCGCGGATCCTGCTTTCATCGAACGCTCTTCCGGGGCGATCATCATTCTGCTTATCTTCCTCGTCGCGATGAACGTGCTGGCGATCGTGCTGCGCCGCCGTTTTGAACGCCGCTGGTAACCTGTCCGGGAAGGACCAAGACATGAACGACATGCGCATTGTGGAGCGGGACGTGGACACGCAAGGCAACAAGATTTCGGCGCGCAACGTGCAGGTGTATTACGGCACCAGTCACGCGATCAAGGATCTGAACGTCGATATCCTCGACAAGACGGTGACGGCGTTCATCGGGCCGTCGGGCTGCGGGAAATCGACCTTTCTGCGCTGTTTGAACCGGATGAACGACACCATAGCGGTGTGCAAGGTTTCCGGCGAGATCAAGCTGGAAGGCGAAGATATCTATGACAAGCGGGTGGACCCGGTGCAGTTGCGCGCCAAGGTCGGCATGGTGTTCCAAAAGCCCAACCCGTTCCCGAAGTCGATCTACGACAACGTGGCTTACGGTCCGAAAATCCACGGGCTGACCAGATCCAAGGCGGAGCTGGACGAGGTCGTGGAAACCAGTCTGAAGAAGGCCGCGATCTGGAACGAGGTGAAGGACCGCTTGCAGTCCCCAGGCACCGGGTTGTCGGGCGGCCAACAGCAGCGGTTGTGCATCGCCCGCGCGATTGCAACCAGCCCGGAAGTGCTGCTGATGGACGAGCCGTGTTCGGCACTGGACCCGATTGCCACGGCGCAGGTCGAAGAATTGATCAGCGAATTGCGCAGCCAGTTTTCGGTGGTGATCGTCACGCACTCGATGCAGCAGGCGGCTCGGGTCAGCCAGAAAACCGCGTTCTTTCACTTGGGCTATCTGGTCGAATACGGCGAAACCGGGCAGATTTTCACGACCCCCAAGGACCCGCGCACCGAGTCCTACATTTCCGGCCGGATCGGCTGAGGGAGCAGATGATGATCGAAAACCCCCATATCACCTCGGTGTTCGACCGGGATCTGGAAGCCGTGCAGGCCATGATCATGCGCATGGGCGGGCTGGTGGAAACCGCCCTGTCCGATGCGGCGCTGGCGCTGGAATCGCGCGACGAGGAACTGGCCGAACGCGTTCGCCGCGGCGACACCGCGATTGACGCGGTCGAAGAACAGGTCAACTCGGAATGTGCCCGCCTGATCGCCCTGCGCTCGCCGACCGCCACGGACCTGCGTACCGTGCTGACCGTGATGAAGATTGCGGCAAGCCTTGAACGCTGTGGCGATTATGCCAAGAATCTGGCCAAACGGTCCAACGTGCTGGCCCAGATGAACCCGATTGCCGGGGCCGCAGGGTCGATCCGCCGGATGGCCAAACAGGTGCAACTGCAACTGAAGGACGCGCTCGACGCCTATATCGCCCGCGATGCAGGGCTCGCCGCCGAGGTCCGCCTGCGCGACCGCGAGGTCGATCAGATGTACAACGCCCTGTTCCGAGAATTCCTGACCCACATGCTTGAGGACCCGCGCAACATCACAGCCTGCATGCACCTGCATTTCATCGCCAAGAACATCGAACGGGTGGGCGACCACGCCACCGGCATCGCCGAACAGGTGATCTATCTGGTGACCGGCAGTCTGCCGGGCGAGGCGCGGCCCAAGGCCGATCTGATGCTGTCCATGGCAAGCGAAGACTAGGGCGATGGCCGCACAGGAGCAACCCTCGGTTCTGGTGGTCGAGGATGAACCGGCGCAGCGCGAAGTGCTGCGCTATAACCTGGAAGCCGAAGGCTTTCGCGTCACCTCGGCCAACAATGGCGAGGAAGCCCTGATGCTGGTCGATGAACAGCGTCCCGACATCATCGTGCTGGACTGGATGATGCCGATCATCAGCGGCATCGAAGTCTGCCGCCGCCTGAAATCGCGCGCCGACACCCGTGGCATTCCGATCATCATGCTGTCGGCCCGGTCCGAAGAGGTCGACAAGGTGCGCGGTCTGGAAACCGGGGCGGATGACTATGTAATCAAGCCATATTCCATCGTCGAATTGATGGCCCGCGTCCGCGCGCAACTGCGCCGCGTGCGGCCGTCGTCGGTCGGCGTGGTGCTGGAATGGGGCGACATCCGGCTCGACCCCGAAACCCACCGCGTATTCCGCGCCGACAAGGTGCTGAAACTGGGTCCGACCGAGTTTCGCCTGCTGACCACCTTCATGGAGAAACCCGGCAGGGTGTGGAGCCGCGAGCAATTGCTGGACCGCGTCTGGGGCCGCGACATCTATGTCGATACCCGCACGGTCGACGTCCATATCGGACGGCTGCGAAAGGCCCTGTGCAACTTCGGCGGTGACGATCCGCTGCGCACGGTGCGCGGGGCGGGCTATGCGTTGGGGTAGGGTTTTGCGGCAAGCACCGGGGGGTTCTACCCCCGCGCAGACATTTGTTCCCGGATCGACGGCGTACCAATGCATCCAGCCCGGTGGGATATTTGAGCCAGTTGAAAGCAGACCAGAGTTGGAACTGGACGGCATTGACTGCCGTAATTCCGGGCGGTGTTTGAGCAAAAATTGATCAACGGGAGGCTCAACGCCAGTTTTTTGACATTGATGTGGTGCTGGCCCGCTGTCTGTGGAACAAAAAGCGCGTTCCCTGTCGCAGAAACGGTCCCATGTCGATCTTAGCCTCGATCCATCACCTGACCCATTACCGCTATGACCGCCCCGTGGTGCTTGGCCCGCAGGTCATCCGTCTGCGCCCCGCGCCCCACAGCCGCACGCGGGTGGTGTCGCACAGCCTCAAGGTCACTCCGGCCAATCATTTCGTGAATTATCAGCAAGATGCATATGGCAACTGGCTGGCGCGCTATGTGTTTCCCGACCCGGTGACCGAGTTGAAGATCGAGGTCGATCTGGTGGCCGACATGTCGGTCTACAATCCGTTCGACTTTTTCGTCGAGGACAGCGCCGAGACGTTTCCCTTTGCCTACCCCGATGATATCGTTGACGATCTGGTGATTTACAGGGCGGTCGACCCCGCCACGCCGTTGTTGGCCGCATTCGTGGCGTCGGTATCGCGCGAACCGTTGCGCACCATCGACTTCGTCGTGGGGCTGAACGCGCGGGTGGCGTCCGAGATCGGCTATGTCATCCGCATGGAACCCGGCGTGCAGACGCCAGAGGAAACGCTGGCGGCGGCCAGGGGGTCATGCCGGGACAGCAGTTGGCTGCTTGTCCACATCCTGCGGCATCTGGGGCTGGCCGCGCGATTCGTGTCGGGCTATCTGATCCAGTTGAAGCCCGACCTGATCGCTGTCGATGGCCCGGTGGGGGCTGTCAATGACTTCACCGACCTGCATGCGTGGTGCGAGGTCTATCTGCCGGGGGCCGGCTGGATCGGGCTGGACCCGACCAGTGGTTTGCTGACCGGCGAATCGCACATTCCGCTGGCCGCTACCCCGCATTACCGCAACGCAGCCCCGATTTCGGGGCTGGCAAGCTATGCCGAGACCGAGTTCGCCTTTGACATGCAGGTGTCGCGCGTGGCCGAACACCCGCGCATCACCAAGCCGTTCTCGGACGCCGCCTGGACGCAGTTGAACGCGCTGGGGGCCCGCGTCGATGCGGCCTTGGCCGAAGGCGATGTGCGCCTGACCATGGGGGGGGAGCCTACGTTTGTGTCCACCCTCGATTTTGAGGCCGGGGAATGGAACACCGATGCGGTCGGTCCCACCAAACGCGTGTTCGCCGATGCGCTGATCCGACGCTTGCAGGCCAAATTCGCGCCGGGGGGGTTTCTGCATTACGGGCAGGGCAAATGGTATCCGGGCGAAACCCTGCCGCGCTGGACCTTCAGTCTGTATTGGCGGCGCGATGGCAAACCGATCTGGACCGACCCCGACCTGATCGCCCCCGAAGTGACCGGCAAGGTCGCGACCAGGGAACAGGCGGCTCAGTTTCTTCAGACCATCGCCAGCGAACTGGGGCTGGGGGCGGACTATGTGCTGCCCGCCTTCGAGGACCCCGCCGAATGGATTGTCAAGGAAGGCAACCTGCCCGAAAACGTGACGCCGGAAAACTCGAAACTGAAAGACCCCGAGGAACGCAACCGCATGGCGCGCGTGTTCGGGCGCGGGCTGACCGAACCCTCGGGCTATGTGCTGCCGGTGCAACGTTGGCAAGCGCGGGCAACGGCCGGATGGAAGTCGGAAAAGTGGACGCTGCGGCGCGGGCATCTGTTTCTTGTCCCCGGTGACAGCCCGGTAGGCTATCGCCTGCCGCTGAATGCGCTGCCTTGGGTCGCCCCCATGGCCTATCCCAACATCAGCCCGTCGGACCCGATGCAGGATCATCCCCCGCTGCCGGATTTCGCAGATTGGTCGCCCCAACAGCGCGCCGCCTTTACCGCGTCGGAGCCGGTGCAAGACCGGGTTGAACAGACGATATCAGAGCTTGGCGGTGCGGTGCGCACCGCGATTTCGGTCGAGCCGCGCGACGGGCGGCTCTGTGTGTTCATGCCCCCGGTCGAATGGGTCGAGGATTATCTGGAACTGGTGGCCGCCGCCGAGGCTGCCGCCAAGTCGATGGGCCTGCCTGTGCATATCGAAGGCTATGCGCCGCCCTATGACCCGCGCCTGAACGTGATCCGCGTCGCCCCCGATCCGGGGGTGATCGAGGTCAACATCCACCCCGCCCACAGTTGGGACGAATGCGTGGCCACCACCGAGACAGTCTATGAAGAAGCCCGCCAGTTGAAACTGGGAGCCGACAAGTTCATGATCGACGGTCGCCACACCGGCACGGGCGGCGGCAATCATGTGGTGGTCGGCGGCAGCACCCCCACCGACAGCCCCTTCCTGCGCCGTCCTGACTTGCTCGCCAGCCTGATCCTGCACTGGCAGCGGCATCCCTCGCTGTCATACATGTTTTCGGGCCTGTTCATCGGCCCGACCAGCCAAGCCCCGCGCATCGACGAGGCGCGGATGGACAGCCTTTACGAGTTGGAAATCGCGCTTGCGCAAATCCCCCACCCCGAGCGCGGCTTTGTGCCGCCGCCGTGGCTGGTAGACCGTCTGTTGCGCAACCTTCTGGTCGATGTGACCGGCAACACCCACCGCGCCGAGATTTGCATCGACAAGCTTTATTCGCCTGACGGTCCGACCGGTCGGCTGGGTCTGGTGGAGTTTCGCGGCTTTGAAATGCCGCCCAACCCGCGCATGTCTTTGGCTCAGCAACTGCTGATCCGCGCCCTGATTGCGCGGTTCTGGGCGGCACCTGCCACCGGGCATCTGACGCGCTGGGGTACGACCCTGGCCGACCGCTT